>NZ_CBCRXM010000004.1:0-265035 GCF_965137005.1 Sphingomonas antarctica | reverse complement strand
CTCGGCCTCCTTCAGGATGCCAATGATCTGCTCTTCCGTGAAATGCTTCCGCTTCATCTGTCCGTCCCTTCGAGGGGCCGGTCTCTAGTTCCAACTGGATGAAGAAACGGGGGTCACGTCAGCTTCGATTCCCTATTTTGGAAGGGAAAAGTTACGCGCCTAGTTTGTCAGCGCGACCGAGGCGTCCGCCGACTGATGGAGCACGCGAACAATCGTGACGATCGCACCATCGTAATCGTAATAGAGCTTGTGGCTGCGGTACGAGATTGCGCGCAGCGGCGGGGCGACGTCGACATAGGGTGAGCCCAGTTCGGCGTAGAGTTCGAGCCGCCCCAAAAGTTCGTCGAGACCGGCAATATACCGGTCGGTTATGTCCCGACCAAAGCGCTCAACGCTGAAGCCGATAATGTCGTCGATGTCGCCGCGCGCGGCGGCGCTGACGTCAACCCGTGCCAAGATGCTTGGCGCGGATTTCGGCCAGCACTTCCCGCGCCGGACGCGGATCGACACCCGAAGCGCGGCCAATGTCGATTTCGGCTTGCAGCCGTGCAAGCTGCTCGCGCCGCTCGCGGTCGCGGCGCATCAGGTCGCGGACATAATCGCTCGCGCTGGCATAGCTGCCCTCGGCGACGCGGGCGTCGGCCCAATCCTTCAGGCCATCGGGGACGGAGATGTTAAGCTGAGGCATGACGCGAATATGCAATTCTGCGCGGATTTGTGCAAGGTTTTTGATGTTTATGCGACGCTAGCAAAAACCCTTTGAGCCGCCGCCTTGCAAGCACCGCGTGATCGCGCTTTATCGTTGGAAATTGATACTGATAGATGGGGAAAATGGGCATGCGCGGAGCTTGGCTGCTAGCTGGAAGCCTGATTGCAACGGCTGCGGAAGCAAAGAAAGACGACGCGCCGATCAATCCAGGCCCCGCTCCCATATCATTCGCCGCCTTTAAAGAATTGGCCGAGCCAGTGTTACTGGCAGGTTTTTTTGATCCGGGCGCTGCCCAAATTACTTGGGATCGAGGTTTAACCGGCGGCTATTGGAAACCAGTTCTTTCAAAGAAAATTCCCGGCTGGTTCACATGTGGCTTGGTCAACGGCAAAAACCGTACCCGATTATCCCCTTGACACACCCTGCACCATTCCCTAGTTAGAGGGCATGACGAAGCGCAGCCCTTCCGCCTCCCCCGAGTTCAACGTCCGCGAGTTCTTCGCGCGCTTCCCGAACGAGGACGCCTGCCTTGAGCACATCATGGCGGTTCGCTTTGGCGGCACGACAATGGATTGCCCTGATTGCGGCACGGTCGGCGTCACGTTCCACAAGCTGCGCGAGCGCCGCGTCTATGCCTGCCCCGAGTGCCGGTTTCAGATCGCGCCGACTGCCAACACCATCCTGCACGACACGCGGACGCCGCTCGTTTCGTGGTTCTATGCCATGTATCTGTTCTGCACGACGCGCCACGGTGTCTCGGGCAAGGAACTGCAACGCCAGCTTGGCGTGACGTATAAGACCGCGTGGCGCATCGGCGACCAAATCCGCAAGCTGACCGAAAAGGCGCAGACCTTTGACGCGCTGCTTTCGGGCCACGTCGAACTGGACGAAGCCTACATCGGCGGTCGCACGTCGGGCGGTAAGCGCGGTCGTGGTGCCCCGAACAAGACCATCGTTATGGGTCTCGTGGCGCGTGACGGTCGTATGGCTGCGCAAGTCATCCCGAACGTCAAGAAAGAGACCCTGCGCGCCGTGGTTCTGGACAAGGTTGAAGCCGGTTCAGTCGTGTCGACCGACGAACTCTACAGCTACAACTTACTCACTGGCGACGGGTATCAGCACGGCACCGTGAAGCACGGTCAGAAGGAATACGCCTACTACGACTACACGACCGGCGTGAACCATCACGTCAACAGCGTGGAGGGCTTCTGGCGGCTGTTCAAAGCGTCGATCCGTTCGACGCACGTTGCGGTCAGCCCAAAATATCTGCCGCGCTATCTGTCGGAGTTTACTTTCCGCGCGAACCACCGCGCGCGGGTGAACGGGATGTTCGATCTTCTGGTCGGCGCACTGTAGCGCCAATCAGTGCATCGAATGCAGCGCGTGGGGCAGGGCCGATGCCGTCCCCCTCAGCTTGGGCAGCAAAGTCTTCAACGCGACCCGCTGCGATAGCTTGGGCAAGTGTGAGGCGCGCGCTCATAAGGAAAGGCGCGCTGCCCGCGTGTAGGCGTCGTCATTCGCCGCCGCCTGTATGATGCTCCCCGTCTGCGCCAAGGCGGTCATCCACGTCCCGTAACCGGTTTTTGAGGCAAGCACCGCAGTTCGCGCAGGCGCGCTTTCCAGCAGCTTGATATCGCCGAATTTTGCCAAGGTGAACGCTACAGATTGAGCCCAGGGCGTGACTGTATCGAACAGCGCAATCATGTCGCCACGCTGCACCCGAACGTCGATCCGCCAATGAGAACTGGACGCTCCCACGAAGTCGATCTCTTTCGCCACGTTCTTATCGCCGAACAGACGTTCCAGCTTTTCAAACACGATAGTTCCAACGTCGGCGCGTTGCCGCTGAAACATGCGGTGAGCGAACTTGATGGCGACTTCCTGTGAGCAGTTTGCGACGGCCTTGATCGCCCCCTGAAGCTGCCCCTCGGTGACCATCACTTCGAATGCACCATCCGGCGTGAGATTAATGCCTGCGGCTTCGGCGATCGGCGCTGCCCGCTTTGAAAACTGGCGGCGGTCAGCGCCCATGATCGAACACTCTTGATATCCGAACCCGAAGTCCGAGACCAAAAAGTGCGGAGCCTCGCGCCGAATCCAAACGACGACCGAACCGCCGCTCGGATAGGTGTTCGACGTGGTGACGAACGACCCGCTCGCTTCATGGCGAACGAACGCGAGCCGCTGGACGGCGTTGGAAACCGCGTCTTCAAAGGCGCTTTTCGTCAAAGTTTCCATGTCAATTCCACACACCCAAATCTAGCACCCATTCGGGCGTTTTGACAACACCTATGCTCTTGATTCTGAACAGATTCCCAACGAACTCAAGGCATTCGGTAAACCCTTGAATATCATGCGAAATGGGTCGCGATATCGGCAAGTTGTCGCGCAATAGCGCGCCGTTGGCTTCGCACCAGTTGTCTTCGAAAGAGTGAAAATGGGAGCCAGTTTGTGTGAAGAACCTTAGCTCGACAGGCCCCCGGCCCTTGTTGTCGTGAGGCTTTTTCGGGTTCCATTCGAAGCGACAAAGCGGCCCGTTGCCGCCGGGTATGTTGGTGCCGTGATACTCAAGCTGAAAGGTCACTTGCTCATCGGGAAGCTGCGCGAGCGCCGTCGCACGGAAAAAGAACTGCTCTTCGACCAGCCCGGCGATCTCAAGGGGCAGCTTCAACTCAAGGCAACGGTTTACGCGAGACCACTCCGCTGGCGCGGCAATCATCTTATCGGCGGTCACCAATTCAGCGAGCGTTTCGGCCATCGACGGGATGCATAAGGGCTGTCGCGCTGCTATGCGAGTCAGGGACAATCAGGGGGCATCTATGATCGGGCTACTGGCAATGGCGGCGGCTTTGGCCGGCTATCCCGAATTGATGAACGTGCGGGGATCGAACGCCAGCGCAGCGGAGGCAACGCAAGCGGCACGACGCTGTCGGGCAAAGGACATTCGACACGATCCGCTGGACGACCGTGAAGCGATGCTTGTGATCGGTCGGCACAATACCAAAGCTGCGGTAGAGTGCACAATCAGCTGGCTCGCGAGAAACGCGCAACGGCTAAAACTGGAACTGGACTTTGTTGGAAATGCCGCCCGCCCCTAGGTGTGTGAAAGGGATAATCGGGAAACCGTATGGGTGGCTATGTCGGCGCGCGGCGTTTTGTGGTCGTCTATAATAACAGCCGTATCGTTTATTCTGAGGTTGGTTCCGGAGATTACGACTTTGTCGGCATAGGATGCGAGAAAGCGATCGCCCAAGGCTTATTGCCGCCAATGTCTGCTCAACAGGCAGCCGCCGTTCCTATCGATCCGTCCAAACCTCGACTTGGAATCGCATTTAAAGCGGTGCCCGATGGCGCATATATCGGGGCAGTGGAGCCAGGAAGTGCAGCATCATCTGCTGGTATCGTGTCAGGCATGGTGATTTCCCACATAAATGCCATTCCGATTAAGGGATTTGACGATGCAACGGTTGGAAAATTGCTACAAGCAGGCGAAGGGGTTACCCTGACCATTATAGGTAAGGGTGACGTGCATTTGAAAAAGGCGCCGATCTTACCTGCGGAAACCTTTTGAGCGGCGATTACCGCGTCAGCTTCTTATACGCCACCCGCGTCGGTCGATCCGCCGCATCACCCAGACGGCGCCGTTTGTCTTCTTCATAACTCTCGAAATTGCCTTCGAACCATTCGACGTGGCTGTTACCTTCGAACGCCAAAATGTGCGTCGCGAGGCGGTCGAGGAAGAAGCGGTCGTGGCTGATGACCACGGCGCAGCCGGCGAAGCTTTCTAGCGCCTCCTCCAATGCGCGGAGGGTTTCGACGTCGAGGTCGTTGGTCGGTTCGTCGAGCAGCAGGACGTTGCCGCCGGTCGCCAGCATCTTGGCCATGTGGACGCGGTTGCGTTCGCCGCCGGATAGCTGGCCGACTTTCTTCTGCTGGTCGGTGCCCTTGAAGTTAAACGCGCCGACGTACGCGCGGGTGTTCACCTCGGCCTTGCCGAAGGTGAAGCGGTCGGCGCCCTGGCTGACTTCTTCCCACACGTTCTTGCCCGGATCGAGCGCGTCACGTGACTGGTCGACATAGCCGAGATGGACGGTCGGGCCGATATCGACACTGCCGGTATCGGGGGTTTCCTGGCCGGTGATCAGCTTGAACAGCGTCGATTTGCCCGCGCCGTTCGCGCCGATGACGCCGACGATGCCGCCGGGCGGGAGCGTGAAGGACAGGTCCTCGAACAGGAGCTTGTCGTCATACGCCTTGCTGACGCCCTTCACCTCGATCACCTTGCCGCCGAGGCGTTCGGGGATCTGGATGAGGATCTGGTTGGCACCCGCACGGCGTTCGCCCTGCTTCTCGACCAGTTCGTCGAACGCGCGGATACGCGCCTTCGACTTGGTCTGGCGCGCCTTGGGCGATTGGCGAATCCAGTCGAGTTCGTCCTTGATCGCTTTCTGGCGACCCTCGTCCTCGCGGTCTTCCTGTTCGAGACGTTTTGCCTTCTTTTCCAGATAGGTGGAGTAGTTTCCTTCGTATGGATAGTAACGCCCGCGATCGAGTTCGAGGATCCAGTTGACGACATTGTCGAGGAAGTAGCGGTCGTGCGTGATCATCAGCACGTTGCCGGGATATTCCTTCAAATGGTTTTCGAGCCACTGGACGCTTTCGGCGTCGAGATGGTTGGTCGGTTCGTCGAGCAGCAGGATCGACGGCTTCTGGATCAGCAGCCGGGTGAGCGCGACGCGGCGGCGTTCACCGCCTGACAGGTTTTCGACCGGCGCGTCGGACGGCGGGCAGCGCAGCGCCTCCATCGCGATCTCGAGCTGGTTGTCGAGCGTCCAGCCATCGACCGCGTCGATCTTTTCCTGAAGCTCACCCATTTCGGCCATCAGCGCGTCGAAATCGGTATCGTCCTGCGGATCGCCCATCTCCGCCGAAATGGCGTTGAACCGATCGACCATGTCGGCCGTTTCGCGCGCGCCGTCCTTGACGTTTTCGAGGACGTTCTTGGTCGGATCGAGCTGCGGTTCCTGCGCCAGATAGCCGACGGTGATGTTCTCGCCGGGCCAGGCTTCACCGGTGAAATCGGTGTCGATGCCGGCCATGATCTTCATCAGTGTCGATTTGCCGACGCCGTTGGGGCCGACGATGCCGATCTTGGCGTCCTGATAGAATTGCAGCGAGATGTTGCTCAACACGGGCTTTTGCGCGCCCGGGAAAGTCTTGGTCATGTCCTTCATGACATAGGCGTATTGCGCGGCCATCGGGTCGGGTCTTTCGGTTCGGTGATGTGGGAAATCGCTTACCGCACATGTAGGGCGCGAGGCGCTTTTTGGCAAACGTCGAGGCGCCGTGGGCAGCAGGAAACCTGATTCACGCAAAGGCGCGAAACCGCGAAGGAATGCATCTTCTTCGCGGCTTCACGCCTTCGCGTGAACACGCCTTCCCTTTGCCTGCCGCGCTGGCTAGCGACTGCGGCATGAAGAGACTCGTCGCGCTTGCGCTTGCCGCCCTGCACTTTCCTTTGATGGCGCAGACCGCGCCCGATGCCGCCGCCGTCGCGCAGCTGCGTGATGGTGCTTTGAACGACACGGTGGCGTGGGATCTGGTCGAGGGGCTGACTTCCGAAATCGGAGCACGGCCCGCAGGATCGGTGGCCGAACGCCATGCGCGCGAGTGGGGAGTCGCAAAGCTCAAGGCACTGGGTTTTGCCAATGTGCATATCGACGAGTTCAAGATCGACGGCTGGGTGCGCGGCGAGGAAGCGGGCGAAATCGTCGGGCCGAATCCGCAGCGGCTGGCACTGGCCGCGCTGGGCCGCAGCGGCGCGACACCGGCGGGCGGGATTACCGCGGAGATAGTGCGGTTCGACAGCCTGGCGCAGCTCCAGGCGGCACCGGCGGGGAGCCTGAAGGGCAAGATCGCCTTCGTCACGCATCGCATGGCCCCAACGCAGGATGGATCGAGCTATGGCGCGTTCGGGCCAATCCGCTTTGCCGGGCCGGGGGTTGCCGCGTCGAAGGGTGCGGTGGCGATCCTGATCCGTTCGGTCGGCAGCGATCATCACCGCATGCCGCACACCGGGGTGACGAATTTCGCCAAGGGCGTTGCCCCCATCCCCGCCGCAGCACTGTCGGTGCCCGATGCGGAGCTGATCGAGCGGCTGACGACGCGCGGGCCAGTGCGAATCCATCTGACGCTGACCCCACGCAACGCTGGCGTGCTGACCTCGGGACAAGTCGTTGCGGAAATCCCGGGCAGCGATCCGGCGGCGGGCGTCGTCGTGATCGGCGGGCATCTCGACAGCTGGGATCTGGCGACCGGCGCGATCGACGATGGCGCGGGCGTGGCGATCACCACCGCCGCTGCCAAGCACATCCTCGATTCAGGGATCAAGCCGCGGCGGACGATCCGCGTCGTGTGGTTCGGCTCGGAAGAAATCGGCGGCGGGCGCGACGGCGATGGCTACCAACAGTCGCACGGTGCCGACAATAATGTGTTCGCCGCCGAATCGGATTTCGGCGCGGATCGCGTGTGGCAATTCAACACCAAGCTGCCGCCGGCGGCTGCAGGGATCAAGGCGCGCCTCGCCGAAGCGCTCGCGCCATTGGGTATCGCTGCGGGACCAGGCGAGGCGCATGGCGGTTCCGACGTCGAGGCCACGATCGCCAAGGGTGCCTGGGTCGTCGATCTGCGTCAGGACGGCACGCGTTATTTCGACACGCACCATTCTGCCGACGATACGCTCGACCGGATCGATCCGGTTCAGTTGCGCCAGAATGTCGCGGCGTGGACGGCGATGCTGGCGGTTGTGGCCAATGCGCCGGAAGCGCTGGCGCCCGCGCCAAAGCCGTAATGCGACTGCAACCATCCGTATTGACGCGCGTTTCTCCACCCGTCATTCAACCGACCGCGGCGGCAAGGGCCGAGCGCGCACTGCATAACCCACAGGGGAATACGCTATGAAGAAATTGGTCCTGATCCTCGGCGCCGCCGGCCTGATGACGCTCGGCGCGTGCGAGAAGAAGACCCCGGCTGAAAACGCCACGCTGGCTGCTGGTGACAACCAGGAAGCCGCGCTGGACAATGCCGGCGAGAACATGGAAGCGGTTGCCGACAACGCGACGACCACCGCCGGCGAAGCGGCTGCGGACAATGCTGCCGACAACCTTCACGACGCGGCCGACGCGGCGAAGGATGCTTCGGTCAACAAGGCCGATGCGATCCACGACGCAGCCAAGAAGTAAGCTTCTCGGTTTCGAATTCGAGGGCGTCGGGAGCACCCCCGGCGCCCTTTTTCGTGCGTGGTGCGCTGGCCATCCAAGCTTTACCGTGCCAAGGGCGTCGATCAGGTCGATCATGCCCCGCATGATCTAGACGATGCCGGGAGCATCGCCTACCTGTTCGATGTCGGGGAGTGGCGCAGCCTGGTAGCGCATCTGTTTTGGGAACAGAGGGTCGCAGGTTCGAATCCTGTCTCCCCGACCATCGCGCGGGCCGCAGCGCAGCAGCGGTCGAGGCGGCCAAGCGCGGCCGACGGCGTCATACGCTAATCGACGACGTGGCTCTGCCACGGCGCATTCAGACTCGGATTGCTCGCCGCGGCAAAGCCGCGTTGTCGGTCGTCGCATGGCGACGCCGTCCGGCATTGGGCGGCTCGCTCTTAGCTCCGCTAATCCGTGCGCGAACTGCGCGGTGGGCCCGGCAGGACTCGAACCCGCAACCAAGCCGTTATGAGCGGCCGGCTCTAACCAATTGAGCTACAGGCCCCACGCGCGTCGCACCTAAAGCCGAAGGCGACACGGGAGTAAATCCCGTGTCGCACATCCAACCGCAGCTACGCGGCGGGCGTTCCTGCTTTCTGATCGAGCCAGGTCATCCAGTAATTTGCGATCTCGGCACGCGGACCTTTGACGAGGCTGAAGACAGTCTTAGCTTCGGCCGCCTGTCCCTGACGCGCGAGGGCAATGCCCAGATGCGTATTGACCGCATCCACATCCACACCGCCCTTTTGCAGCGCGAGGCGATAAAGGGTCGCTGCTTTGGCATCGTCGCCATAGCCGAGATAGGCGTCACCGGTATTCGCGGCGACGCGACCATTGGCGCCTGCCGCCGCCGCTTTTTCGGCAGAGGCAAGCGACGCCCGGTCAGCCGCTACCTTGGAACTGGACGAGGCGTAGATGTCCGCCAAGGCCTTGCTGGTGCGCGGCGCTTTTCCCAGCGCATAGCCTTCGTCGATCACCGCCTTGGCTTCGCCAGGCAGGCCGCGTTGATCGACGTAGAGGGCGTATTCATAATAATCGCGCTCGCCATCGAGCGCCTTGGCTGCGCGCATCAGACGAAAAACGTCGGTTGCGGTGGCTGGGTCGAGTTTTGCGGAGTCACGATACAGAACCAACGCGTCGCGCCAGTTTGTCGGGGTCGGATAAGCCGAGATCAACTGCCGCATATAGCGATTGGTTGTGGGATAGTCCTTGGCCTTGTAGGTCTGCGACACGACGACGCGATACCAGGCTTCGGGTACTGGCTGACCAGCGGCCTTCTTTTCAGCGATCGCCTTGTCCGCAGCGGCAGTACCCTGCGCCGTCTGGCCGGTGCGAAAGCTCGCATCCGCCAGCATGATATTGAGGTCGTCCGCCTTGTAACCGGCATCCGACGCCGGCTTCAGGCGCATCGCCGCCTTGGCGTAATCATTGGCCTGATACGCCGATATACCGCTGTAATAATTGTATTTGCCGGGCGTCTCATTCACCGCGGCACTGCCGCTCGCGATCATGTCATCCAACGCCTTGGATTGTGCCGCCGTGTCCTTGGTCATCTGGGCCAGCGAAAGGCGGAACTGCGCGACGTAAAACTTTTCGTCAGGCGATGAGGCGACGGCTTCGAGCGCGTCGATCTGGGTCTTTGCACCCGCTGCATCCTGCGCCTTCAGCGCCGCCTGAACCGGTCCGGCGGCGGCGCGGAACGGCTTGCTGAATTGCGGTTGGAACGCCGCTGGTGCGGCAGCAGCTGGCGCGTCCTTCTTGGCGGCAAGCGCCGGGCTGCCGGCGGCAAGCGCGGCGACCGCCAGAGCGAGCGTCGATGCGAACTTCATTGTCTTCTCTCCTCAAAGCCTTTGCCCGTGCGCCTACCTTCGCGGGCGGGCCGAAACAAGCGTTGCCGCCATTGACGGGTCAGGTCCTTAACCGCCTTTGAACCGGCATGTTCCCCGGGGTGCTTTTGCTGGCTTCGCGCGCGTGTGCGCGCTAGGGCGCGGAGACCACTAAGAGAGTCTCATTTCACCTCCATGACCGACGCCCCCGTGATCACCGACCCGTCCGACATTTCACCCGTCAACATCGTCGACGAGATGAAGGCGAGCTACCTCGATTATGCGATGTCGGTGATCGTCGCGCGTGCGTTGCCCGACGTGCGCGACGGGTTGAAGCCGGTTCACCGCCGCATCCTGTGGTCGGCCTATGAAAGCGGCTTTGCGTCGAACAAGGCTTACCGCAAATGCGCCCGCATCGTCGGTGACGCGATGGGTAAATACCACCCGCACGGCGACAGCTCGATCTACGACGCCCTCGCCCGCATGACGCAGGATTGGGCGATGCGCGTGCCCCTGATCGACGGTCAGGGCAATTTCGGGTCGATGGATCCCGACACCCCCGCGGCGATGCGCTACACCGAGGCGCGCCTCGCCAAACCGGCCGAGGCGTTGCTCGCGGACATCGACGAAGACACTGTCACCTTCCAGCCCAATTACGACGCCAGCGAGCGCGAGCCGCAAGTGCTCCCTGCCCGCTTCCCGAACCTGCTGGTCAACGGCGCGGGCGGGATCGCGGTCGGCATGGCGACCAATATTCCACCGCATAACCTCGGCGAGGTGATCGACGCGTGTTTCGCCTATATCGACGATGGTGGAGTGACGGTCGAACAGCTTAACGAGATCGTCAAGGGGCCCGATTTCCCGACCGGCGGCATCATCCTCGGCCAAACCGGCATCCGTTCGGCTTATGCCAGCGGGCGTGGTTCGGTCGTGCTGCGCAGTCGTCACAAGCTGGAGGAAGGACGCGGCGACCGGCGTTCGATCATCCTGACCGAAATTCCGTATCAGCAAGGCAAGAATGCGCTGGTCGAAAAAATCGCCGAGGCCGCGAAGGACAAACGGGTCGAGGGCGTCAGCGATATCCGCGACGAATCGAACCGCGAAGGCGTGCGCATCGTCATCGACCTGAAGCGCGATGCGACCCCCGAAGTCGTGCTCAACCAATTGTGGCGGCACACTCCGGCGCAAGGCTTCTTCGCCTGCAACATGCTGGCGATCCGCGGCGGGCGGCCCGAACTCCTCAACCTGCGCGACATGATCGAGGCATTCGTCAAGTTCCGCGAAGAGGTGATCACGCGGCGGTCGAAATTCCGCCTCGCAAAGGCGCGCGACCGGGCGCACATCTTACTCGGGCTGGTGACCGCCGTTGCCAATCTCGACGAAGTGGTGCGGATCATCCGCGGCAGCGCCAGCCCAGCCGATGCGCGTGAAAAGCTGCTCGCGCGGAGCTGGCCGATCGGGGAAATCGCGCCGTATATCGCGTTGGTCGAAGCGATCGAGCCGCAAGCCGATCAGGCCGAATATCGCCTGTCGGAAACGCAGGTTCGCGCGATCCTCGAGCTGCGCCTCAACCGGCTGACCGGGCTGGGGCGCGAAGAAATCGGTGCTGAGCTGCGCACGTTGGCAGATAGTATTGCCGAACTGCTTAGCATACTCGCGGACCGGGTGAAGCTGTACGACGTCATGCGCGGCGAGTTGACCGAAGTGCGCGATGCCTTCGCCACCCCGCGGCGCACCGAAATCGCCGGTTCGGCCGACGGGATCGAGGACGAAGACCTGATCGAGCGCGAGGACATGGTCGTGACCGTGACTATGGGCGGCTATATCAAGCGCACCCCGCTCGAAACCTTCCGCGCGCAGAATAAGGGCGGCAAGGGTCGCGCGGGCATGTCGACCAAGGACGAGGATGCCGTGACGCATCTGTTCGTCACGTCGACCCACACCCCGGTGCTGTTCTTTTCGACCGAGGGTAAGGTCTATCGCATGAAGGTCTGGCGCCTGCCCGAAGGTGGTCCCGCGACCAAGGGCCGGCCGATGATCAACCTGCTGCCGCTCGCGGCGGGCGAGGCGATTTCGACTGTCCTGCCATTGCCCGAGGACGAGGCAAGCTGGGGCGATCTGCACGTGATGTTCGCCACCGCCAAGGGTTCGGTGCGGCGCAATTCGATGGATGCGTTCGCCAATATCCGCACCAGCGGCAAGATTGCGATGCGGTTCGAGGACGGTTCCGACGATCGCCTGATCGGCGTGTCGTTGCTGACCGAGGCTGACGACGTGTTGCTGGCGACCAAGCAGGGCAAGGCGATCCGCTTTGCGGCGACCGATGTGCGCGAATTCCAGAGCCGCGATTCGACCGGCGTACGCGGCGCGCGGCTCGCCCCCGGCGACGAAGTGATTTCGATGTCGGTGCTGCGTGGCTTTACGGCGACCCCGCAGGAGCGCGAGGATTACCTCAAAGCGGCGCCGTGGAAGGAAGGCGAACGCGAGGTCACATTGTCGCCCGAGCGCATGGCCGAGTTCGAGGCGGGCGAGGACTTCATCCTCACCGTCACCGCCAATGGTTATGGCAAGCGCACGTCGGCGTTCGAATATCGCCGCACCAATCGCGGTGGCCAGGGCATCACCAACATCGTCAGTTCGGACCGCAACGGCCCGGTCGTGGCCAGCTTCCCGGCGCATAATGGCGAGCAATTGATGCTGGTCACCGATCAGGCCAAGTTGATCCGCACTACGGTCGGTTCGGTGCGCGTGACGGGGCGCAATACGCAGGGCGTGATCCTGTTCCGCGTCGCCGAAAACGAACACGTCGTCTCAGCCGCGCGGATCGAGGAAGGCGAGGAAGAGGCCGAAGCGGTGCTGACCGATGGGACGCCCGAACTCGCACCCGATGACGGCGCGGTCGTCGGCGGCGACGAGGCCGAGGGCAGCGCAAATTAATTGAGTTTTCTGTCGTAGATCCCTCTCACCTTATTAAGCTCGTCGATCCCCTTCCCCGTGACCGACATAAGAGTTGACGAATATCTGTGCTTCAGCTATTTCTGTAATTACAGAAACGATAGGCTGAGTCGTGAAGCTGCTTTCCCAACCCGAAGTCGAGGCGTTTATCCTTCATTGGGGAGAGATGGGGACACACTGGGGTGTCAACCGCTCGGTCAGCCAGATCCACGCACTCCTATATCTGAGCGACCGCCCGTTGCCTGCCGACGAGATCGTCGATGCGCTCAAGCTGGCGCGGTCCAATGTTTCGACGGGGCTCAAGGAGTTGCAGGGCTATGGCATCGTCCGACGCGCGCATGTCACGGGCGACCGTCGCGATCATTTCGTGGCGGAGACCGATTTGTGGGAAATGCTCATGCGCATTGCCGCTGAACGGAAGCGTCGCGAGATCGACCCAACGATCGGTTTTCTGGGCGAACTGGCGGCGCGCGCCGGCGCGAATGACGACCTGCCCGTTCATGTCCGCGAACGGATCGCGCGGATGCATGAGTTTATTGGGACGCTGGGAGGCTGGTACGAACAGGTTCGGGTGCTGCCCAAGCCGACGTTGGTTTCCTTGATGAAACTCGGTGGCCGGGTGGCACGTTTTGTTGCGCCATTGCGCCGTAAAAAACGTCCAGATGGCTAAGTTTTTTTGCGCGGCAATTTCTGTTTTTACTGAAAGAGGAGAATATCATGACCGAGGTTGCTTATGCTTTGTATCTTGTCGTCACCATCGGTATCACGATCTGGGTCGCCCGTACCCTTTCGAAGAATGGCGAAGTTTTCCTGATCGAATGCTTCGGGCATAATCCGCAGGTTGCGCGTTCGACCAATCATTTACTGGTTGTCGGATTCTACCTCGTGAACATCGGCTTTATCACGCTCACTCTTTCGCTCGGCGCGGAACCGACGACTCCGACGGAGGCAATCCGGTTCCTCAGCTCGAAGATCGGGCTCGCCGTTATCGTGCTGGGTGCGATGCATTTCTTCAATATGGCGATGATTGCGCATTTCGGACGCAAGGTGAATGGATGGCTGACCGATCGTCAGCTGGCAGCGGCGTGAGAGCGGAACGGATCGGTTCGCCGGCAGGCGGCGTTATGCGCGCCGCCTTGCTGGCCGGTCCATTGTTCGTCTGCACCGCAGCATTGGCGTCGCTTTACGGCCAAGTCCCGCATCCGGTGACAGTTTCGGGGAGTAATTTGGGAGGCTTTATCGTGCTGCTGCCCATATCCATGTTTGTCGGTGGCATCATCGGTGGATTTATTTCGGTTGTTGGCGCGTCCGCGATGGTCTTTCTCGGAAATCACCTCGCAATCGCACGACCGCGCGCCTGTTGGGCGATCGTTGGAGGCGCAACAGCCGCGATATTCTGTGGCTTGTATGTGTGCGACGCGGGAAGTGAGCCAATAGCATTCGGGCTGATTGTAACGGGAGCAGCTTGCGGCTGGATGGCAAAGGGGTCGATGTTTTGGACATCCGAAGCGTAGAACCCACCGTCCGCGTTTTGGTCGATGCCGATGCTTGCCCGGTGAAGGACGAAATCTACAAGGTCGCCTGGCGTCATGAAGTGCCGGTCAGCGTGGTCAGCAATTCTCCCTTCCGCGTTCCCGTGCATTCTCTGATCGAGCGGATCATCGTCGGCGACAAATTCGATGAGGCGGATGACTGGATCGCCGAGCGCGCCGGTCCGCTGTCGGTGGTGGTTACCGGCGACATCCTGCTTGCCGACCGGTGCCTGAAAGCGGGAGCGACGGTGATTGCGCATAACGGCAAGCCGTTCACCACCGCCTCGATCGGCCCGGCGATCGCGACACGTGCGATTATGGCGGATTTGCGTGCAGGAATCGGGATTGGCGGTGGCGCGGCGCCGTTCGGCAAGGAGGACCGCTCGCGCTTTTTGCAGGCGTTCGACGGGGCACTGGTCCGGTTGAAACGAACGCGCTAGCAATGCGCATGGCCCTTCGCGGCGCGCTGGCGCTATTCCTGACTGCACTTGCCGCTGCCGCGACCTATTTCATTCTGACCATGCTTGGGCCCGACTGGACAATGTTCGCGCCCGCGACCTGTCTGGCGACGCATTGTTTTTGCGAAATACCGCGCACCGGACAATTGGTGCTGCAGCCTGCAAACAGCTGGTCGTCGCTGTCGTTCGTGTTTGTCGGGCTGTGGGTGATGCTCGCCGGTGGACCGCGTTCGAACCGGACGCCGTTTTGCGGATTTGCCGCGATCTGGTTCGGCCTGACCGCAATCGTTATCGGCATCGGCAGTTTCCTGCTCCACGCAACGCTGACCTTGTGGGGCCAGTTCGGCGACGTGCTGGGAATGTATTTGTTCAGCGCGTTCACGGTTACCTACGCCTTCAAGCGCTGGCGCGAGCTGGGCAGCGTCGCCAGTGCGGCGATCTACCTTGTCATGTGTGCGGTGCTGATCGGGCTGCTGATCGTCGTCCCCGAAACGCGGCGCTGGATGTTCGCAGTGGTCATCGTCGCCGACATCATCGTCGAATTGTGGCTCGCCCGGCCGCACCGTCCGCGCGTCGAGGTGCAATGGTATTTATGGGGCATTGCGTTGCAGGCGGTTGCCTTCACGATCTGGATTTTGGACCAGACCGGGCGGTGGTGCAGCGGGTCGAGTTTGGTGCAGGGCCATGCCATCTGGCATTTTCTCAACGCGGCGGCCTTGTTCACCAGCTACCTTTATTACCGCAGCGAGCGCCGCTTTCGCTGAGTGACGGGGACGCTATAGCGGGGCGATGCATGACATTCAGGTGATTGGCGGCGGGCTGGCCGGATCGGAAGCCGCTTGGCAACTGGCCGAGGCGGGGTTGAAAGTGCGCCTGTCCGAAATGCGCGGGGTCGAAGCCACGCCCGCACACCAGACCGACAAGCTCGCCGAACTGGTCTGTTCGAACAGTTTTCGCTCGGACGATGCGGAGAGCAACGCGGTCGGCTTACTGCACCAGGAATTGCGGACACTTGGTTCATTGATCATGCGCGAGGCGGACAGGCATCGCGTCCCCGCCGGATCGGCATTGGCGGTGGACCGCGACGGGTTTTGCGACGCGGTGACGGCGGCGGTGGCTGATCATGCCAATGTGACCTTGGTGCGCGAACGCGTCGATGCGCTGCCCGAGGGACCGGCGATCATCGCCACCGGACCGCTGACCGGTGCCTTGCTGGCGGAGTCGATCCGCGCGCAGACCGGCGAAGACGCCTTGGCATTTTTCGATGCCCTCGCCCCCATCGTTCATCATCACTCGATCGACATGGACGTTGCGTGGATGGCCGCGCGCTGGGACAAAGGGGGTGCCGATTACATCAATTGCCCGATGGACAAGGATCAGTATTTCGCGTTCGTCGACGCGCTGATCGCGGGGGAAAAGACCGAATATAAGGAATGGGAGGGCGTGCCCTATTTCGAAGGGTGCATGCCAATCGAGGTGATGGCGGCGCGCGGACCGGAGACGCTGCGTTACGGGCCGATGAAGGGGGTCGGGCTCGACAATCCGAAAACCGGGCGCTGGCCCTATGCGGTGGTGCAGCTGCGGCAGGATAATGCGCTGGGCACGCTGTGGAACATGGTCGGGTTCCAGACCAAGCTGAAACATGCCGAACAGGTGCGCGTGTTCCGCACCATCCCGGGACTCGAGAATGCCGAGTTCGCGCGGCTGGGCGGGCTGCACCGCAATACGTTCATCAAGTCGCCGGTACTACTCGACGGCGAGTTAAGGCTGAAATCCGCGCCACACATTCGTTTTGCCGGACAGATTACCGGTTGCGAGGGGTATATCGAGAGCTGCGCCGTGGGCCTTATGGCGGCACGGTTCGCGGCGGGCGAGTTCAGCGCGCCGCCCATGACGACGGCGCTCGGCGCGCTGCTGGGACATATCACGGGCGGCGCGGACGCGGCGACGTATCAGCCGATGAACGTCAACTTCGGACTGTTTCCCCCGCCCCCGCCCGAGGCCAAGAAGAAGGATCGCAAGCGCGCCTACACCGATCGCGCACGTGCCGATCTGGGCGCGTGGCTCAGCTCTCTTCCTCAGCAGGTTGCCGCGTAGGCGGGCAATCGTGCTTCGGCTTGGCTTTGCGGACGACGCGGATGCTGGCGAATTCCGCAGCGTTGAGCTTGCTGTTCTTGTCTTTATCGGCGGCGGCGAATTTCTGGACGCCCTTCACCGCATATTCCTCGAAGCTGAGGCGACCGTCATGGTTCAGGTCGAGCTTGTCGAACCCCTTGCGCCGCCCGGCGAGATATTCGCCTTGGGCGACCGCGCCGTCGCGGTCTTTGTCATAACGGGCAAAGCGTTTTTCCTCGCGGGTTTTTTCGCTCGCCTCGGGTGGCGGCGCGAGTTCGACGCCGCTGCCCGTTGCGGCCAGCGATTGCGGGGCCGCAGGAATGGGCGAGCGGCGGTCGGCGCGCGCATTCCACAGGAACAGTCCTGCGGTAACCAGCACAAGGGTTGCCGCCACACCCGCCAGAAATCGCCCCATCATTCTTCCCCTTCGACAATCAGCCTAGCGCCGCGCGCACCAGCGTCCAGCGGGTGATTGCTTCAGCGCGCGCCAGACGAGCCATCACGCGCAACGGTTTGGGCTGCCCTGACAGGCGTAGCGACAGCGCCGTGTCCGCCATCCGGCGCGCGCGGCTTCGCGTTTCCGTATCGGTGCAGTGACGTGCAAAGTCGGCCAGTGCCCACCCCGCTCCGGTGGCCGCGTGCCCCCCAAGCAGCGCGAATATCGTCGCGCCACGTCCGTTCGCGTAATCCTGCAAGACCGCTTCGTCCAACGGCAGCGGCGAGAGCAAGCGTTCCCAACCATCGATCAGCGGCATCAACTTCGCGCCGAACATGACGACCGCCTCATAGCCATCGCTCCCCGCCACCGGCGCGTCGAGTTGAGTCCGCCACCAAGCCAGCCTTAGCTGTGCCAGCGCAGGATCGCGCGCGCCCGATACGGTTGTGGCCAGCGTTCTGTCGAACCGCAGCAAGGCGGTGAAATCGTTGCGATCTTCACCGCGGACGTAATTCAGCGCCAGCGCTATATCGACGGGCCAAGTGATTGTGGTTGACGGAAAGTTCACTCCGTTCTTTTGCCCGCCCTTATCCATTCATCGTCCAATCGGCGTCCTGCGAATTCAGTCAGGACGCCGTCATGCGCGAATATCCCAAGGTCAACCGATATAGCGGCGTGCTCGGCCGGTTGCGCCGCGACAAGGCCGGATCGACGCTGGCAATCATGGCCGCAGCGATGATTCCAACCATCGTCCTCGCTGGATCGGCGATCGACGTGACACGGATGTACGTGACCAAGGTCCGCCTGCAACAGGCGTGCGACGCGGGTGTGCTCGCCGGGCGAAAGTTCCTGGCGGACAGCAACGCGACGACGCTGGACGCGAACGCGCAGACGCAGGCGCAAAAATTCTTTGGCAACAATTTCAAGCCGGGCTGGATGGGCACCACGTCGGTGCTGTTCACGCCGAGCAAAACGGCGGACAATCAGGTTTCCGGCATCGCCACGGCAACGGTGCCGATGACGGTTATGGCCAGCTTTGGTCAGACGCAGAAGACGCTTAGCACGACCTGCGAAGCGCGGTTCGACGTCGCGGACGCCGACATCATGTTCGTGCTCGACACGACGGGGTCGATGTCCTGCACCCCGGCGGACAATTCGAGCTGTTCGGGTGCCAACGTCAATTACACGCGCGCCGACGGCTCGGCGGGTTTCTACAGCGCGGAAAAGTCCGGATCGAAGATGCAGGCAACGCGCGACGCAGTGCTGGCATTTTACGACACGATGGTCGCCAATGCCGACCCGTCGACGCACATTCGCTACGGGTTCGTGCCCTATAATGCCCAGGTCAATGTCGGAAAGCTGCTGCCGACCAGCTCGCTGGTCACGCAGTGGCATTATCAGAGCCGCCGCGCGGTCGGCGACGTCAATTCCGGATCGCCGGTCGTCGTCACGACGACCGGCGTGGATAGCGTCACGTGCAACGCGCAGAACAACACGCGGTCGCTGCCGCGGCCGACCAACGACTATAAGTTCGACACCAGCAACACCGCTTACACCTACACCTTCAACAGCTGGACAGCGGCGAGCGGCGGCACCTGCAAACTGAATCGCCAGACGGTCACGCCGCGCTGGCGCTATGGCCAATGGGACTTCGACGTCTCCGCCTACGTCAATGGGGCCAGCGTGCAGGATCCGAGCATGTTCACGACATCGATGAACAAATGGCGCGGGTGCGTTGAGGAACGCGATACGACGGCCACAACGACTTTCAACAGCGCGAACCTGCCGCCCGATCTCGATCCCGACATTCCGGCAAGCGACACGACGACCAAGTGGCGTCCGGTGTGGCCCGAAGTTATGTGGTACCGCAACCAGAACGGACCCACGACGAGTGGAACCGCGACGCTCGACCCAAATCCCTATTCGGACAGCACGACGCCGAACGGGATCAGCGGCAGCTTTGACAGCTATAACGACGAAGTGACGTGCATGAAGTCGGCATCGCGGATCGCCACAATGTCCCGCAGTGACATCAGCAGTTTCGTCAACGATGCGGACTTCAAGCCCGCCGGCAGCACGTATCACGATATCGGGATGATCTGGGGACTGCGCCTGCTGTCACCGACCGGGATGTTCGGCGCCGATACCGCTGCCTGGCCAGGGCGCAACTCGCCGAACCGGCACATCATCTTCATGACCGACGGGTTCATGGCACCGACCACGACCGTGTACAGTGCTTATGGTGTCGAACAGCTCGATCGCCGGGTGACCGGCGGAAGTATCGGCAACCAGACCGCCAACCACAATGCGCGGTTCAAGGCCGTCTGTGCTGCCGCCAAAGCGCGCAACATTACGGTTTGGATGATCGCCTTCGGCCGCGGCGGCGGACTGACCCCCGAGATGCAGGCCTGCGCCTCTCCCGGCAAGGCGTTCTACGTCGATAGCGCGCCGCAGCTGACCGACAAGTTCAAGGAAATCGCGACCCAGATCGCACAATTGAGGCTTTCCAAATGAGCAAGCCAGACATCGTCCAGAACGAGGACGGCACGACCATCATCGAATTCGCCGCAGTGCTGCCACTGATGTGCATCGCATTGCTGGGCGGGATGGATTTGTGTCACCGCGAATATGCCCAGTCGATCCTGACCGGTTCGGTCCAGAAGATCGGCCGCGACACGACGCTGCAAGGGGGGGCGGACAATATCGCGATCAACGATGCCAAGGTCAGGGCTTCGGTCCTGCAGATCGCGCCCGACGCCGTCTTCAACTTCTCGCGCACCTTCCTCACACGCTATCGCGATGTTGAGGGGGAGCCGTTCACCGACACGAACGGCGACGGTATTCGACAGGCTGGCGAATGCTATGACGACGTCAATGGCAACAGCCAGTGGGATGCCAACGTCTCGTCAAATGGCAATGGCGGCGCGGACGATGTGGTGCTGTACAAGGTCACGGTTACCTATCCTCGACTGTTTCCGATCGCGAACTTCCTGGGTTGGGATCCCAACCAGACGATCAGCGCCGATACCGCGCTGAAGAACCAGCCTTATGCGACGCAGAATCAGCCGACGGTGGTTGCACGATGCGCCTGATCCGCAAGTTGACCCGGCGCTTTAGGCGCGACGAGCGCGGCATGGCCGCGATCGAGTTCGCCATGTCCCTTGGCGCGGTCGTAACGCTCGGCGTGTATGGCACCGAGATGTCGAATCTCGCGTTGGCACACCTCAAGGTCAGCCAAATGGCGCTGGGACTTGCCGACAACATCTCGCGCGTCGGGCTGAAGAGCGCGCTGGCGCAGCAGCAACTGCGCGAGGCGGACATCAACGACGCGCTGGTCGGCGTGCAGATGCAGGGCGCGGCGATGAGCATGGGCACGCGGGGACGGATCACCATCTCTAGCATCCAGGTCAATCCGCAGGGTGGCCAATGGATCAAGTGGCAGCGCTGCCTGGGTATACGCCAGGGCGCCGGCTGGGATTCGAGCTATGGCGTTCAGGATCAAGGCAGCACGGGCACGAGTTTCACCGGCATGGGGCCCCCGGGACAGGAAGTGACCGCCCCGCCGAATTCCGCGGTGATTTTTGTCGAAATCAATTACGATTACCAGCCAGTGATCAATTTCGGGCTCGATACTGCGCGCAAGCTGACTTATGTCGCCAGTCTGGTGGTGCGCGACAATCGCGACCTGACGACGGTGTACAACCCCAACCCGACCGCGACCTCGATGACCTGCGACAAGCATTTGTCGACAGTACCCAAGCGCGGTTAGCCCGGCAGAGTGAAACCGGGCGGCAGCGACATGCCGCGCGTCACTTCGCTCATCTTGTCGGCGGCGACATTGTCGGCCTTCGCGCGCGCATCGTTGATTGCGGCGGCGACGAGGTCTTCGAGCATGGTCTTCTCGGACGGTTGCATCAGCGAATTGTCAATACTCACGCCGATGATGCGGCCCTTGGCGCTGGCCTTGATCTTGACCAACCCGCCGCCGGACGCGCCTTCGACTTCGACATCGTCTAGTCCGGCCTGGAGGTCGGTCATCTGTTGCTGGACGTTGCTGGCCATTTTCATGATGTCGTCGAGGTTCATGCGGCGTCACTCCGGTTGAGGGTCCAGCCGGTCAGTTCGGCGGACGGAAAAGCTTCGAGCAGGCCGGCGACCAGCGGCTGCGCTTTGACGAACTCCTCGTTCGCCAGCCGCGCGGCATTTTCCTGTTCGAGGAGCGTTGCGGACGCGGGTTCGTCGGCAAGGCCGACCTGCCAGATCATGCCGTCAAATGATTTCAACGCCGCAGTCAGGTCGCGCGCGAAATCGACGGGGAGCGGCTTGGTCGCGCGCAGTGACAATTCGGGCGGGGCATAGCGCACCAAACCGGCATTATCGTGCAGCAACTGCGCCAAGGCGTAGCGCCCGCCCGCTTCGAGCCGCGCGACCAGCGCGCCGAAATCGGCGGGTGCGGTCGATGCGGGCGTCGGGCTGGCCGCAGGTGCGGCAACGCCACCTTCGGCAATACGCCGCGCCAGTTCGCCTGGATCGGGCAATGTCGCGGCATAGACCGCGCGGAGCACCGCCATGTCGGCGGCTTCGCGCGGGTCCGCGGCCTTCACGACCTCGTCATGGCCCTTGAGCAGCATCTGCCACAGGCGATGAAGCGTGCCGTGGCCGAGCTTCCCAGCCCATTCGGCGAGCGCGGCGCGTTCTTCGGCGGGCAGCGCGGGATCGTCGGTTGTGCCAACCTTGGTCACCGTGATGCCGTGAACCAGTTCGAGCAGCCCGCGCACGACGCCCGCAGGATCGACGCCCAGCGCATGCTGTTCACCGAGGATCGCCAGCGCATTCTTGCCGTCGCCATCAAGGATATGCGTCAGCAAGCGGCGCAACGCCCCGCGATCGCTGAGCCCCAACATCCCCTGAACCTGATCGGCAGTGACCTTGCCGCCCGAGTCCATGTCGGCATGCGCCACCGCTTGGTCGAGGATCGACAGACCGTCGCGCACCGACCCTTCGGCGGCGCGCGCGATCATCGCCAGCGCATCGGGTTCGGAGACGACATGTTCCTGCTCGAGGACGTAAGCGAAATGCGAGGCGAGCAAGTCCGCCGGGATGCGGCGCAGATCGAACCGCTGGCAACGCGACAGGACGGTGACCGGCACCTTGTCGATCTCGGTCGTCGCGAAGATGAATTTGACGTGCGGCGGCGGCTCCTCAAGCGTCTTGAGCAGCGCGTTGAACGCGTTCTTCGACAGCATGTGCACTTCGTCGACGATGTAAACCTTGTACCGCGCCGACACCGCCGAATAGCGCACCGCCTCGATGATCTCGCGAATGTTGTCGACCGAGGTGTTCGACGCCGCGTCCATCTCGATCACGTCGATGTGCCGCCCTTCGGCGATCGAGATGCACGGCTCGCAGACGTTGCAAGGATCAATCGTCGGGCCGCCATTTCCCGCCGGGCCGATGCAATTGAGCGCCTTGGCAATCAGTCGCGCAGTCGACGTCTTGCCGACGCCTCGGACGCCGGTGAGTAGGAAGGCATGGGCGATGCGGTCGCGCTTGATGGCGTTACCCAGCGTGCGGACCATCGCTTCCTGCCCGATCAGCTCGGCGAAAGTCTGTGGCCGGTATTTGCGCGCCAGGACGCGATAGCCCGCGTCGCGCGGCTGCATCGGCATGTCGAGGCCGAGGGCGGGGGATTCTTCGGTCACTATGGGGCAGACCTTAGAGTGAGGATGCGGCGTGGCAAAGCCACGTCGTCAGTCAAAGCTGCGCTTTGCTGGCCGCGCTTGCGCGAGGTCGAAATAACGCGGTTATTTCGTGCCCGCGCGACGCGGTGGAAGCCGGAACGACCCGGGACGAAATCGTTGTGGCTGCTTCCTTCCGGATCTGACCAGGTTGGCGACAATCCCGTCCGCCCGACTTCCGGAGGCGCATATGGCGCAACCTCGTCCCGGTTTCAACGCCGTGCGTCGTTGGCACCCGACGGAATACGGACAATCAGCCCGTCGAGGCCATCGTTCAGAACGATCTGACACGCCAGGCGGCTGGTGCGCGTCGCATAGGCGGCGAGGTCGAGCAGGTCTTCCTCATCCTCGCTCGCGGGCGACAACCGATCGAACCATTCGTGCGCGACGATGACGTGGCAGGTCGAACACGCCATCTGCCCTTCGCATGTCCCTTCGAGCGGTTGCCCGGCCGCTTGCGCAACGGTGAGGAGAATTTCCCCCGCAGCAGCATCGACGCGCTGTTCCTGACCGTTCGCGCCGACGAAGGTGATTGCGACCATCAGTTGATCCCCTGTGCTGCTGTGGCCGACAGTATTGCGCCAAGGCCCGTGCGGAGATCGTCCTCGCTGGTATAGCGGCCCCAGCCAAGGCGGATCGAGCTGCGGGCCTGTTGTTCGGTCAAGCCCAAAGCCCGCAATACGTGGCTGGTACGCCCTGATCCGCTGCCGCACGCGCTGCCCAGCGAGAAGGCGACATCGCGGACGTCGGACAGCAGGCGCGTGGCGTTCACGCCATCGCGGCGGATGTTGAGATTGCCCTTGTAGCGATGCGCTGTCGATCCGTTGATCGTCCAGCCGGCAAACATTTCGGTGGCGACGTCCCACAGAAGCGCAACGTGCGCGGCGTCCGCGTTCATCCGGTCCGCCGCAAGATTGGCCGCTGCGCCGAACCCGGCACACAAGGCCGGCGAAACGGTGCCCGAGCGCAGTCCGCCTTCCTGCGCGCCGCCCAAAATCAAGGGCGGCAAATCGATGCCATCACGAATCCACAGCGCGCCGATGCCTTTGGGTCCATGAATCTTGTGCGCGGAGACCGCGATCATGTCCGGCCCCTCCGGGATCCAGAGCCGCCCGAACCCCTGAACCGCATCGCATACCAACCAGCTGCCACAGTCGTGCGCGGCTTCGGCGAACGCTTCGACCGGCTGGATCGTGCCGATCTCGTTATTGACCAGCATCATCGAGACGATGCCGCTTTCGGGCAGCCATGCAGGCGCATCTGCCACGCCGTCTTCGCCGACGGGGATCGATTCGGCGTGGAGCGCTTCGAGGCATTGCAGCCCGGCGGCATGTTCGATCTCGGTGCCGATGGTGCCGCCCGGGCGCAGTTGCGCGCTCTTGAACAAGGCCCAGTTGAGCGCCTCGGTCGCGCCGGAGGTGAAAACGACTCGCCCGCCTTTGGGCAGCAGGGCGGCCACCGCTTCACGCGCCAGTTCAACCGCTACTGCCGCGGTCCGCCCACTGCGATACTGGCTCGACGGGTTGGCATAGCCGCCCGCCGCGTCGTCGGTGCCGGATAGCCAGGGCAGCATCGCATCGCGCGCTTGCGGAGCCAGCGGCGTGGTCGCCTGATAATCGAGGTAAATCACGTCAGTTGCGAACCATTCGCAAAAGTTGCGGATTGCAACCGACGGACCTATAGGATGCCGTAACGAAATTCTCCACAGATTGAGACATCATGCCCGAAGTGATTATTCCGGGGCCGGAAGGCCGCCTCGAAGGCCGTTACCACCCCGCCCCCAAGCGCGCGCCGGTGGCGATCATACTCCATCCGCATCCGCAGGGCGGCGGGACGATGAACAACCGTATCGTCCAGGCGCTGTATCAGGATTTTGTGCGTCGCGGCTTTGCCGTGCTGCGCTTCAACTTTCGCGGCGTTGGCAAAAGTCAGGGCGTGTTCGACAATGGCGTCGGCGAGCTGAGCGATGCGGCTTCGGCGCTCGATTGGGTGCAGCAGGTTCATCCCGAAGCGCAGACGACCTGGGTGGCCGGATTCAGTTTTGGCGCGCTCATCGGCATGCAATTGCTGATGCGCCGCCCGGAGATTCGCGGGTTCATCTCGATCGCGCCACCGGCGAACATGTATGATTTCACGTTTCTCGCGCCCTGCCCTGCCTCGGGCATCATGATCCAGGGGCTGGCGGACGAAGTCGTCACGCCGATCGCGGTGCAAAAGCTGGTCGACAAGTTGCGGACGCAGAAGCACATCACGATCCACCATGACGAGATCAAGGGCGCCAACCACTTCTTCGAGAACGAGATGACCGAACTGATGGGTTCGGTGGACAAATATCTCGATTTCCGCCTGTCGCCCGGATGCACCATCCGGTGAGCGCGGAAGGGGATATCGATCTTCAGGCCGATCCGGCGCTGAAACAACTGACGCTCGACCTGTTTACCGAGATTGCGATCCTCGAGCATCTGATCCGCAACCGCGAGCAGGAGGTCAACGACCTGACCGGTGCGCAGTTCGGCATCCTCAACTATTTTTGCCGTCTGGATCACCCCGAAGCGCGAATTTCGCTGCTGGCGTGGAGTTTTCAGGAAACCGAATCGCGGATTCGCGAACTGGTCGACAGCTTGCGTGCGCACCAATTGGTGGCGGTCAGCGACGAAGCCGATGGTTGCGTGCGGGTCACGCCGGCGGGGCGCGCGAAACATGACGAGACGATCATGCTGATGGCGCCCGAATTCCTGCCGATCGTGCAGGATATCCCGCGGGAGGATCTGGAAGTGACCGTGCGCACGTTGATGGATTTGCGCCGGACGCTGGACAATCTGCCCGACCGCTAGAGCGTCCAAAGCAGCACGTTGGCGAGGATGACGACAGCGCAGACGACCATCAGCACCGCGCGCTTACGGTCGCGCTTCCAACCGACTGCGCCACCCCAGAGCAACCCGAATACGGCGAGCATCGCAATGCCCGGCGCGGCCTTGGCAACGGCCAGCAAGAATGCGTTCATCGGGCGAGCACGCGCGCGAACTGCCCGGCATCGACATTGCCGCCGGAGATCAGCAGCAAGGTCGCATCGTCGGCCTCAACTTTGCCCGCTACCAGCGCCGCCAATCCAACCGCGCCGCCGGGTTCGACGACCAAGCGCAGGCGATCATAAGCGTGGCGCATCGCGGCTTCGATTTCCGCCTCGCTGACGACAACGCCGGTCGCGCCGCGATCCTTGAGGATGCTGAACGTCAGATCGGCGACGCGCTTGGTCTGAAGCGCATCACACGCAGTCCACGGCGCATCGGCGGCGACTTCGACGATTTCGCCCTTGGACAGCGAACGCGCCATGTCGTCCCAGTTTTCAGGCTCTACGATGACAATCCGCGCATCAGGGCAGGCCAGCGACAGTCCCGCCGCCAAGCCGCCGCCACCGCAAGGCGTGATCACCATGGTCGGCTGACGCCCCATTTGCGCCGCGGCCTCGATGCCGGCGCTCCCCTGCCCTTCGACCACCCAGGGATCATCGAAGCTGGGGACCAGCACCGCGCCGCGTTCCTCGGCCAGAGCGGCGGCGATGGCTTCGCGGCTTTCGGTCTGGCGATTGTAGAACACGATGTCCGCACCGAGTTCGCGCGTGCCCGCGATCTTTGCCTTGGGTGCGTCCGACGGCATCGCAATCGTGGCCGCAATACCGAGCCGCTTTGCAGCCCACGCCACGCCTTGGGCATGATTGCCCGACGAGAACGCAACGACACCGTTCGCACGCTCGGCTTCGGTCAGGTTGCTCAACCGCCACCATCCGCCGCGCAGTTTGAACGCTCCCATCGGCTGCAGCGATTCGGCTTTGACGAAGATCGTCCGTCCGTGGAGTTCGAGACGCAGCAACGGCGTTTTCGGCACGACCTTCGCCACGGCTTCGGCTGCGGCGCAAACCCCGGAAAAGCTCGGAATTCTCACGCTTTGGCGCAGCTTTGCGACAAGATCTTTACACGACCCCCGGCGGTTCTTATGTGCGCCTTCCGCTGCCCCATGGGACTTCCACCGCAAGGCAGTGTTTTTGTCACCGGCCGAAAGGCCATTGGAGGTCCCTTGATTTGTACCAGCATCATAGCGCGCTGGGGCTAGCGTCGTCCCTAAAGCCGGTCCAGCCGGTTACGCTCATTCGCCCGCACGCCGCACAGCGTGCCGCCCGATTCTTCGCGGAGAAGTTTCCGGGACGTTCGATCTATGCGGTGAAGGCCAATCCCTCGCCCGACCTGCTGCGGGTGCTGTGGGATAGCGGCATTACGCATTACGACGTGGCGTCGATCGCCGAAGTCCGGCTGGTCGCGGCGACCCTGCCCGGTGCGACCCTGTGTTTCATGCACCCGGTCAAGGCCGAAGAGGTCATTGCCGAGGCGTATCACGAGCATGGCGTGCGGACCTTCAGCCTCGATTCGCTTGAGGAACTCGACAAGATCACGCGCGCCACGCGCGATGCCGAGGATCTGAACCTCTGCGTGCGGCTCCGCGTCTCGTCGGAACATTCGAAGCTGAGTCTCGCCGCGAAATTTGGTGCGGAGCCCTCCGAGATTCGCGAATTGCTGATCGCGACGCGCCAGGCGTCCGATGCCCTCGGCATCTGCTTCCATGTCGGCAGCCAGGCGATGACCCCGGCGGCCTATTCCGAAGCGATGGAGCGCGTTCGTGCGGCGATCGTCGACGCAGGCGTCACGGTCGACATCGTCGATGTCGGTGGCGGCTTTCCGTCGTCCTATCCCGGCATGGAGCCGCCGCCGCTCGAGGCGTATTTCGCCGTCATCCACCGGGCGTTCGAGGACCTGCCGATCAGCTACTCCGCCGAATTGTGGTGCGAACCCGGCCGCGCGCTGTGTGCCGAATACAGCTCGCTGATCGTCCGCGTCGAAAAGCGCCGCGGGGAAGAGCTGTACATCAACGACGGCGCGTACGGCGCGCTGTTCGATGCGGCGCATATCGGCTGGCGTTTTCCGGTCGAGCTGCTCCGCGAAGATCCGAGCCGGGCGCGGGACATGGGGTTCAGTTTCTACGGCCCGACGTGCGACGACATGGACAAAATGGCGGGGCCGTTCATGCTCCCTGCCGACGTCCAGGCAGGCGATTATATCGAGATCGGCATGCTCGGCGCTTATGGTTGCGCGATGCGGACCGGCTTCAACGGATTCGGCTCGATGGGGAGTTTCGAGGTCGAGGACGAGCCGATGACGTCGCTGTATATCGAGCTGGAACAGCCCAAGCGCTCGAACGTCGTTACACTGTAATCAATACCGACAAACGTGGCCGTGCGCGGGCAACCGCGCATGGCCGCGCATTTGCTGTTAGGAAGCCCGAATGACTACCCAGATCAACGACACCCGCAAGGCTGAGCTTCTGTCGACCGAAGTCGAGCATATCGACATCACCAAATTCGATGCGCGCCCGATCGTCGAGGCGATGGGCAAGATGAGCTTTACGTCACGCGATCTGGGCCGCGCTACGGGCATCTACAACCAGATGCTCGACGATCCCGATTGCACGGTATGCTTGGTCATCGCCGGGTCGACTTCGGCGGGCGGGTGCATGGATCTGTACGCCGAACTGGTCCGCTCGGGCATGGTCGACGTAATCGTTGCCACCGGCGCGACTATAGTCGATATGGATTTCTTCGAAGGGCTTGGCCACAAACACTATCAAGCGCTTGAAATTCCTGACGATGACACGCTGCGTTCGCTCTACATCGACCGCATTTACGACACCTATATCGACGAAGAAGCGCTGCAGAACGTCGATCACACGATTTTCGAAATCGCCGAGACGCTGGCCCCGAAACCCTATTCGTCGCGCGCGTTCATCCGCGAGATGGGAAAGTACCTCGTCGAGCATGGCAAGAAGGACAATTCTCTGGTCAAGCTCGCTTACGAGCATGATGTGCCGATCTTCTGCCCGGCGTTCGTGGATTCCTCGGCAGGCTTCGGGCTGGTCAAGCACCAGGTCGACGCGGCCAAGGCGGGCAAGCCATACCTCGTGCTCGACGCGATCGCCGACTTCCGCGAACTCACCCAGATCAAGATCGAGGCGGGCACCACCGGCCTGCTCATGATCGGCGGTGGCGTGCCCAAGAACTTCATCCAGGACACTGTTGTCTGCGCCGAAATCCTCGGTCACGAGGATGTCGCGGTGCATAAATACGCCGTGCAGATCACGGTCGCCGACGTCCGCGACGGCGCTTGTTCGTCATCGACGCTCCAAGAGGCTGCGTCATGGGGGAAGGTCAACACCGGCATCGAACAGATGGTGTTCGCCGAAGCGGGCTCGGTCATGCCGCTGCTAGCCTCGGACGCGTGGCATCGCCATCAGGATCGCATGCGCGAACCCAAGCGCTGGGCGCGGCTGTTCGCCGACACCTAATCCGTTGCATTAGCGAACTGGCCGGTCCACCCTTCCCGTTTCAAGGGGAGGGGAGCCCAAGATGCACGCTGAAATCCTGAAGCCCGTCGCGGTTTTGATCGCCTGGACACTCGTCATATTCGTTCTGATGATCGCGCGGCGCTTCCCGGCGATGAAGGCTGCCGGTATCGACCTGAGCAAAGCGCGTGGCGGCAAGCCGGGGGCGCTCGACGGGGTCGTCCCGGAATCCGCGCAATGGCCCGCGCACAATTATATGCATCTCGTCGAACAGCCGACGATTTTCTACGCCGTTGCACTGCTGCTGGCGATCGTCGGCATGGGCAACGGGCCGAACGCCAATCTCGCCTGGGCCTATGTCGGGCTCCGCATCATCCACAGCCTGATTCAGGTGACCGCGAACATCATAAAATACCGGTTCCTGGTGTTCCTGCTCTCAACAATCGTCCTGACCGCGCTGACGATCCACGCGCTGATGGCAGTGTTCGCATGACCGAGACCACGATCTTTCAGCCGGTCCTCGCCCTGATCATCTGGACGTGGGTGATGTGGGCTTGGATGTACGCCACCCGCCTGCCCGCGATCGGCAAGGCGCCAACGCTCGACGCCAAGACGTGGGTCGGCGGCACCGGGCGGCAGCTCGACGACGCCCTGCCGCCGCGCGTCCAGTGGGTGGCGCACAACTACAATCATTTGTTCGAGCAGCCCGTGCTGTTCTACGCCCTGACGCTAACCATCGCGTTTCTCGGACACGGGCATGGCATAAACACCGCCATTGCCTGGGCCTATGTCGGCATCCGCATCGTCCACAGCCTGTTTCAAGCGCTCGTCAATCGCGTCGTGGTGCGCTTCGTGCTGTTCCTGCTCGGCAGCCTGTGCCTGATGTCGTTGACGGTACACGCGACTTACTATGCGTTCGGCTGGCACGGCACACCGATCGTCAAGCTCGGCTGAAGGCCGCGACCAGTTCGACATGGGTCGACCAGCGGAATTGTCCGACCGGTTTGATCCAGTCGAGCTGGTAGCCGCCGGAAACAAGGATGGCCGCGTCGCGCGCGAAGGTTGCGGGGTTGCACGAGACATAGGCGATGTGTGCGGCCGTGGAGTCCGCGAGTAAGCGGATTTGCTCGACGGCCCCGGCGCGCGGCGGATCGAGAATGACGCCATCGAATGGTGCAAGCTCGTCGGCGGTCATCGGGCGGCGATACAGATCGCGGTGCGCCACTTGCATGCGTCGCGTGGCCAGTAATGCCGCGGCGGCATCGCGCGCGCCCTCGACCGCGAATTTCGTTGTAGGCAGTGCCAGTGCGAAGGTGCCGAGCCCTGCGAATAGATCGGCCACGCGTACGCTGCCCGCCAAAGCCACCGTAGCGCTCGCAATTAACGCCGCCTCGCCATCGGCTGTGGCTTGCAGAAACGCGCCTTCGGGCAGCGTAACAGGAACGCCGCCGAGCGTCATCGTCACCGCCTCTGGCTGCCAACGCAGTTGCGGACCAAGGCCATCGTCGATCGAAAGTCTGGCGAGCGCATGTTCGGCGGCAAAAGCCTGGATCGCTTCGCTGGCGGTGAAGCTGTCGGCGCTAAGGCCCAATGTGACGTCGATCCCCTGATCGCAGCGCGTCAATTGGACCGAGGCGCGCTGACCATGATCGAGGAGCGTGGCGAACAGCCCGCGCAACGGCGCGAGCATGGCGAACAGTTCGGGTAACAGCACGTGGCATTCGTGCAGATCGACGATCGTGTTCGACTTGCCTTCGTTGAAGCCGAGCAATACCTGCTTGCCACGCCGTTCCACGCGCAGTGATGCGCGGCGGCGGGTGTGTGGTGGCGACAGATGCGGTTCGCGGATCTCCGTCGACAGACCCTGTGCCGCAAGCGCCCCCGACACGCGCTCGACCAGATAATCACGATAGGCGGCGTCATCGACATGCTGAAGCTGGCATCCGCCGCAGGCCGGAAAGTGGCGGCATGGCGGCACTTGGTGGTGCGGCCCGGGCGTGATGGTGCCGTCTTCGGCAATTTCGTCGCCCGGTGCAGCGAAGGCGACGTGACGGCCGTCATCGGTAACCCCCTCGCCTCTCGCGGCGATCCGCATGACGACGCTCACGCCTTGGCGACCGCGCGCTTCAAGCTCCACAGCAGGTCGTCGGCGATGAGCGCAGGTCCGGCCAGCTCGGCGGCGCGCGCGTGGAACCAGCATCCGGACCGCACCGCCTCCAGCGTGTCGAAGCCGTGCCATGCGGCCTGGGCGAGCATCGTCGCGATGACGCCAGTCAGGACGTCACCCGTCCCCGCAGTGGCCAGCCACGGCGATGCGGGCGGCATGGTGAGAACACGACCATCCGGCGACGCGATGACCGTTGCGCTACCCTTGAGCAGCACGGTGGCGCCGCTCTGCTTTGCGGCGTGCAAGGCGGCTGCGGCGCGATCGCCTCCAATTTCGCCGAACAGGCGCGCGAATTCGTCTTCGTGCGGGGTCAGGACGCGGGGGTGATCGCTTTTGAGCGCCGTGAGGCCGATCGATAGCAATGTCGTCAGCGCACCGGCGTCGAGCACCACCGCCGTTTCAGACGCAAGGGCGGCCTCGACTTTCTTCCGGCCGAACGCGTCGTCTTCGAGGCCCGGCCCGATCGCGATTGCGCCGACCCGATCGTCTTTGAGCAGATCGGCGTTCCACGACCGTTGGACCATCGCATAGGGTGGCTGGATCTGCGGATCTTCAGTCGCCAGTTCGACATAGCTCGCCCCGCTGCGCATCGCCGCCTGCGCGCACAGATGCGCCGCGCCAGCCATCGTGCCACCAATGACCAGCACCTTGCCGCGGCTGTATTTATTGCTGCCGGCCTCGGGCGGCCGCAGCGCGGGTGGTTCAGATGTCGGCGTAGACATGTTTTTCAGCGCGCGCGCCGGGATGCGTCAGCGCGCCCTGCCACGCCGGACCGACGTTCTGCGCGTAACGCCACAGCGCGCCAGATTGATAATCGTTTTTGCGCAATTTCCACGACTTGCGGCGCGTAGCCATGATGTCGTCCGAAACCTTGAGGTCGATCGTTCCGGCCTCGGCATCGATGGCGATGATGTCGCCATTCTCGACCAGCGCTATCGGTCCGCCATCCGCGGCTTCGGGACCGACATGACCGATGCAGAAACCCCGCGTCGCACCCGAGAAACGTCCGTCGGTGATCAGCGCGACCTTTTCGCCGAGGCCAAGCCCGTAAAGCGCCGCGGTGGTCGACAGCATTTCGCGCATGCCGGGGCCGCCTTTGGGGCCTTCGTAACGGATGACGATAACCTCGCCTTCCTGGATCTGGCGCGCCTCGACTGCGGCGAAGCAATCTTCCTCGCAATCGAACACCCGCGCCGGGCCTTCGAATTGCAGCCGGTGCATGCCAGCGACCTTCACGATGGCACCATCGGGCGCAAGCGAACCGCGCAGGCCGACGACGCCCCCGGTGGGCGAGATCGGCGTCTTGGCGTCGTAAATCACTTTCTGGCCGGGATTCCACGTCACTTCGGCGATGTTCTCGCCGAGCGTGCGCCCCGTAACCGTCATGCAATTGCCGTCGAGCAGACCTTCGCCCAGCAAAGACTTCATCAGCATGTAGACGCCGCCGGCTTCGTACATGTCCTTCGCGACATACTGCCCGCCGGGCTTCAGGTCGGCCATATACGGCGTCGTCTTGAAGACCTCCGCGACGTCGAACAGGTCGAAATCGATCCCGGCCTCATTCGCCATGGCGGGGAGATGCAGCGCGGCGTTGGTCGATCCGCCTGTCGCCGCGACGATGCGCGCGGCGTTGACGAAGGCGTCGCGGGTGCAGATGTCGCGGGGGCGGAGGTTAAGTTCCACAAGCTCCATTACCTGCACGCCCGCAGCATGCGCAATTTGTTCACGTGAGGTGTAAGGAGCTGGAACCATGTTACTGTTTGGTAACGACAAACCGATCGCTTCGGCAACACAGGCCATGGTGTTCGCGGTGTACTGCCCGCCGCATGCGCCGTGGCCGGGGCAAGCGACCTTTTCGAGCGCGTGGACTTCCTCGATCGGGCAGGTCCCGGCGGCGTAGCGGCCAACAACTTCGAAGACGTCGACGACGGTCACGTCCTTTTCCTGGAAGCGGCCCGGCAGGATCGAGCCGCCATAGACGAAAATCGACGGGACGTTGAGGCGCAACTGCGCCATCATCATGCCCGGCAGGGATTTGTCGCACCCGGCAAAGGCGACCAGCGCATCGTAACAATGCCCGCGCACCGACAGTTCGACCGAGTCCGCAATGACCTCGCGGCTGACCAGCGAACTCTTCATCCCCTGATGACCCATGGCGATGCCGTCGGTCACGGTGATGGTGTTGAAACGCCGCGGCATGCCGCCACCGGCCTCGACGCCGCCACGGCAGGCATCGGCCTGAGCATCGAGCGTGGTGTTGCACGGTGCCGAGTCATTCCCCGCGCTGGCCACCGCCACGAATGGCCGAGCGATTTCTTCCTCGGTGAGGCCCATCGCGTAATAATAGGACCGGTGCGGCGCGCGCTCGGGCCCGACCGAGACGTGGCGGCTGGGCAGGCGGGATTTGTCGAAACGCTGGGTCATCGCCGGTCCGCTTGGACAGCGCGGGCGCAACCGTCAATCACCGGACGCAGGATCGCGGCCCATTTGGCAACGCCTGCCCGGCTGTCGATCAGGTCCTGCCGCACTTCGAGGCCGAGATAGGGCGTGCCCGTCTCCTCCCCGTGCCGGTTCATCGTCGCGTTGAGGATTTTGCCCGAATAGGGTTGCTGGTCCCCGGCGATGACACCCGCGGCGTCAAGCAGCGGGATGGCGATGCGCGCGGCGCGATCGTCTTCATTGTAGAGTATACCGACTTCCCATGGGCGTGGCTCGCCCGTCTTGAGGCTGGGCGTGAAGCTGTGCAGGGACAGCAGCATCGCAGGTCGTTCGCTGCCGATGCGTGACGCCAGGGCCTGGTGATAAGCGCGGTAGAACTTCAGCCTGTCTTCTCGTTCGTCATTCCCGCGAAGGCGGGAATCCATCTGCTCGCCATCCTGCGCGCGATCGGGTCCGGAGATGGACCCCCGCCTTCGCGGGGGTGACGAAGTTTGGGTGGGGAAATGGTTGCCGGGGATCGGCACGCCATCGCTCTCCGCCGGGATCAGGCCTGGCGCATCCTCATCCCGGTTGCAGTCGATGACGAGGCGCGAGACCGTCGCGAGGTGCGCGGGATAGCCAAGCTCGACCGCCAGCGCAGCGGCACCGATATCCCAGGCAATGTGCGTGGTCATCAACGCCGGATCGATACCCAGATCAACACCCTCCGGAACGTGGTTCGAAGCATGATCGACGACCGTGAGGATCATCGCAGCACGCTCGCCAGATGCCACCAGTCGGCGGGTACGCGCGCCGCCGCCGCATCACGTGACGTCATGGTGCCGAACAAAGCGAAACAGGTCGCGCCAGAGCCGGACATGCGGACGAGTGCCGCGCCGGGTTGGGCGGCCAGCCATTCGAGCACCTCGCCGATTTGCGGGACGAGCCGGCGTGCGGGCGTTTCGAGGTCGTTGCGGCCGTCGTGCCAGTCACCGAGCGGGCCGCGATCCTTGCCGTCCCAGCTACTGAACACGGCGGCGGTGGAGAGCGGGACGCGCGGGTTGACCAACAGCACGGGTGTTCCGGCAAGCGAGGGCAGTCGCGTCAAGTCGTCGCCCTTGCCGCTGCCGCGCATGGTTCGGGAGACGACGCAGGCGGGTACATCGGCACCGAGTTTCGCGGCGATCTTCGTGAAATCGTCATCCCGGCGCACGCCGGGATCCATCTCTCCGCCTGTGCCATTGCCAGTGCGGGAAAGTGGACCCCGGCTTTCGCCGGGGTGACGGGGGAAGAGGCGGAGGACTGCCGCCGCGTCGGCCGAACCGCCGCCAATGCCGCTGGCGACGGGGAGGTTCTTGGTGAGGTGAAGTGCCGCCGTGACGCCAATCGCGCGGGCGGCATCGAGGACGAGGTTATCGGTGGTGGCGAGTCCGGCCGCAAAAGGGCCGTCGATGGTGAGCGTGAGTTCTTCCGCTGGTTTTGCCGTCACGATGTCACCGTCCGCGCAAAATGCGAACACGGTTTCGATGTCGTGGTAGCCGTCTGAACGCTTGCGACGGACGTGCAGCGCGATGTTGATCTTGGCGTAGGCGGTTTCGGTGTGGTTCATATTATGGCTCTTGCGCAAAAGGCCGCCGTGGCAAAGCCACGCCGTCGGTCGGCGCTCACCGCGCCGCCGGCCGGACACGCCTTAAGGCGCGGCGCTGCTTCGCTACGCCTTGCCCGGCGTGTCACATATTCGGATAATTCGGTCCCCCACCCCCCTCGGGCACCACCCAGTTGATGTTCTGCGTCGGGTCCTTGATGTCGCACGTCTTGCAGTGGACGCAGTTCTGGGCGTTGATTTGCAGTCGCTGGCCGCTGGGGTCCGCCGCGTCCTCGACGAATTCGTACACGCCGGCGGGGCAATAACGCTGTTCGGGACCGGCATAGAGCGGCAGGTTGATCGCCGTCGGTACGTCCGCGTCCTTGAGCGTCAAATGGATCGGCTGATCTTCCTCGTGATTGGTGTTCGACAGGAACACCGAAGTCAGCTTGTCGAAGCTGAGCACGCCATCGGGCTTGGGATAGGCGATCGGTTGTTTCAAGTCGCGGCGCCACAGGCTCTTGTGATCGGCATGGTGCTTCATTGTGATCGGCAGGCCGATCTTCAGCGTGCGCATCCACATGTCGATGCCGCCGACCAGCGTGCCCAGCGTGCCGCCGAATTTGGCGACTGCGGGCTCGGCATTCTTCACCATCTTCAATTCATCGGCGATCCATGACGAGCGCACGGCGGGTTCGTAGCCTTCGAGTACGTCGCTTTTGCGCCCGGCGGCCAGCGCCTCGGCGGCATGTTCCGCCGCGAGCATGCCGCTCTTCATCGCGGTATGGCTGCCCTTGATGCGCGGCACATTGACGAAGCCGGCACTGCATCCGATCAGCGCGCCGCCCGGAAACGCCAGTTGCGGCACTGACTGCCACCCGCCCTCATTGATCGCGCGCGCGCCATAGGAGACGCGTCGGCCGCCCTGCAGGATCGCGGCAATCTCCGGGTGATGCTTCCAGCGCTGGAATTCCTCGAACGGCGATATCCACGGGTTCGAATAATCGAGCGCCACGACGAACCCCAAAGCGACCTGGTTGTTCGCCTGATGATACAGAAACCCACCGCCCCAGGCATCGTTTAGCGGCCAGCCCTGGGTGTGGATGACGCGGCCCGGCACATGCTTGGCGGGATCGATATCCCAAAGCTCTTTCAAACCAATTCCATAGACTTGTGGCTCGCACTTCGCTTCGAGATCGAAGATGCGCTTGAGCTCTTTGGTCAAATGGCCGCGCGCACCCTCGGCAAAGAAAGTGTAGCCGGCATGGAGTTCGAGGCCGGGCTGGTAATCCGCCTTGTGCGTCCCGTCGCGCGCCACGCCCATATCGCCGGTCGCGACGCCTTTGACCGAGCCGTCGTCATGGAACAGAATCTCGGCGGCGGCGAAGCCGGGGAATATCTCGACGCCGAGCCCTTCGGCCTGCTCCGCCAGCCAGCGGCACAAATTGCCCAGGCTACCGGTGAAATTGCCGTTATTGCTGAGCAACGGCGGCATCATCAGATGCGGCAGCGGGTATTTCTTCTTGGCGCTCAACACCCAATGGAGATTGTCGGTGACGGGTACCTCACCCATCGGACAGCCATCGGCCTTCCACGTCGGCAGCAATTCGTCGAGCGCCTTGGGGTCGACCACCGCCCCCGACAATATGTGCGCGCCGATTTCCGAGCCCTTTTCGAGGACGCAGACCGACGCGTCGGGGGCGACCTGCTTGAAACGGATCGCCGCGGCGAGCCCGGCGGGGCCTCCGCCGACGATCACCAGGTCATAGGGCATCGATTCGCGTTCGCTCACGGTCTTCCTCCGGGGTCGCGAGTGCGGCTCGTCCCGCCTCGCAAACGACTGGTCCGGCAACGGCTTGGCCACCGATTGACGCGCCCGTCAACCGCGGGCTTGCTAGGGTCGTGGGGTTGGGAACGATCACAGCGGACATCGACAGTGCCTATGCTTGGTGGCGGACGGCGGGTGTCGAGGACTGGGCGGGCGAGAGTCCGGCGATCTGGTTCGAGGAGCCGAAGCTGGCCCGCGTCGCCAGGCCGCGCGCCGATGCGGTGCGCGAGGAAGCCGCGCCCGCCCTTGTGGCGATCCCCGAAACGCTCGAAACGCTGACCGAATGGTTGATGGCGAGCGATGTCTTCGCCAGCGTCGGCCCGCGCACGCGGCGGCTGGCACCGGCCGGTCCGGTCGGCGGCACGATGATCGTCGTCGATATGCCCGAATTGGTCGACGTCGATGCCGGGCGGCTGTTCGCCGGCCCGCTCGAGGCACAGGTCGATGCGGTGTTGAAGGCGGTCGGAGTGACGCGTGACGAGGTCTATCTCGCCACCATGCTGCCGGGGCGGACACCCGACGGGCGCTTTCCTCCTGCCTTGCTGCCGACCGCGACCGAGGCGCTGCAACGCCATGTCGCGCTGGTGCAGCCCACCAAAATCTGGGCGATGGGCGATGTAGCAGCGCAGGCGCTGTTCGCGACGCGCGTCAATCCGAAGCGGCGCGAGTTGCTTGCGTTCGAAGACATTCCCGGGATCGCGACGATCCATCCCCGCTTGCTGCTCGACGATCCCGATCGCGAGCGGCGCAAGGCGATGTGGCCGCTGATGCAGCTGCTGTTTCCCAAGGACGATGCATGAAGCTGACATACGCCCTGTCGTTGCTGTGCGCTTGTGCGGCGCCTGCGCTCGCGCAGAAGCCTGCGCTGACGCCGCAATTGTTGCCGCAACAGCGGGCCGATTACGGCGTGGTCTTTGCCGCCATCAAGGCGAGTGACTGGACGGGTGCCAGCGCCAAGCTCGATGCGATGGGCATCGGGCCGTTGCACGCCGAGGCGCGCGCGCTGATCCTGACCGCGAAGAATTCGCCCAAGGCAGAGGCCGATCAGCTGGCGGCGGCGGCATTTGCCGCGCGCGATCTGCCCGAGGGGGCGATACTGGTGCGGCTGGCGACGACGCGCGGGGCCGCGGCGGTGCCGCAATTGCCCGAAGTGCGCGATCTGCGCTGGCTGGGCAGTGCGCCGCGCCGCGGCCGGACGGCGACGGTGGGCGGCGATGCGGTGGCGCAAAGCCTCGGGCCGCAACTGCTGCAGATGATCAAGGACGATCGCCCCGCCGATGCCGAAGCGTTGATCGCCGGCCGCGAAGGCGATTTCCAGGCCGAGCCGCTGACCGAATGGCGCCAACGGGTCGCCTGGTCCTATTTCCTGACCGGCAATGACGTCGCCGCGCGCGCGCTCGCTGCCAAAGCCCGCACCGGCTATGGCGAATGGGCGGCGCAGGCCGATTGGGTCGAGGGTCTGGCGGCATGGCGTCAGAAGGATTTCGGCGCGGCACTGGCGGGTTTCGATGCGGTGGCCCGCCGCGCTGCGGACAGCGAAATGGTCGCCGCCGGGCATTTCTGGGCGGCGCGCGCGGCGATGGCGGCGGGACGGCCGGAACAGATCCAGCCGCATCAGCGCGCCGCGGCGCAATTGGGCGAGACGTTTTACGGCATGCTGGCGCAGGCGGCGCTCGGTCTTGCCGCCAAGGGCGACGATGATGGCGCGGGGCAATTCGCGGTGGTTGCCGGTCGCCCGGCGGTCGCAGCAGCCATCGCGCTCAGCGAAATCGGTGAAAGCGAGCGGGCGGATTCCTTACTCCGCTGGCAGGCGCGCATCGGCCTCCCCGCCGAACACGCCACGTTGACGTTGATCGCTGGCAAGCTGGGGCTGCCCGCGACGCAATTATGGTTGGCGCATAATGGCCCCGCCGGTGCGCGGACGACGATCGAAGGGCGCTATCCTTCGCCCGAGACTTGGGCACCGGAGGGCGGCTGGCGCGTCGATCGCTCACTGGTGTTCGCTCATGCCCTCCAGGAATCGAACTTCCGCGCCGACGCGGTGAGCAAGGCGGGCGCGCGCGGTCTGATGCAGGTGCTGCCGACCACCGCCGCGCTGATTCAGCGGACGACCGGTTTGATAGTGTCGGGCGGGCTCAACTCACCCGCCGCCAACATGGCATTCGGTCAGAAGTATATCGAGCAACTCGCCGATATGGCGGCAACCGGCGGCGCACTGCCCAAAGTCATTGCCGCTTATAACTGCGGCCCGGCCCCGGTCGCGCGCTGGAACGTCAACTCCGCAGCGCAGGGCGATCCGCTGCTTTACATCGAGAGCATTCCCTATTGGGAAACGCGCGGATACGTCGCGACGGTGCTGCGCAATTATTGGATGTATCAGCAACAGGCTGGCAAGCCGACGATCAGCCGCGATGCCCTGCTCCAGGGCAGCTGGCCGACATTGCCACGCGAAGGAACGCAACTCGCGTCACGTTGACGATGTTCCCATAATGTTCCATACTGCGTCCCATGTCGGATGCGCGTGCACATCGGGGGGCGACCCGCAACGACGTGCCGCAACGCTTCAACTTGGCGGCGCGCGAGGCTGATGGCGATTGGCTCGACGGACGCGAGGAACTGGACGGCGCCCCGCCCCCGCTGAGGACTACGGTAACGATCGAGCGTCCCCGCACGATCATCACCCACAACAAATCGCCCGACGTGCCGTTCGACCGCTCGATCAACGCCTATCGCGGCTGCGAACATGGCTGCATCTACTGCTTCGCGCGGCCGACCCACGCCTATCATGATTTGTCGCCGGGAATCGATTTCGAGACGCGGCTGTTCGCCAAACCCGATGCCCCGGCCCTGCTCCGGGCCGAACTGGCCAAGCGCGGTTACGTCTGCGCGCCGATCGCGATGGGCACCAACACCGATCCGTATCAACCGGTAGAGCGCGACTGGCGGATCACGCGTCAATGCGTGGAAATATTGGCCGAATGCGACCATCCGCTGATGATCACCACCAAGTCGGACCGCGTAACGCGCGACCTGGACCTGCTCGGGCCGATGGCGGCGAAGGGGCTGACGGGCGTGATGATTTCGGTCACCTCGCTCACGCCAAAAATCGCCATGACGATGGAGCCCCGCGCCCCTGCCCCGCGCCGCCGCCTCGCCGCGATCGAGGCGTTGAGCAAGGCGGGGGTGCGGGTGCAGCTGTCGATTTCCCCCATCGTGCCCGGCATTACCGATGGCGAGATCGAGGCGATCGTCGCAGCGGGCGCGGCGGCGGGCGCGCGGCGCGTGTCGTTCATCCCGGTGCGGCTGCCCTATGAAGTGGCCCCGCTGTTTCGCGCCTGGCTCGATGAACATTTCCCCGATCGTGCGGGCAAAGTGATGTCGATTATCCAGTCGATCCGCGGCGGACGCGACAACGACCCGCGCTTCGGCGAACGGATGCGCGGGCAAGGCGCATGGTACGACCTGATCCGTACACGCGTGAAACTCGCGGCGAAAAAGCACGGGCTCGATCAGCCTTATGTGCCGTTGCGTACCGATTTGTTCCGCCCGCCGGCCGGGCCGCAGGGTGAGCTGTTCTAGCGACCGACCGCAAACGCGCCGCGATATTGCGGTTTGACCCGCGCGAGGATCGCCGGGGTCACCGGCAGGGTCACTTCGTAGGTGCCCTCGGCATAGCTCCCCGCATTGTACGGCGCGATGAGGAAGCCGATGCGGTTGATCCGTCCGCCGCCGCTCGATCCGAGGATCAGAACTTCCTGCGCGGGGTCGATACAGTCGTCGAACATGCTCTTGCCACGCACCACCGGTTCCCCGCGTCGCTTGCTGCGCTCGCGGTCGAGCAGGTCGCAGAACGACTTGCGCACCGAGGCGTAAAGCGCCTTGGGATCGGCGAAAACGTCAGCGGGCTGCCGCCGCATGCGCGTCGCCTTGTCCCACAACAGCGAGTCATAGCCCGAATTGCCGTGCGCGCCGCCGGTATAAGCCCAACTCAATCGTGACAGGCTGAGGAAGCGCGGGGTGTCCGTCACCACCTGCCATGTCATGTCGGCGTCATAGGGGTGGTATGGAAAACCGTCCTTCTTCGCTTCGCGTTGCGCCGCCATGGCCTCGGCGGCGAATTTGGTGCGTCCACGTGCCTTGTCCGCCTCCAGCCATGCGCGCAGCGGCGGTATGGCGCGCGCCTGGGCCGGGTAGGCGTAACTGAACTTGTACGCCGGTTCGGCCGCCGCCACACAGGTCATGGCAATGAAGACAACAGGCACGAAGCGCATCATACATCCTTTGCGGCTGGCTTCGGCGGCACACCGGGCTTAGCGCGGCGAGCATGACCGATTTCGCCGTGCTCCTCCAGCCCGACAAGGGCCAGCCCGCCACCCCTCTACACGTCGTCGATACGACGGGGCTGGATGCGTGGCTCGCAACGCAACCCGCCCCGGTTCGCGCAATGCTGAAGGCGACGGGGTTCAAGGCGGCGGCGGACAGCGTCGCGATGGTGCCGCATGACGGCGCGATGATCGCGGTAGCCGGCGTCGCCGATGCGACCGCGCTCCGCCCCTGGTCGCTGGCGCGCGCAGCGGACACGCTGCCCGAGGGGGCATATCGACTGGCCAATGGAGCGCCGGGCGACGCCGCGCTCGGCTGGTTGCTCGCGCATTACCGCTTCGACCGGTACAAAAAGGACGAGGTCGCCAAGGGGGCACGCATCCTGCTGACCAACGATCCGGCGCGGATCGACGCGATGGTCGGCGAAGTTCAGGCGGTCGCTCTGGTCCGCGACATGGTCAACACGCCCGCCGCCGACATGGGTCCTGCGGAGATTGCCGCCGAAGCCGAAAGGCTCGCCAAGGCGCATAATGCGACGGTGACGATCGTCGAAGGCGCCGAACTGGAGCGCGGCTACCCGATGATCCATGCCGTCGGTCGCGCCGCCGCGCGCAGCCACGCGCCGCGCCTGGTCGAATTGCTGTGGGGCGATGAACGGCATCCGCGCCTCGCCATCGTCGGCAAGGGCGTGGCGTTCGATTCGGGCGGGCTCGACATCAAGCCCGGGTCGGGCATGCGGCATATGAAAAAGGACATGGGCGGCGCGGCGCACGCCATCGCGCTGGCCGGGCTGATCATGCGCGCGCGGCTGAAGGTGCGGCTGCATTTGCTGATCCCGACCGTCGAGAATGCCATTGCCGGCAACGCCTTTCGCCCCGGCGACGTGCTGACCAGCCGCAAGGGGCTGACCGTAGAGGTGACCAACACCGATGCGGAAGGGCGCCTGATCCTCGGCGATGCCCTGACCCGCGCCTGCGAAACGCCGCCCGCCTTGCTGATCGATTTCGCGACATTGACCGGTGCCGCGCGCGTGGCGCTGGGGCCAGACCTGCCCGCGACCTTCAGCAACGACGACGACCTGGCGGCGGATGCGCTGGCGGCGGGGATTGCCGCCGACGATCCGCTGTGGCGACTGCCGCTGCACGACGGTTACGACGACTCGATGAAGTCCGACGTCGCCGATCTCACCAATTCCCCCGATGGCGGCATGGCGGGCGCGGTGATGGCGGCGTTGTTCCTCCGCCGCTTCGTCGAGCCCGGAATCCCGTGGCTGCATCTCGATACGTTCGCATGGATGCCGTCCGCCAAACCGGGGCGTCCGCGCGGCGGAGACGCCCTCGGCCTGCGTGCCATATGGGGACTATTGCGACGCAGGTTCAACTAAGGCTCGTTTCGCTCCGCAACCGATCCCTGTCTGCTTCGTTAACAAGGACGAGGAGAAGCAGGCGTGGCGCAGTTTCCATTGACCACCTGGATGCAGACATTGGTGGATTACGTGCGCTCTGGCGAACCCGATCTGACCAACCGCCAGATGGCGTTGCTGCTCCTCGTTCACCTCACCAACGGCCCGCATACGGTGCGCGGTCTGGCGCGCGGATTGGGGGTGTCTAAGCCCGTGGTGACGCGCGCCTTGAACCGGCTGGGTGCTCTGGGCTATCTGCGCCGCCAGCGCGACGAAAGCGATCGTCGCAATATTTTCGTGTTGTTGACGACGGAGGGGGCGAAGTTTCTTGAACAATTCGGACGCCTCATCGCCGTCGATCGCGGGCAGCGCATCGCCGCGTGAACGGCTGAGGCTCAGCGGCCCGTCGGTCAAACTCGACCCGACGACGCATGCGGTTCGCGGCGATATTGCCGACCTCGAACTCGCGCACGAGGTGTTTGCGCCACATTACGCCCGCGCTCTGGCGTATCGGACGAAGGCCGCAGCCATCGTTCGTGCCGAATCGGGTGAAGATGCCGAGCAACGTGCGCAGCTTGCGGCGGGCGATGTTTTTTGCGTCCTCGACATCAGCGGCGGTTATGCATGGGGAAAGACCGAGGACGGCACGCCCGGCTATGTCGTGATGACCGCCCTCAGCCAGTCATGACGCGCGTGTTCATCGACGGCGCGTCGGGAACCACCGGGCTGGAGATCGAGGCGCGGCTGGCCGAACGCCCCGAGTTCGAGCTGTTGATCCTCGATGACGTCCATCGCAAGGATATCGGCGCCCGGCGTGAGGCGCTGAACCAGGTGGATGTCGCCATCTTGTGCCTGCCCGACGACGCCGCGCGCGAAGCGGTGGCACTCATCGAAAGCGCCCACACCCGCGTGATCGACGCATCGAGCGCCTATCGCGTGGCGGACGGCTGGACTTACGGCTTTCCCGAACTTGGGTTCGACGTCGCAACTGCGCAGCGCGTGACCAATCCGGGCTGTTATCCGACGGGGTTTCTCGCGCTGATTGCGCCCCTGGTTCGCGCAGGACTGATCCCGCAGGACTGGCCGCTCGCTGTCAATGCCGTGTCGGGCTATTCGGGGGGCGGAAAGGCGTTGATCGAGCGTATCGGCGCCGAACCCGCGCTGGCGCACCGCACATACGGGCTAAACCTCGATCATAAACACATCCCAGAGATGCAGGTGCATGCGGGGCTGGCCCACGCGCCGATTTTCGCGCCCGCGGTGACGCGCGCCTTTCGCGGGATGATCGTCGAGGTGCCGCTCCACCTCGCGGCTTTGCCCGCAAAGCCTTCGCGCAGGGCGATCCTCGATGCGCTATTCGCCGCTTATCCGGGTAGCTCGATCGTCACGGTCCGCGACGACCAGCCTGGCGAACTGCTGCTCAACGAAGGCGCCGCGCCGTGGGACGGTCTCGATCTTTACGTCTGCGCGGACGCGGGTGAAATGCAGGCGCGCCTGATCGCGGTGCTCGACAACCTTGGCAAGGGCGCCAGCGGGGCTGCGGTCCAGAGCCTCAATCTGATGTGCGGCCTGCCCGAAACCGCGGGACTGCGGCTCTAGGCACTGACCGGCGGGCGCAGATTGGCCCACGGCAGCGCTTGTTCCAACTCATAGGCCAGTTCCAGCAACGTCCGCTCATCGCCGATCTTCGCGCCGAATTGCACCCCCACCGGCAACCCGCCGGGCAAACCGCCGGGCACGCTCATCGCCGGGCCGCCGGTGACGTTGAACGGCTGCGTCCAACCGACATAGGCGTTGAGGCGCTCGGTCATCGCGTCGATCGGTACGGTGCCCGAGACAAAGCCCAGCGGCACTGGCGGGCTGCCGAGCACCGGCGACATGATCAGATCCTGATCGGCGAACCACGCATCATGCGCGCCGCCGAGGCCGGACAGCGCCTTGGTCGCGGCCTCGAGCGCACCCGGGGGTGCCCCGTTCACCGCCGCCGCCATCGCCAGGCTGAACGGTTCATAATCGTCGAGCCCGACCGGCCGTCCCAATGTCTCACTGGCGTCGGCAAGGAGTTTTGACGCCCCTGCCGACCAGATCGTCAGGAAATGCTCACCGATCGCGCGAAAGGCGTCGGGCCATTGCGTGTCGACCACTTGGTGACCGAGTTTACGCAAGGTGTCCGCCATCGCAGCGACCGTCGCCGCCACATCCGCATCGGGTTGCTGCCCGCCGACACCGGGCAGGACCATGCCGATGCGCAACCGGCGCGTCGCGGGGCCAGTGACATGGCCGATGCGCGGCAAGGCGTTGCCCTCGACCGCCGCGAGCAAGGCCGCGCTATCGCGCACGCTGCGTGACACGCAGAGCTGGACGGACAGGTCGATGCTGAATGCGCCCGGCGTCGTCGCGACGGTGCGATTGCGCGATGGCTTCAGTCCGAACAGCCCGCAACACGATGCGGGGATGCGGATCGATCCGCCGCCATCGCTGGCATGCGCGAATGGCACGACATGCGCCGCAGTCGCGGAGGCCGCACCACCTGACGAACCGCCCGAAGAACGCGCCGTATCCCACGGATTTCGCGTCGGTTCGAAACCGGTCGGTTCGGTCGTCGGCAAAAAGCCATGTTCCGGCGTGGAGCTCTTGCCCAGCGGGATCAGCCCGGCGGCGAGGAGCACATCGACGAACGCCGTCTGGCTCTCGGCGGGCGGAAAACCAGCCGTATGCCGCGATCCCTTCCGCGTCGGCAGTCCGCGATAATCGTCCAGATCCTTGATCAGAAACGGCACGCCGGCAAACGGCGCATTTCGATCCGCCTTGCCCGCCAGTTCGCGCGCGCGGTCGTAATCGGGCGTGACCATGAAGCCGAGCTTGGGGTCGAGCGCTTCCGCCCGCGCAATCGCGGCATCCACCGCTTCGAGCGCGGTGATGTCGCCGGACTTGACCGCCGCTGCCGTCGCCAGCGCGTCCATATCGCCCAAATTCACGCCTTCATCTCCCGCGCGATCGCCTTGTCGGCAGCCTTGCCATAAGGCGGCTTGAACCCCGCCAGCTTGGCGACGTCGATCTTCGGCTGGCGATAGATTGCGCGCGCGTGGCTGAATGTTCTGAACCCGTCGCGGCCGTGGTACGCGCCCATGCCCGACGGGCCGACGCCGCCGAACGGCAAATCCTCCATGCTGACATGAAACAGGACGTCGTTGACCGTGACGCCGCCCGATACGGTCCGGTCGAGCACCCGCCGCTCCTCCCCGCCATCGCTGCCGAAATAATACAACCCGAGCGGCCGATCGTGCGCGTTGACATACGCCACCGCCTCCTCGGTGCGGCCGTAGGTCTTGACCGGCAGGATCGGTCCGAAAATCTCCTCCTGCATCACCGTCATGTCGTCAGTCGGATTGCGGATTATCGTCAGTGGCAGCTTGTTGCCGTTCGTCGCCGCGAAATCCTCGTTCGCCGGGTTTATCTCGATCAGTTCGGCGCCCTTGGCCTTCGCGTCGTCGAGATAGCCCTTCAACCGGTCGCGGTGCCGCGCGTTGATGACGCTGGCATAATCGTCATTCGCCAACAGCTTCGGATAAAGCAGCGAGACCGCGGACTTCAGCCCGTCGATGACCTCACTCTCTTTTTCCTCCGGAACCAGCAAATAATCGGGCGCGAGGCAGATCTGCCCGGCGTTCATCATCTTGCCGATCGCGACGCGTTCGGTCGCGGCCTTCACATCGGCGCTGCGCCCGATGATCGTCGGCGATTTGCCGCCGAGTTCGAGCGTGACCGGCGTCAGATTGTCGGCGGCGGCATGAAGGATGTGTTTGCCGATCCCGGTCGCGCCGGTGAAGATCAAATGATCGAACGGCAATTTGGCAAAGGCTTGACCCACGTCCGGCCCGCCGCTGAACACCGCGACCTCGTCGGGCGCGAAGAATTCGGCGATCGAACTTTCGGTCAGCGCGGCGACGGCGGGCGTGAATTCGCTGGTCTTGATCATCGCGCGGTTGCCCGCGGCAAGCGCCCCGATGAGTGGGCCGAAGCTCAATTGCACCGGGAAATTCCACGGCGCGATAATGCCGATCACCCCCTTGGGCTGAAATTCGACGCGTGCCTTTGCGCCCAACAGGCCGAGCGGAAAGTCGAGCGGCCGCTTTTCCGGCTTCATCCACGCCGACAGATGCTTTTTGGCATGTTTGGCGGAGCGGATCGTCGCGACGATATCGGTGAGCAGCGACTGGACCCGGCTGCGATGGCCGAAATCCTCGCTCAACGCGGCGGCAAAAGCCTCGCCATGTTTGCGCATCAGCGCGATCACGCGGTCGATGCGTTCGCGGCGCACCGCCTCACTGACCGGCATGTCCGCCTCGAATGCCGCCCGCTGGCGCGCCAGCGCAGCCTCCATTGCTTCAGCCATCCCGCTCTCCTTTTTCGGGAGAGTGCGCGATCAGTGCAGCGCCGTCCAGTATATCGCGGGCAACGCCGCCGCCGCGAGCAACGTCCCGAACGGCAGTCGCGTCGTGGCCGCAACCCGCCGCCCGGCAACCAGCATCGCCGCCGCTACGGCAAGGCCGAGCACGCTGGCTCCGAGGAGAATGAACGGCAAAATTTGCCATCCGGTCCACGCCCCGATCGCACCGAACAATTTGCCGTCCCCCGCCCCCAGTCCCTCACGCCCACGCACCCGGCGATAGGCCAAGGCGACCAAAACAAGGCTCGCCCACCCCGCCACCAGCCCAACGAGTCGGTCCGCGATACCCGGCGCGCCGCTCGACGCCGCCAGCAGCCCGAGCCCCGCCAGCGACAGCGTCAAGCGGTCGGGCAGCCAGAAATGCCGCAGGTCCAGCAAGGCGAGCGTCAGCAACAGCAAAGACGCCCCCCCAACCCACGGCGCCACGGTCAGCGGCAAAACCGCAAACGCGAAACCCGCCAGTACGGCACTGGCCAGTTCCATGATCGGATGCACCGGATCGATCGGCGCATTGCAATCCGCGCACCGGCCACGTGCCACCGCATAACTGAGCAACGGGATCAGGCTCAACGCGCCGATCGGCTTGCCGCACTCGTCGCACGCCGAGCGCCCGCCCAAGCTACGCCCCGCCGGCCAGCGCACCACCAAAGTTGCCAGAAAACTGCCGAGGATCGCGCCCGCGACGGCCGCGAGCAGCACGATCAGGGGAGCTGCTCCCCGGGTGCCAGCCCCCACAGCCCGCCGCGCGGCACAAAACCGACCTTGCCCGCCGTCTCGAACCGGCACCAGCGGCTGTCGCATTCGCTGACCGCGCCGACCACGCCGGGTGCAACCCGCCAGGCGATCTTCGCCGTGTCGTCGGCGTGTTCGCGCATTTCGCGCGCGCTGCCGATGACCAAAGCGGTGCGTTTATCGCTGAGCATGTTCGACTGGATCCAGCCGGTAGCGCCGTCGGGATCGGTGATCTTGCGCCAATTGGGATAGGTCGCGATCACGCGCACCGGCAACCCGCTGCGCTGATACAGCCACGCCCCCGGAAAATTCCGTCCCGGGCCCGTCCGCGTCCGCGCCTTGTTCGGCACGATCGATGCCCAATAAGGCGGCGCTTTCTCAGCGGCCTGAGCCGGCAGCGCGACGGCCAGCGCGGCCATGACGAGAACGGCGCGCATCATTCGCCGGTCAGGATCCGGTCGACCAGCTGCTTCACGCTGGGGACGAAGCCATTGGAGTAGAACGGGTCCTTCTTGAACCGGAACGCCGAATGCCCGGCGAACATCAAATTTTCGTCGACCGGTCCGCCATGCGCGATGTCCTGCAGCGTTTTCTGGATACAAAAGCTGCGCGGGTCGGCGAGATAGCCGGTCGACCAATCGTCATGGTCCTTCCACGCCGAAAACGCGCAATGCGACAGGCAACCCATGCAATCCGCCTGATCCTTGCGGATCACGGTTTTCTCTTCGGGAGTCACGAAAACCAAGGTGTTATCGGGCGTTTTTAACGCATCGGTGTAACCCAAGCCAAACCACTCGCGGGCATGTTGCAGGTCGCCGAGCGTCACCCAGAAATTCTTGCCCTTCACGCCGACGTCGAGCTGGTGCGTGTGATCGCCGATCTGGTCCTTGGAAAAGGCGATCTGCCGCTGCGACCGCGCCTCGAGGTTGCGCAGAAACGGTGTGCGCACCGCACTCGAGTAAAATCCGGTCGGTGAGAAGCGGTGTAGGAGGATGTCGCCCTCCTCCAATGTCATCAGCCGGTCCTTCCAGCCTTGCGGGATGGGGCTTTCAGTCGTCAGCAGCGGCCGGGTGCCGAACTGGAACGCGATCTGGCCGAGTTCGGGATTGTCGATCCAGTGAACCCATTCGTCGAGGCGCCAAACGCCACCGGCCATCACGATCGGCGTCTCATCGGAAATGCCGCCTTCGCGCATGACGTCACGCAACGCCTTGACGCGCGGATAGGGATCTTCGGGCTTGAGCGGGTCTTCGGCGTTGGACAGGCCATTATGCCCGCCCGCCAGCCACGGGTCTTCATACACCACCGCCGACAACAGGTCCGCCGCCTTCGAATAAGCCCGCTTCCACAGCGCGCGAAACGCCCGGCCCGAACTGATGATCGGCAAATACGACACGCCGTGCTTCGACGCTATTTCGCTCAGGCGATACGGCATCCCGGCACCACAGGTGACCCCCGCGACCAACCCTTTGGTGCGTTCGAGGACCTGATCGAGAATGGTCTGCGCGCCGCCCATTTCCCACAACACGTTGATGTTGATCGCGCCCTTGCCGCCCGAAATGTCGTGCGCGCGCTTGACCTGTTCCACCGCGCCTTCGACGGCGAAGTGGATCAATTCCTGGTGCCGCTCCGCCCTGGTGCGCGAGATGTAGACCTGCGGAACGATCTTGCCGGTCGGGTCGTAACTGTCCGCATTGACCGCGCTGACGGTGCCGATGCCGCCCGCCGCGGCCCATGCGCCGGCCGACGCATGGTTGGTTGCCGACACCCCTTTGCCGCCCTCGACCAATGGCCAGACTTCGCGGCCCTGATAGACGATCGGCTTCAAACCCTTGAACAAACTGTCGCTCCCAAAGCTCGCTTCGCCTTATCGCAGGCGCTGAAGTTTACCTAATGTCGATCAACGCCGCGGCGGCATAAATGTCCCGAAATGCCGCGATCATCCGCGTGGCGTCATGCCCCGAAATCGCTGCCGCTCGATTGGCCTCGCCGATCCGCATGCGCAGGTCGCGATTGCCGGCCAGCCGCAGCAAATGGTCCCGCAGTTCGTCGGCACCGGCGTAACGCGGGTTTTCGGCCGGCAGCTCGGTTCCCGCGGGCGCGACGACGGGCAGACCCGTCGCCATCGCCTCGATCAGCGTGAACCGGTCGATCCCGCCCGATGGCACCGCCAGCAAATCGAACTGACGCAGCGCGCGGGCCGTGTCGCGCACACGCCCGGGCAAGACCAGCCGGCTGCCCAGGCCGGCGCGCCGCGCCTCGCCCGCCAACGCGTTGGCATCGGGCCCGCCCCCGACGACCGCCAGCTTGGCATTGGGAATCACCGCGACTGCGCGCACCAAGGCGGCGAGACCCAGCCCCGAACGCAGCGGGCTGATGCACCCGATCACGAAATCGCCACGATGGCGTTCCAGTCCCGCCAGCGCCGCACCCGGCTTGCCCGGCGCGAATGCTTTCAGATCGACCCCGTCCTCGATCAGGTCGCTATCGATCACGGTGGCAGCCGCGGGGATCACCAGCCACCGCACCAGCCGGTCGTAACCCGAACGGCGTGCATCGCTCGTTTCGTGATGGACCAGCGGCGGCATCTTGCGCCCGAAAATCCGCCGCGCGACCATGACGTCCAGAGTGTCGGGCCCATAGGTCAGGATCAGGTCCGCATCGGCAACCATCGTTGCGATACGGGTGTAACGCGACAGCGACGCCTTGCCGTGGAGCGGCAGTGCTTCACGCAACCCCGTCGCACCCGGCACGTCGAATATCGGCAGCAAAGTCTCATTATCGATCGTGTGCCGCAACGTGCGCGGCAATCCCCGGGCGACGCGCCCGGCACGCTCGACGATCCCCGGCGGCACATCCGCCCCGAACACGTGCAGCACCCGCATCACGCGGCCCGGGCGATCAGCGCGTCGATCGCTGCACGCGCCTCGGGTTCGTCGAGCGTCGGCGCATGACCGACACCGGGCACCGTCACCGCCGCGCCACCGCCACGCCGGATCATCTCGTCCAGCGTTGCAACCGACAGGATATCGGACAGCGCACCCCTCAGATACAGCGTCTGCACCGCGCGGACCGCCTCGAACAACGGCCACAAATCGACCCCCGCTTCGCCTCCCGGCGCGCGCAGCGGTTCGGCGATCGCCATGTCGTAATCGAACACGATCCGGCCCGAGGATTTGAGCCGACAGACCCGCTTGGCCATCGCGATCCAGTCGGGCAGCTCGAACTGCGGATACGACGCGGCATTCGTCCCGCCGATATCGCGCGCCGCATGAACCCAGGTCGGCCATGTCGCGCTTTTGCCGACATAGGACCGGATACGATCGAGCCCCGCCGCGTCGATCACCGGGCCGACATCGTTGAGCACCAGTCCCGCTAGCCGTTCGGGCCGGGCCGCGCCGAGGATCAGCGACACGATCCCGCCGAGCGACGTGCCGATCGCGATGAATGTGCCGATTTCCCGATCGGTCAGCAACGCCTCGACATCGGCGGCGTAGGTCATCGGCATATAGGTCGCCGGGTCCTTGGCATAGTCGCTGCCGCCCCGCCCGCGAAAATCGATCGCATAGACCTGGCGGTCATGCGCCAGATGCGCCGCCAGCGCGGCATAATCGCGGGCATTGCGCGTCAACCCGGGCAGGCACAGCACCGGCGCTTTCTCACTGGCGCGACCGTACAGCCGGTAATGCAGCCGCAGTCCGTCGGTCGATTGCCAGTAACCGTCGCTTGCCGCTTCGCCCATCGCATCGCATATCGCCGCATGGTGTCGCCCGATCAACCGTTCATCCCCGCGAAAGCTATCGATGAAATCGCGGACTTCCTCGCCGACCCCGTCGCGGCGGCGGATTTCCCTGAACATCGCCTGCGCTTTCGCAACGATCGCGCGGCGGCGGAGATCGGTCTGGCCACGATGTCCGACGATCGCTGGATCGATCATTTCGGGCGGTTTCAGCCATTTGACGGCAGTCTGCGGCAACCGCTCGCGCTGCGGTATCACGGGCATCAGTTTCGCAGCTACAACCCGCAAATCGGCGACGGTCGCGGGTTCCTGTTCGCGCAATGCCGCGACGGCGACGGCCGCCTGATGGACCTCGGCACCAAGGGGTCGGGCACCACGCCGCACAGCCGGTTCGGCGATGGTCGTCTGACGTTGAAGGGTGCAGTCCGCGAAATCCTCGCCACCGAAATGCTCCAGGCCTTGGGCGTGGAAACCTCGCGCACGCTGTCGGTGATCGAAACCGGCGAGCGACTGGTTCGCGGCGACGAACCCTCCCCGACCCGCTCCGCCGTGCTCGTCCGGCTGAGCCACGGGCATATCCGCATCGGCAGTTTCCAGCGCCTCGCGACGCTGGGCCTCACAGACGAACTCAGGCGCCTGACCGCTTATTGCCTCGAACATTATTTCGGCGAACAGGATGGCCCCGATGCGCCGCAGCGCCTGCTGGCGCACACCGTCCGGCGTACCGCGCGCCTCGCCGCCAGCTATATGGCGGCGGGCTTCGTCCACGGCGTGCTCAATACCGACAACATCAACATCACCGGCGAAAGTTTCGATTACGGCCCGTGGCGATTCGCGCCGGGCTTCGACCCGGACTTTACCGCCGCCTATTTCGACGAGCGCGGGCTCTATAGTTTCGGTCGCCAGGCCGAGGCGATACACTGGAATCTGGTGCAACTCGCCATCGCGCTCAACCCGATCTGCGATTCCGACGCGCTGGCCGCCGCCATCGAACCGTTTGGCGACCATTATGTCGATGCGCTGGTCGAACGCTTCCTGTGGCGTCTGGGCGCCGCATCGCAGGGCCGCGACGCCGATATCGCCCGTGTGCAACAGATCGAGCGCGACCTGACCGACAGCGGCGCGTCGATCGACCGTTATTTCTTCGACGCGCGCGAACGGCGCGACCATTCCTATTTGTCGAACCCCGAACCCTGTTCGATGCTGATCGAGGAGGTCGAGGCGCTCTGGGCACCCATTGCCGCCGACGACGACTGGTCGCCCCTGACCGCCAAGATCGCAGCGATCCGGTCTATGGGCGAAGCGCTGCGAACCGCCTAGAGTTCACACATGGCCGAACTGCAATCCTTCGAACCCGCGACCGGCGCATTGCTGTGGTCCGCCCCCATCGGCGATGTCGATGTGGAGGTCGCCCGTGCCCGCGCGGGCCAGCGCGCCTGGGCGATGCAGCCACCGACGTACCGCGCCGAAACGCTGCGCCGCTTCGTCAACGTCGTCCGCAACCGCCAGGTGGCGCTGGCCGACACCATCGCGCGCGAAACCGGCAAGCCGTTATGGGAGGCCGAAACCGAAGTCGCCTCGGTCATCGCCAAGGTCGACATCTCGATCCGCGCCTATAACGAACGCACCCCGACGCGGCGGCAGGATGGCGACATGGGCCTGCGCCAGGTGTTGCGCCACCGGCCACACGGCGTGCTCGCGGTGCTCGGCCCGTATAATTTCCCCGCGCATCTGCCCAACGGCCATATCGTCCCGGCCTTGCTCGCCGGGAACAGCATCGTCTTCAAGCCGTCGGAAAAAACCCCCGCCACCGCGATGATCCTAATCGAATGCTATCATGAGGCGGGGGTGCCCGAAGACGTCGTCCGCCTGCTGATCGGCGGGGCCGAGGAAGGCCGTGCGCTGGCCGGGCATCCCGACATCGACGGCCTGTTGTTCACCGGCTCGGCGCGCACCGGGGTGGCGCTCAACCGCCAGTTCGCCGACGATCCCGGCCGGATGCTCGCGCTCGAAATGGGCGGCAACAACCCGATCGTGGTGTGGGACGCGCCCGATGCCGACGCGGCGGCGAGCATCATCGTCCAGTCGGCCTATCTCTCCGCCGGACAACGCTGCACCGCCGCGCGCCGCCTGATCGTCCGCGACGGCGCGCATCAACCGCTGGTCGACGCGATCCGCAAACTGGTCGCGCGCATGATCGTCGATCACCCGCACGCCGACCCCAAACCGTTCATGGGGCCGCTGATCGACAACCCGGCGGCGGACGCGTTGCAGGATGCGGCGCTGGTGCTGGTCATGGCGGGCGGACAGCCGCTGATCCACATGCTGCGCCCCGACGCCTATAAACCGTTTCTCACCCCCGGGCTGATCGACGTCACCAACCTCGCCAACCGCAGCGACGACGAATTGTTCGGCCCGCTGCTGCAACTGGTCCGCGTCCCCGATTTCGACGCCGCGATTGCCGAAGCCAACGCCACCCGCTTCGGCCTCAGCGCCTCGCTGATCGGCGGATCACCCGAATTGTTCGACCAGTTCTGGTGGGGTGCCCGCGCGGGCATCGTCAACTGGAACCGTCCGACCAACGGCGCGTCGTCGGCGGCGCCGTTCGGGGGCGTAGGCTTGTCCGGCAATCACCGGCCCAGCGCCTTCTACGCCGCCGATTACTGCGCCTATCCGGTCGCGTCGGTCGAGGAGGACAATGCCCGGCGCGCCGGCATGATCGGGCTGCGCGACGGCTAGGCGGCGAGCGTCGGCCGCATCGGCAGGAAATCCTCGATCTTCAGATCGGGGTGCGGATAGTGAAATTCGTTGATGTTCATCGGCAGGACAAAGCCCTCCGGCGCCTCGGGCATGAAGTAATTGCCCTGATACTGGTTGGGCGCGGTGCGATTGTCCTCGAAAGCATAAGCGGCGCCGATCGGGGCATAATTCAGGTCGAGGCCGAACACCGCATACATCGCCATGTCGACGAAGTTCATGTGCTTCAGGGTGCCGCGCAAATGCGTGTCCTGGGCGATGATCGCGCACAGTCGTTCGCGCACGAATGACAGCGCCGCCATGTCGTGGACGACCTGATTGAAATCATGCGCGCCATCGTGATGGACGATGGTCCGGCACGCCCGCTCCGCCATGATCGCCTGAACGTAGGACGGCACGTCGCCATGAAACAACCGGATGCGCTTGGCCGCTTGCGGGTACATGCGGCGGACGCGCTCGTGCGCGAATTGCAGGCACTCGGCATTGATGTCGACCATGTCGAGGTCGAAGCCGAACGCGTCCATACACCCCGCGATCACCCCCGACGCCCCGCCGAGGTAGACGCCGACTTCGACCACCCGCTCAAACTCGCCGTTAAAGTCGCGCAACGTCCGGACCAGATCGAAATAATATTGCGGCGAACACTGATCTTCATACCGCAGGTCGAGAACTTGAGACCGGTCGAGAATCGTGTCGAAGAGGCGATTTTGCCCACGACAATGCGCCGCTTGGTCGAGCGCATGATATTCCGAATAAACCGGCAGCTCCAGCGTGCGAGCCGGGTCCGCATCGCCCGCAAGACCGGGATGAGGCTGAATGAAGGTGCCGAAAGTCATGGAAAGCGCGCTCCGTGAGGTCGGTGCAACGCTAAACCAGGATGGTTAACCCCCTGTTATCGACACCGCACGACGGTTGCGCGCCACCTGAAGTTCCACACGCGCCAAGACCTCGGTTGCGACCAGCGCGACGCCCGCGACCACCGCGCCGATGATCAGGTCGATCAGATAATGCGTCCCTTCGACCGGCGTCGCGACCAGCATCGCCACGTTGAGCGCGATCAACGGCCAGCGCAGCGCCCGCGCGCGCCACGCGAAATTGATGAACAGCACGGCGGCGGCGGCATGAAAGCTCGGTGCCGACACCAGCCCGCGCAGATGCGCCAGATCGACGACGCCCAGTTCGTGCGCGCGCAGCATCGGGATCAGCCCCGCCTGCCACATCTCGCTTTCGGGCAGATAGGGCGCCGCGCCACGCCACAGATAGGAAAACGGACCGACCGCGGGAAGGAACACATAACCGCCCAGCGTCAGGATCGCGGCGATCTGAAACGCGACGATCAACCGATATGCTTCGGTGCGCTGGCCCGTCCCGGCATACCAGGCGAGCAACAAGGCGGGCGTGACATAGATGCTGCGATACACCGCGACGCCAAGGGTCTGCAGCACCGGATGCGCCGCGACCACCCGATACCAGGCAAGCCAGTCGAACCCCATCAACTGGTCGATGCGGTTGAGCGTCTCGTCATGATAACCGTGGGTCAGCGCCGCGACCGGATAGCTCGCCACCGCGCCGATCAGCATCGTCAGCGTCAGCACGGCGTAATATTCGGCACCTTCGATCATTGCGCGACCATGCCGCCAACTGTCCGGCACACCGATGTAAATGGCAAAGGCCAGCGCCCCCGCCAGGTAATAAGGCAGATTGTCGAGCGCCCAGGGACTGATCCGCAAACCGGCGGCGAGCATCAGCAAGGCGAGAACGACGGCGCTGACGGCGAGATTGATCGCGACGATACGAGGCAACAACGTGTCGTGGCGGTCGGTGTCCATTATTCCCTTTCGCGCGGTGGCCGCGCTTCGCGTTGCGCCGCTTAAGCGGCAATGAACGGCGGCGCTATGACCCTGCGGACACAGGGTGCTGCTAAAGCGTTGCTAGCCCGGCCCAAAGCATCGCTCGCTTGAGCGCAGCTCTGCCACGCTGCATCGCAACTCTATGGCTAGTCTCCTTGATCCCGAAGCGCGCGGGCGCGTCATCCTGGTCGGCGCGGGTCCGGGCGACCCCGGCCTGCTGACCGTCAAGGCGGTCGAAGCGCTGCGCGAAGCCGATGTCGTCGTGCATGACGGCCTCGTCGGCGAAGGCGTGTTTGCCTATGTCCGCGCCGACGCGCAATTGATCTCGGTCGCCAAAAAGCGCGATCGCCACACCCTGCCCCAATCGGCGATCAACGCGCTGATCGTCGCGCACGTGAAGGCGGGCAGCATCGTCGTGCGCTTGAAGGGCGGCGACCCGTTCATTTTCGGACGCGGCGGCGAAGAGGTCGAGGCGGTGCGCGCCGCCAATTTGCCGGTCGAAGTCATACCCGGCGTGTCCGCGGCGCTCGGCTGCGCGGCCGAAGCGATGTTGCCCCTCACCCACCGCGACTGGTCGTCGGCGGTCAGCTTCGTTGCGGGCACGTGTCAGGGGCTGGCCGAACAAAGCTGGGCCGGGCTGGCGGGGGCCGGTCGCACCTTGGTCATCTATATGGGCGTCACCGCCGCACGCGCCATCGCCGACAAATTGATGGCCGAAGGGGTCGATCCCGGTACCAGCGTCGCGGTGCTCGAACGCGGCACCCTCCCCGGCAGCCGCGCGATGCGCACCTTGCTCGCCGACTTGGGCGATCTGGTCGAGCGCGAAAAAGTCCTCAGCCCGGCGATCCTCGTCGTCGGCGAGGTCGTTCGCCTGTCGGATGCCGAGGACAAGTTACGCGCCTTTGCGGTTCAAGCGGAGCAATTGGTGTGAAACTGTTGACTGGAAACGATCTGAAGTCGGGCGCCGTGACCTGGTGGACGGGCAGCAACTGGTCGATCCATGTCGAGGACGCTGTCGATGTTGGCGATCATGGCGACACCATTCTCGCCGCCGAAGAAGGCGCGCGCCGGGTCAACGTGCCGTATGCGATCGAAGCCATCGCCACGCCGGAAGGCCCCCGCCCGGCCCATATCAAGGATCGCGTCCGCGCGCTCGGGCCGACCGTGCGGCCTGACCTCACGCTGAAACCCGCCGATCCTGCGGCGGGCGAGTGGGTGATTTGATGGGCGCTCACCAATTCCCCGCCTCGAGGCGGGGTGGCGGCGAAGCCGACGGGGCGGTGCAAGCAACTCCGCGCGGCAGCGCGGATCGGCGCCTTCGCGCCGAGTTTACGCACCACTCCGTCAGCGCTGCGCGCTGCCACCTCGCCTCAAGGCAAGGATCGATGGACACAACCCATGTATAAATACGACCATTACGACCAGGCGATGGTCGATGCCCGCGTCGCCGAATTTGCCGATCAGGTGCGCCGCCGCATTTCGGGCGAATTGAGCGAAGACCAGTTCAAGCCGCTGCGGCTGATGAACGGACTTTACCTGCAACTCCACGCGTACATGCTGCGCGTCGCCATTCCCTATGGTACGCTCGACAGCCGCCAGATGCACACGCTGGCCACCATCGCGCGCAAATTCGACCGCGGTTACGGGCATTTCACCACGCGCCAGAACATCCAGTATAACTGGATCAAGCTGGAGGAGTGCGCTGACCTTTTGGCCGAACTCGCCAAGGTCGAGATGCACGCGATCCAGACCAGCGGGAATTGCATCCGCAACATCTCGTCGGATCAATATGCCGGTGCCGCGGCGGACGAGGTCGCCGACCCCCGTCCCTGGGCCGAATTGCTGCGCCAATGGTCGACCTTCCACCCTGAATTCTCGGCTCTTCCGCGCAAGTTCAAGATCGCGGTGATCGCCAGCGACGAGGATCGCGCGGCGATGCGGCTGCACGATATTGGCCTCCAACTGGTCGAGCGCGACGGACAGCTCGGTGCGCGCGTGTTCGTCGGCGGCGGCATGGGACGGACGCCGATGATCGCCCCTGAAATCAACGAGTTCGTCGGTGCGGACGACATCATCTCTTATGTCGAGGCGTGCCTTCGCGTGTACAATCGCTACGGCCGCCGCGACAACATCTACAAGGCGCGGATCAAGATCCTCGTCCACGAACTCGGGGCCGACGAATATCGCCGCCAGGTCGAGGAAGAATATGTTCATGTGAAGGCATTGGGCATCGACCCGCCCGCCGCCGAGCTCGCGCGCATCACCGCGATGTTTGCGCCGCCCGCCTTCGTCACCCCGGCGCAGGCCGGGGCCGCTGGCGACGGTCGCGCTGAATCGCTAACGGCCCCGGCCTCCGCCGGGGCGACGGACGAGCTGGATTTGTCCGACCCCGACTTCCGCCTCTGGGTCCAATCGAACGTCAAACCACACAAGCAACCCGGCTACGCCATCGCCAATATCAGCCTCAAACCCGTCGGCGGCATCCCCGGCGACGCCTCCGCTGATCAGATCGACGTCATGGCGGACTTGGCCGAACGCTACAGCTTCGACGAATTGCGCGTCACGCATGCCCAGAACATCGTCCTGCCGCACGTCCGCAAGGCCGATCTCTATGCCTTGTGGCAAGCCCTCGATGCAGCGGACCTCGCCAGTGCCAATCTCGATCTGGCGTCGGACATCATCGCCTGCCCGGGCCTGGACTATTGCAGCCTGGCCAACGCCCGTTCGATCCCAGTCGCGCAGAAAATCGCACAGCGCCTCGCGCCGCGCGAACTCGAAATCGGGGAGCTGAAGCTGAAGATCAGCGGCTGCATCAACGCCTGCGGCCACCATCATGCGGGCCATATCGGCATTCTCGGCGTCGATAAAAAAGGCACTGAAAACTATCAGTTGCTGCTCGGCGGATCGGGCGCGGAGGATGTCAGCCTCGGCAAGATCACCGGCCCCGGTTTCGACGAGGACGGCATCGTCGATGCGGTCGAACGCGTGACCGACAAATATCTGCAATCACGTGAAGCCGGCGAACGCTTCCTCGACACCTATCGCCGCCTCGGCTTCGCCCCGTTCAAGGAAGCCATTTATGGCTGAGCAACCCGCCGTGACCCTCGACGCCTTCCTCGCAGGGCAAACCGACGCCACCGCCGTGCGGCTGGAAGCGGGCGACGATGCGCGTGCGTTGATCCCTCATCTCGGACAGCTGGAAACGATCGAAATCGCTTTTCCCGGGTTCAAGGACGGCCGTGGCTATTCCGCCGCGCGTATCCTCCGCGAAGCCGGTTACACCGGCGAGCTCCGCGCGCAGGGCGATGTGCTGGTCGATCAGCTCGCTTTCATGCGCCGCTGCGGCTTCGACAGTTTTGCTCCCGAAAAACCGCTCGACGAAGCGGGGTCACATCCCTTCCCTTACGCCTATCAAGCGGCGGCCGACGACACCGTGCCGATCTGGAAGCTGCGTCATGGGTGAAGCCCTGCGCCGCGCCGACAGTATCGACACCGCTCCCGCTTTCACGGCCGCCGATGCCGCGGCGCTCGAGGCGCAATGGGCGGGCGTCGAGACCGCCGACATGCTGCACGGGCTGTTCGCCGATCCGCCCTGGGCCGACATCGCCCTGGTCAGCTCGTTCGGCTCGGAAAGCGCCGTCCTGCTCCATCTCGTCGCCGAAATCGACAAGACGGTGCCGTTGATCTTCATCAACACGCAAAAGATTTTCGGCGAGACGCTGGCCTATCGCGACGAACTCGCCGAACGCCTCGGCTATCTCGATCTGCGCGTGTTCCGCCCCGATCCATACCGCCTCGCGCTGAAGGATCAGACCTCATTGCGCTGGTCTTACGACCCCGACGGCTGCTGCGATCTGCGCAAGGTCGAGCCGCTGCGCCGTGCCCTTGCCCCATTCGACGCGTGGATCTCGGGCCGCAAGGCGTTCCAGGGCAAAACCCGCGGCGCCCTGCCCCGCTTCGAGGAAGACGAAGGACGCCTTAAAATCAATCCCTTAGCCGATTGGGACAAGGCCCGCCTCGACGCCTATTTCGAAGTACACAGACTCCCCCGACATCCTCTCGAAGCGCAAGGCTATCCCTCGGTCGGCTGCGCGCCGTGCACGTCGAAAGTGCTGCCGGGCGAAGACCCGCGCGCAGGGCGCTGGCGGGGTTGGGACAAGGACGAATGCGGCATCCATACCGGGCCACAAAGCGATGACCCGGTCTTCTAGCTAACTCCGGTCGGGGTAATATTGATCCTCGGCCAGATCGCTGAACTTGGTGATCTTGGCCTCGAAGGCGAGGTTGACCTTGCCGGTCGCGCCGTGGCGCTGTTTCGACACGATCAGTTCGCACTTGCCGAACACGCGTTCCATCTCGGCGGCCCATTTGGCGTGGTCTTCGAACACCTTGACGTCATCGCTCTGTCCCGCCGCCTTCGGCTCGCGCGCCGCGACGTAATATTCCTCGCGATACACGAACAGCACGATGTCGGCGTCCTGCTCGATCGAGCCCGACTCACGCAAGTCGCTCAGTTGCGGGCGCTTGTCCTCGCGTTGCTCCACCGCGCGGCTAAGCTGCGACAACGCCAGCACCGGGACATTGAGTTCCTTCGCCAAAGTCTTGAGACCGCGCGAAATCTCCGAAATCTCCTGCACGCGATTGTCGCCTGCATTGCGTCCCGATCCCTGCAACAGCTGGAGGTAATCGACGACGATCAGCCCGATGCCATGGCGTCGCTTCAACCGCCGCGCGCGCGTTCGCAACGCGGCGATCGTCAGACCGGCGGTATCGTCGATGAACAGCGGCAGCGTCTCCAAATCCGCCGCCGCACGCGCAAGATTGCGGAAATCGGTCTGCCCGATCTTGCCCATGCGCAGATCCTCGGACGAAATCCCCGATTGCTCGGCGAGAATACGTGTCGCCAATTGATCGGCGGACATTTCGAGGCTGAAAAAAGCCACCTTCGCGCCGACCGAGCGTTCCGGCTCTATACCGTCCTCATCGACATCCCGGACCCAGCGGCGCGCGGCGTTGAACGCGATATTGGTCGCGAGCGCGGTCTTGCCCATGCCCGGACGTCCAGCGAGGATCAGCAGATCGCTGTGATGCAATCCGCCGATCTTGGCATTGACCGTGTTCAGGCCGGTGGTGATCCCCGACAACCCGCCGCCTGCGTTGAGCGCCTTTTCCGCTTGTTCGACCGCCATCTTGGTCGCCTGGGCAAAGCTTTTGACCGTACCTTCGCTGCTGCCATCCTCGGCGACGCGATAGAGCTCAATCTCGGCCACCTCGATCTGACCGCGCGGGTCGACGTCCTCCGACGTGTCCATCGCGCGGTCGACCATGACCCGCCCAACACCAACCAGCGCACGCAGCATCGCCAGATCGTAGACCTGGTTGGCAAAATCGCGCGCGCCGATCAGCGCGGCGCTGTTGCCTGTCAATTGCGCCAGATAGGCCGGGCCGCCCAAGCCTTTGAGCGTTTCATCCGCCTCGAACAACGGCCGCAGCGTCACCGGATTCGCCACCATATTGCGGTCGAGGGTGCGTAGAATGGCGTCGTAAATCCGCCCGTGCACCGGCTCGAAAAAATGTTCCGGGCGTAGTTTTCCTTGGAAATCCTCGGCAATCCGGTTGTCGATCATTAGCGCGCCGAGCAACGCCGCCTCCGCCTCGACATTGTGCGGCAGCGACTGACCGGGGGTTTCGGCGGGGGGTGTGACGAGTCGGATCGGGTCGGCCATACCCAATGCCATGCGCGTCCCGGATCAGCGACGCCACCGCCGTTTCAAGTCGCCCCCGATATCCACAGCCAAATCGCGGGTTGATGCGTTGCACAAAAGGAACCAAGTGGAATTGACGTGAACGACAGCACCGCCATCGACACCGCGACCGCAATCGACGCCGTACCCGCGCGCCGCCCGTGGTGGCGCCTGCCGCTGATGTTCGGCGTGCCGGTGCTGATCGTGGCGGTCGGACTGTTCTTCTGGCTGACTTCCGGGCGAACGGTGACCACCGATAATGCCCTGATCGATGCTCCGGTTTCGAGCGTGGCCCCCGAAGTGACCGGGCGGATCGTCGACGTGCGGGTCAAGGAAAACGACGTCGTCAAGGCGGGCGACCTGCTGTTCACGATCGATCCTGCGCCTTTTCGTATTGCGGTGCTGCAAGCCGAAGCGGCGCTCGCCACTGCGCGCGTCAATTATGCGCAGCTTGAGGGGCAAGCGGCGGCGCGAGGCGCGGATATCGGCTCGAAGCAGGCCGACGTGACCGCCAATCACGCCGCAACCGCGCTGGCACACGACAATTTCGACCGTCAGGCGTCGCTTTTGAAGCGCGGCTTTACCACCCGCGCGGCGTATGACGCGGCCCAGGCCGCCTATGTCAAAGCGCGTCAGGACGAATTGGCGTCCAGCGCGGATATCACCGCAGCACGCGCCACGGCTCAGGCGGCAACTGCCGCGCTGGGCAATGGTGGTGGCAGCGTTCCACCTGCGGTCGCCGCGGCCATGGCTCAGCTCGAACGGGCGCGCCTCGACCTTGCGCGTACTCAGGTTCGCGCACCGATGGCGGGGCGGATCACCCAGACCGATCGCCTCGAACTCGGCAATCTCGCGCCTCAGCAATTACCGCTGATTTCGATTGTCGCCGACAAGGGCTATTGGATCGAAGCCAATTTCAAGGAAACCCAGCTCGCCAAAATTCGCCCGGGCCAACGCGCGACGGTCGAAATCGACGCGGTGCCGGGTCGCAAATTCGCGGCGCACGTCACCAGCATCGGCGCGGGCACCGGCTCGCAATTCTCGCTGCTGCCGGCGCAGAATGCGACGGGCAATTGGGTCAAGGTGACGCAGCGCGTGCCTGTGCGGCTGGTCCTCGACGAACAGCCCGACCGTCCGTTGGTCGCCGGATGGAGCGCCAACGTCACCGTCGACGTCCGTCAGTGAGCACGAGTGAAGGCGTTGGCGATCCGCGCCTGATCGCCATCGACCTCGACCAGCAATCGATCGTCTGGCGCAGTGCCGATATCGAACAGGAACGCCGGGTTGCGATTTTCGACCTGCTCGAAGGCAATCATTTTGCGCCGTGCAAACTCTATCCGGAGGGCTATGCCGGGCCCTACCGTCTGAAGCTGGCGGTTCAGGAGGGCCGCCTGTGCTGGCATATCGCCAGCGAGGACGGTCAGCATCTCGAAACGCTGATGCTGGCAATGGGCCGGTTCCAGCGCCCGATCCGTGAGTATTTCGCGATCTGCGACAGCTATTTCTCGGCGGTGAAAACGTCGACGCCGGCGACCATCGAGACGATCGATATGGCGCGGCGCGGCATCCATGACGAAGCCTCGCACCTGCTCAAGGAGCGGCTGGCGGGCAAGATCGACATTGATTTCGACACCGCGCGGCGGCTGTTCACGCTGATCTGCGTGCTGCATATCCGGGGCTGACATGACCGAAGCATTGTTCCAGGCCGCGCGCGACGCGGCGACCCGCGCTTATGCGCCCTATTCGCGGTTTCATGTCGGCGCGGCGTTGCTGATGACCGACGGCACGATCATCACCGGCGCGAATGTCGAAAATGCGAGCTATGGCCTGTCATTGTGTGCGGAGACCGTTGCGCTGGCCAAGGCGGCAAATGACGGGCGCCTGGCCGACGTGGTGGAGATCGCGGTGGTTGGTGGCGATGGTGCCGAGCCCTGCCGCCCGTGCGGACGATGTCGTCAGCTGATCAACGAGGCGGCGCAACTGGGCAAACGCGACATCCTGATTCACTGCCTCGCCGGCGGAAGCGACGCGACCGAGCAGCACCGGCTGTCGATCCTCCTGCCCCACGCGTTCGGCCCCGCGGATCTGGGTATCGGATGAGCTTGTCACGCGCTGAACGGTTGGCCGAACTCCACGCAGCGGAGGCGCGCGCCATGGCCCTGCTCGACGCGATCGAGGCACGCGGCTTCGTCGCTGCGGGCCGGACCGAACGTGAGGTCGAAAAGGATATTTACGCTCTTGCCGAACTGGATTTCGGCGTCACCGAGCATTGGCACAAGCGCATCTGCCGTGCGGGCGCCAACGCGAAATGTACCGCGCGCGACAACCCGCCGGTCCTGACGATCGCGGCCGACGATCTGGTCTACCTCGATCTCGGGCCGGTGTTCGAAAACTGGGAAGCCGATGTCGGACGCAGTTATGTCGTGGGCGACGATCCGCTCAAACACGCCTTGGTTGCCGATCTTTCGCGTGGCTTCGATGCGATGCAGGCGGCTTACCAAGGCAATCAAGACATCACCGGGGCCGCGTTATATGCCCTCGCAACCGACTGGGCGGAACAGCAAGGCTGGCGTTTCGGCGGCGTGATCGGCGGACACATCGTCGGCGAATTTCCGCACGCGCACTTGCCCGGCGAAAAGGACTTCTACCGCATCAATCCTGCGAACACCGGCCGGTTGCGCGATCCCGATCCATTGGGTCAGGACCGCTTATGGATCGGCGAAATCCACCTCGTCAGCGTGGACGGCAGTTTCGGCGGCTTTTACGAACGCCTGCTCGACTGATAGGCGCGCGCCATGACCATTCAATCCGACCGCTGGATTCGCGAACAGGCTCTGACCAACGGCATGATCGAGCCGTTCGTGGAGTCGCAAAAACGCGACGGCTGCATCAGCTATGGCCTGTCGTCTTACGGCTATGATGCGCGCGTGTCGGACGAGTTCAAGATCTTCACCAACATCGACAGCGTGATCGTCGATCCGAAGGACTTCGCCGCCAACAGCTTCGTCGATCGCAAGACCGATTGCTGCGTCATTCCGCCGAACAGCTTTGCCCTTGCCCGCACCGTCGAATATTTCCGTGTGCCGCGGGATGTGCTGGTCATCTGCCTCGGCAAATCGACGTATGCACGCTGCGGCATCATCGTGAACGTGACCCCGCTGGAGCCGGGCTGGGAGGGTCACGTGACACTCGAATTCTCGAACACCACACCGCTACCCGCCAAGATCTACGCCAATGAAGGCGCCTGTCAGTTCCTGTTTCTGCAGGGGAATGAACCCTGCGAAGTCAGTTACGCCGACCGCGCGGGGAAATATATGGGGCAGCGCGGGGTGACCTTGCCCAAGCTGTGACGGGGTCACAACGACGCAAGGTCACTGCCCAGGCTGTAATCGACTAACGAACCTGCCGTTTGTGGATCAGCGCAGTGCGAGCGTGACCGGCCGCGCCGTCACGTTCTGCGCCCAATCGTGCGTCCAGACGTCGTCGCCGAACTGGTTCTGCACGACCGCATTGCCGAGCGCCATCACGCGCTCGACGGCTTGCTGCGCTTCCGCTGTACGCCCGGCGTGTTTCTGAAGAATGGCGATGTTGAGCCACGCGGTCTCGTCGCCCGGCGTCGCCGCAACACGCGCCTGATACTGCGCAAGCGCCCCAGCCGTGCGTTCGCCGGTCACCGTGAGCGAGTTATCCACAGGCTGAGCAACGGCCGGGGACAATGGCATTATGATCGATACGCCGAGGGCAACTACCGCAAAAACAGCATTCCGCATGAGACGTCCCCTATCGTTATTGGGGAAAGCTATGCCTCTGTTTCACTAAAGTGAAGTGAAAATGTCATCGAAATGTCATTTTCTCTTTCCGCCCTTGTGACGGATGCCGGCGGGGCGACCGCGCTTGCCCATCGCGGGCCGCCGCCCGTCGCCCACTGGCCGACGCGGCGCCGACCCACCTTCGGGCAATTCGAAACGCAGCGATCCGCTGATCGGATCGGCCTCGGCCAGCCGCAACGGCAGGGTCATGCCCGACGCATATCGCGTGCCGCTATGGTCGCCGATCAATGTCCGCGCGCCTTCGTCGAAGCGATAATAATCGTCGCCCAGCGTCGAAACCGGCACCAAGCCATCACCACCGATACCGTCTACGGTTGCGAAGAACCCGAAACTCGCGACGCCCGTGATCCGCGTTTCGAGCACCGTCCCGACACGTTCGGAAAGATAGGCCGCGACATAACGATCAACCGTCTCCCGCTCTGCCTCCATCGCGCGGCGCTCGGCGGCGGAAATCGCTTCGCCGATGCGCGGCATCGACCCCGCTTCGTCGTCGGTCAGCCCGCCGGGGCCGAGCGCATAGCTGCGCACCAGCGCGCGATGGACGATCAGATCGGCATAGCGCCGGATCGGCGACGTGAAGTGCGCATAACTCCCCAATGCGAGCCCGAAATGGCCCAGATTGGCGGGCGCGTAATAGGCTTGGGTCTGCGTCCGCAGCACTTGCTCCATCACCTGTTGCCGGTGCTCAGCATCGCCGACCAGTTCGAGCAGCCGGTTGAACGTCGCGGGCGTGACGACTTGCCCCAGCGCGAAATTGACGCCGAAGGTGGCGAGATAATCCTTGAGCGTGACCAGCTTTTCGCGGCCCGGCACCTCGTGGACACGGTACATGACAGGCGATTTCTTGGCTTCGAGCGCCTTCGCCGCGGCGACGTTGGCCGCGATCATGAAGTCTTCGATCAACCGGTGCGCGTCGAGGCGTTCGCGGACGGCGACGCTGGTGATGCGCCCCGCGTCGTCGATCTGCACGCGGCGTTCGGGCAGGTCGAGGTTCAGCGGCGCGCGATTGTCCCGCGCCTTGGCCAGCAACGCCCAGGCCGACCACAAATCCTTCAGGTGCGGCTCGGCCTCGCCCGCATCCATGCGCCGCTGCGCCTCTTCGTAAGCCAGGTTTTCGCTCACCCGGATTTTCGCCCGCGTGAAACGCCATGACGCCAGCTTCCCCGCCTTGTCGATGACGAGATGGCAGGCGAGCGCCGCGCGATCCTTCCCTGCTTTCAGCGAGCAGATGTCCGCCGATAATTCCTCGGGCAGCATGGGCACGACGCGGTCGGGGAAATAAGCACTATTGCCGCGCTTGCGCGCTTCGCGGTCGAGCGGCGATCCGGTGCGGACGTAGAACGACACATCGGCGATCGCGACGATGGCGTCGAACCCGCCATCGTCGCGCGGCGACGCCCACACCGCATCGTCATGGTCACGCGCGTCGATCGGGTCGATCGCGACGATCGGCAGATGCCGCAGATCCTCTCGTTCGCCGAGATCGAGTTTGGCAACCTTGTGCGCTTCCTCGATCACGTCCTCGCCGAATACGTGCGCCAGGCCGTATTTGTGGATCGCGATCAGGCTGAAACTGCGCGGGGCGAATGGATCGCCCAGCACTTGCGTGACCCGCGCGGTGATCCGCGGTGGCCGCCCGGCTTTTTCCGCCAGCACCAGATCGCCGTCGCGCGCATCGCCCAGATCGGAGATCATCGTCTCGCGCCGCTCGCGCTTGTCGACGGGTTTCAGGTACGCCCGCTCGCCCTCCTTACGCACCACGCCGAGCATCATCTCCTCGCCTCGCGCGAGTTTCTTCATCGGGTGGGCGACCAGACCTCTGCCGGCCTCTTCCGTCCGCGCCAGAATACGGTCGCCGATCCCTAGCGCTGTCCGCCGCCCCTTCTCGACCACGCGTAGCCGTGGCGGCGGACCATCGCCTTGCCACTGGTCGGGCACCGCGAACACGCTATCGCCATCGCTGTCGACGACGCGCAGCACCGTCACCTTGGGCACCCCGCCCATCTTGTGGAACGCGCGGCCCGGCGCGGCGTCGATCAGCCCTTCATCGGCCATATCCTTGAGCAGCACCTTCAATGCGATCTTGTCCGCACCGTGCAACCCGAAGGCGCGGGCGATTTCGCGCTTTCCCGCCGGTTGATCCGACGACGCGATGAAATCCAGAATTTGCTGACGCGAAGGCATGCCGATGGGTTTGCGCATCTTGCCCATCTAGGGAGCGCAGGCGTTGCCGTCGATGCGCCGCGCCATTAGCGAGGCCGACATGAGAATCGGGAGGAATATCGATGCGTCTGTTTGCCGCTGTCTTGCTGCTGTCCACCGCCACCCCCGCGCTCGCCGCGTCGTTCGACACCGCGCCGCGCCTCAACCCGGCATCGGCTGACGAAGCCAAGGCCAATTGCGACCAGTTCCTCAACGAAGCCGTGCGCCTGCGCACCGCGTTCGAGACGGGCAAGCCGACCGGCGCCTACGCCACCGCGCACGAATTCGACGAGATTCAGCGCTTCCTCGACGATGGCGGCAACGACGCCGGCATGCTCGCTGAAATCGCCCCCGACGATGCCCGCCGCAACGCTGGCCGCGCCTGCCAAGCGCGTGCCTCGGACGCGCAGGACGCGTTGTATCTGTCGGTACCGGCTTATAAGCGGCTGAAGACCATCGACGGCAAACGGCTCGACGCCGCGGGTCAGGTCGCCCTCACCCGCGCACTCGGCCAATATGATCGCAACGGCGTGTCGCGCGACGAGGCAACCCGCGCCAAGGTGACGGCGCTGAAAAGCCGGATCAACGAACTCGGCATCGAGTTCGACAAGGCGATTGCCGACGGCCGCAAGACCGTCACCGCCAAGCCCGAGGATCTGGCCGGCCTGCCCGCCGACTTCATCGCCGCGCACAAGCCCGGCGCCGATGGGCTGGTGACCATCTCGACCGATTATCCCGATCTCGGCCCGGTCATGTCCTACGCGCAGAATGAAGACCTGCGGAAGCGGCTCTATTTCGCCAACCTGACCCGCGCCTATCCGGGCAATGACGCGATCCTGACCGAACTGTTCGCCAAGCGTGACGAACTCGCCAAACTCCTCGGCCGTCCCGACTTCGCCACGCTGGCGCTCGAGGACAAGATGATCGGCACGCCGACCAAGGCGCGGGAATTCCTCGCGCAGATCGACACCGCGGCCAAGGACGCCGCAACGCGCGACTTCGGCAAGATGCAGGCGCGTTATGCCCTGTTCAACCCCGGTGGCCAGATCAATCCGTGGAGCACCGGCTACGTCCAGCAGCTGATCCGCAAGGAAGCGTACACCGTCGATCCGCAGGAGGTGCGCCAGTATTTCGCATACAACAACGTCCGCGACGGCATCCTGCAATGGACCCGCGACCTGTTCGGCGTGGAAATCAAGCCGTGGAAGACCGCGACCTGGGATCCGTCCGTCGAACCGTATGAAATGTACCAGGACGGCAAGCTGATCGGCCAATTCTATTTCGATACGCACCCGCGCCCCGGCAAATATAATCACGCCAATGTCGTGCCGATCCGCATGGGCATTACCGGGCGGCAAATCCCGACCTTCGCGCTGGTGACGAACTTCCCCGCCGGCGATCACACCACCGGCCTGATGGAGCACCGCGACGTGGAAACGTTCCTCCACGAATATGGCCATCTGATCCACGGCATCTTCGCGGGACAGCAGAATTGGGAAGGCGCCAACCCGTTCAACATCGAATGGGATTTCGTCGAGGCGCCCTCGCAAATGCTCGAAAACTGGGTGTGGGATTACGGCACGCTCAGCAAATTCGCGGTCGACAAGAACGGCAAGACCATCCCGAAGGATTTGGTGGAGCGGATGAACAAGGCCCGGTATTTCGCGGAAGCCTATGGCGATCGCCGCCAGTTGGGCCTGTCGAACATCAGCCTCGGTTTCCACTCGGGTCCGCCCCAGGCCGACCTGAGCGCCGAAGCGCGCGAACTCGACCGGCCCTACACCTTCATGCCGTACCCCGAAGGCACGCACATGCAGGACAGCTTCGGCCACCTCAGCGGCTATAGCGCGTTTTATTACACCTACATGTGGTCGAAGGCGATTGCGGTCGACATGTACAGCCGCTTCGAAAAAGACGGCCTACGCAACACCAAAACCGCCGCCGCGTATCGCGCCGCGGTCCTCGCGCCCGGCAGTTCGAAGCCCGCCGCCGAACTGGTTTCGGGCTTCCTCGGGCGTCCGTTGTCGGTCGAGGCGTACAAGGCGCGATTGGCGAAAGGCAACTGACGAAACGCTGTCCTACAGGCGAGCGGATATGCGATGAGCCTTATATGCTGATCTCATCCTCACCGGCACGAACAATCGCGGAAAATTGCGGTGTGGCACGTGTGAACCGTGTGAATCGCTGGGCCGTTCGCGCATGACATTAGCAGATGTGAATCGTGTGAACCGGTCGGTGGATCTGCTCGTCGTCGGCGGGGGAATCAACGGCACCGCGATCGCCCGCGAAGCCAGTTTGCACGGGTTGAACGTGCTGCTGGTCGAGCGCGACGACCTTGCCAGCCACACCTCCTCCGCCTCGACCAAGCTGATCCATGGCGGGCTGCGCTACCTCGAATATTACGAGTTCGGGCTGGTGCGGGAGGCGCTGCAGGAACGAGAACGGCTGCTCAAGGCCGCGCCGCATCTGATCCGCCCGATGCATTTCGTGCTGCCGCATGAGCATTCGGTCAGACCGTGGTGGCTCGTGCGGCTCGGCCTGCTGCTGTACGACACGATCGGCGGCCGGAGTTCGCTGCCGCGTGCGCGGGGCCTGCGGAAGACCGACGCGAAATATCTCGCCCCCCTGAAGCGCAAGGGCAGCGGCTTCGTTTATTCGGATGCGTGGGTCGACGATGCCCGCTTGGTCGTTGCCAATGCCGTGGACGCGCATGCGCATGGCGCCGAAATCGCCACGCGCACCGCATTGGTTTCGGCGCGACGCGACGGCGGCGTGTGGCGTGCCGACCTGTCTGGTGGCGGGACGGTCGAGGCGCGGATGCTGGTCAACGCCGCCGGTCCGTGGGTTGCCGAAACTCTCGGCCTGACCGGCGCGAATGCGAAAGCGGGGGTGCGGCTGGTCAAGGGCAGCCATATCATCGTCCCCAGCCTGTTCGACGGTGACCACGCGTATATGTTGCAGCAGCCCGACAAACGCATCGTCTTCGCCATCGCTTACGAACATGGCTTCACCCTGATCGGTACGACCGACATCGCAGTCGAGCGACCCGAGGATGCGCGGATCAGCGACGATGAGATCGCCTATCTGTGCGACGCATCCAACCGGTATTTCACGACGCAGATCGCCGCGTCCGACGTCGTCCACACCTATTCGGGGGTCCGCCCGCTTTACGACGACGGCGCCAGTGAAGCCAAAGCGGTCACGCGCGACTATGTCCTCGAACTCGACACCAATGGCGCGCCGGTCCTGAGCGTGTTCGGCGGCAAGATCACTACCGCGCGGCATCTGGCCGAGGAAGCCTTGGCCAAACTCGGCTTCGACAAGCCCGTCTCTCGCAATGCCCCCTTCCCCTACGAGCCAATCCCGGTGGGCGGTGATGATTTTGGGGGCGGCCTGACTGCCGAGGCCATCGACTGGTATCGCGACAAAGAATGGGCGGTCAGCGCCGAGGATATATTGTGGCGCCGCACCAAGGTCGGCCTGCACATGACGCCTGCACAGCGCGATCGCGTCGCGGCTTACATGGAACCATCGCATGCCGGCTGAATTGCTCGCCATCGACCAAGGCACGACCTCGAGCCGCGCGATCCGCTTCGACCTCGACGGTCGCCCGCTGCAGACCGCGCAGCGCGAGTTCGCCCAACACTACCCCAGACCGGGCTGGGTCGAGCATGACGCCAACGAAATCTGGGAGACCACTCTCGCCACCGCGCGCGAAGTGATGAGCGATGACGTCAAGGCGATAGGCATCACCAACCAGCGCGAAACCGTCGTGCTGTGGGATCGCACCACCGGCAAGCCGGTCCACAACGCCATCGTCTGGCAGGACCGCCGCACCGCCGATTTGTGCGACGCGCTCAAGGCCGACGGACTTGAACCGATGGTTCAGGGGAAGACCGGCCTCGTCCTCGATCCTTATTTCTCGGCGACCAAGATCAAGTGGTTGCTCGACGCCGTTCCCAACGCGCGTGAAAACCGCGATCTCGCAATCGGCACGATCGATAGCTTCCTCCTGTGGCACCTGACTGGCGGCAAGGTCCACGCGACAGACTGGACCAATGCCGGGCGGACGATGCTCTATGATATCCACGCCCGCGCCTGGGACGCCGAACTTCTTAGCCTGTTCGACATCCCCGAATGGCTGCTGCCCAAGGTGCGCGACAATGTCGCGGAGTTCGGGGACACTGATCTGTTCGGCCGCTCAATTCCCATCCTCGGTATGGTGGGTGATCAACAGGCGGCACTGGTCGGTCAGGCCTGTTTCGAACGAGGCATGGTCAAGTCGACCTACGGCACCGGCTGCTTCATGCTAATGAACACTGGCGACCCGGTGGCGTCGCAAGCGCGACTGCTAACCACGCCGGCTTATGCCATCGGCGATCAGCGCGCCTACGCCCTCGAAGGTTCGATCTTCGTCGCAGGTTCGGCGATCAAGTGGTTGCGTGACAAGCTGAAATTGATCGACGACGCCGCCGAAACCGAAGCTCTCGCGAAATCCGCGCGCGCCGATCATGGCATCACCGTCATCCCCGCGTTCGTCGGCCTCGGTGCGCCGCATTGGCGCGCCAATCTGCGCGGCTCGATCCACGGCTTGACGCTTGACACGACCGACGCCGACCTTGTCCGCGCGACCCTCGAAAGCATCGCCTTCCAGACCCGCGACCTGACCGACGCCATGAAGGCGGACGGCGCAACCAAGCCTTCTGCGCTACGTATCGACGGCGGCATGTCGCAAAACGGCTGGTTCGCGCAATTGCTGGCGGACGTTCTCGATACGCCGGTCGAACGCCCCGCCAGCCACGAAACCACCGCACTCGGCGCCGCCGCACTCGCAGGCATCGGCGCTGGTCTCTACAGCGACGCTGCGGATTTCGGTCGTCGCTGGCAGGCCGGCGCGCGCTGGGAACCGCAATTGCCCGCCCAAGACCGCGATACGATGCTCGACAACTGGAAAGCCGTCCTCGAACGCGCGCTCGCTCAGTAAGTCCGCCCGATCAGGACACGCTCGACCGCAGGCGCCCCGGTGAACAGGCATGTGCCCTCCGCCGCCGGACCATCGACCGGCGTGTTGCGCACGGTGAGCTTGAGGCTCTTCAGCCGCTCGACGACCTTTTCTAGCTCGGCCCCCTCGGGCCGCGACCAACCCGTCGAGACCCAGCCCTTCACCTCGTCCTCACCGCCCTTGAAATAGGCGGCAATTTCGTCCCAGCTCGTCACCGGCTTGATCGCCGCATCGCGCCGCGTCTTCGCCGTCTCGAACAGCCCCTGCTGCATCGCCTCGAGCAATGCAGGCACGGCCGACAGTTCGCCACGCGGCATGATCCGCGATGCGAGCTTACCACCCTCGCCGTACAGCGCATCGCGGCGCAACAAGCTGACATTGCCACCCGCCATATCCCGCGGCCCTATTTCCAGGATGATCGGCGCGCCCTTCTTGACCCAGTTCCACCGCTTGGTGCTCGCCTTCACGGCCTTGATGTCGAGTAACACGCGCACCGGCTCACGCAGCGCGGTCATCGCGCGCAATTCGCCAGCGATCTCCTGACAATAGACCAGCAACGCATCGTCCTCGGGCGCATCGCGCAGCATCGGCACGATCACCACCTGCTGTGGCGCAATCGCCGGCGGCAGGCGCAGGCCGTCATCGTCGCCATGCGTCATGATGACGCCACCGATCAGCCGCGTCGACACGCCCCAACTGGTCGTCCACGCATGCGCCAGTTCGCCGTCCTTGTCCTGAAAGCGGATGTTCTGCGCCTTCGAAAACGTCTGGCCGAGCATGTGACTGGTGCCGGCCTGCAAAGCTTTGCCGTCCTGCATCATCGCTTCGATCGAATAGGTGTTGTCGGCGCCCGGAAAGCGTTCGTGCGCGGGCTTTTCGCCAGCGACCACCGGCATTGCCAGCACGTCTTCGGCAAACGCGCGATAGACTTCGAGCATCTTCAGCGTCTCTTCCACCGCCTCCGCTTTCGTCGCGTGCGCGGTATGCCCTTCCTGCCACAGGAATTCGCTCGTCCGCAGGAACATGCGCGTCCGCATTTCCCAGCGGACGACATTGGCCCATTGGTTGATCAGCACCGGCAGATCGCGCCACGATTGCACCCATCGGCTCATCGCCGCACCGATCACGGTTTCGGAGGTCGGCCGAACGATCAGCGGTTCTTCGAGTTTTGCCGCGGGATCGGGGGTCAATCCGCCCTGCCCATCTGAAATCAACCGGTGATGCGTGACCACCGCCATTTCCTTGGCAAAGCCTTCGACATGCTCGGCCTCCTTGGCGAAATAACTCAGTGGAATGAATAGCGGGAAATAGCAGTTCTCATGACCTGTCGCCTTGATCTGGTCGTCGAGCAGCCGCTGGATGCGTTCCCAGATGCCAAAGCCCCAGGGACGAATGACCATGCAGCCGCGCACGCCGGAATCCTCGGCGAGATCGGCCTCCGCAATGACGGCCTGATACCAGGCGGAGAAATCCTGGGCGCGGGTAATGTTGAGGGCGTGTTTCATCGTCGCGCGCTTTCGCCCGACTTGCGCCCGCCCGCAAGGGCGCTCTAGCGGCCACAATGTGACTGACGCACACTCCGATCGCCATTTGCTGGGCATATTGTGGCGGCTAGCGGCGATGGCTTTGCTCTCGGCCATGTATGCCGCGACCAAGGTTGCCGAAGCGCGCGGTGTTTCGCTGTGGGAACTGCTTTGGGCGCGTCAGGTTTTCGCTTTGCCCATCATTGCTGGTCTGGTCGCCGCAGGTCCTGGCTTTGCGTCCGTAAGAACGACGCGTATGAAGTCGCATGCCGTACGCAGTGCGATGGGCATGTTTGGCGTTGTGCTCAATTTCAGTTCGGTCGCGATGCTGCCGTTGGCGGAGGCAACGACGCTCAGTTTCACCGTACCGATGTTCGGGACGTTGCTCGCCGCAATGGTGCTCAAGGAGCGCGTTGGTATCCACCGCTGGGGCGCTGTAGTGGTGGGGTTCATCGGCGTGCTGATCGTCACGCAGCCGGGCTCAGGGCACTTGCCAGTGCTCGGCGCCAGCATCGGCATCGCGGCCGCGTTGTCAGTCGCCGGAACCTCGTTGATGATCCGCGATCTCGGACGAACGGAGGTGCCACTGACCACTGTGTTCTGGTTCACTTCGATATCGGCCGTGACGATGAGCCTAGCGGCGCCTTTCGTGCTTCACCGCCACGATCCGGGCGATTGGGCGATCATGGTGCTGGTCGGTGTCACCGGAGGCCTCGCGCAGGTCGCAGTGACGTCATCGCTGCGCCACGCGCCCGTCTCCACGGTGCTGCCGATGGATTATTCGGCGCTGATCTGGGCGAGCCTGCTCGGCTGGCTGTTGTTCGGCGCCTTGCCTGGGCAGAGCACTTGGCTCGGCGCGCCGGTCATCGTGGCGAGCGGCCTGTATATCGTCTGGCGCGAGCGGGTGCGCCATCGCCTCATCGCCATTGCCGCCGGTCGCGACGAATAATCTAGTCCTTGCGGCCCGGCCGCCGCTCCTCCGCCGTGCGCAACACTTCGAACGCGGCTTGCACCGACTGAAATCGCACCGCTGCCTGCGCATCGCCGGGCGTCACATCGGGGTGATTGGCCTTGGCCAAGCGACGCCATGACGCCTTGACCGCCTCGAACTCTGCATCGCTTTCGAGCTCCAGCACCGACAGCGCGCGCATTTCGTCACGGCTGCGCGTGCCATCGCCCTCCATGCCCCAGCCATAATGTTTGGCGTTGGCGAAGCCCGATGCATCGCGCAGGTCGTCCGCCTCACGCTTGGCAGCGTCTTCGGCGCTCAAGCCTTCGAAATAATTCCACCCCTGATTATATTCGGTCACATGCTGCAAGCAGAAATACCAACGCTCCGGGCTGTTGGGCGATTTCGGCGCGGGCCGATCGCCCGGTGCGGTGCAACCATAGCGATCGCAGATACGGACCTTGGTCGCCTCCTGCCCGGCACCATAGCCGCGCCAGCGGGGAAATCCCCAATCCACCGATCGTCCCGAACGCGCCATGTGTCTTCAAATAGTCCTTGAACGAAAAAGTGCCAGAAGGCCTGTAAGCCGGGTTCTGTCCGCCCCGAAGGGCTGGGCAACCATTCCTCTAGGCGACGCATTACTGCGCCGCTCCAGCAATCAACCCGGACGACGGACCCGAGCCGGGCCATGTGCCATCCCTATTCGATCTTGCTCCCGGCGGGGTTTACCTTGCCAGCCCTGTTACCAGGACCGCGGTGCGCTCTTGCCGCACCCTTTCTCCCTTACCGTGCCGAGGCCCGGCGGTCTGCTTTCTGTGGCACTGTCCCTTGAATCGCTTCAGCCGGGCGTTATCCGGCGCCGTTGCTCTGTGGAGCCCGGACTTTCCTCCCCCGTCTGCACGGCGGCGGCTGCCCGGCCTTCTGGCACGTCCGCGCCTTACTCCTCGCCCTGCGGCTTCGGCAAGAGCAGCGCAAGCAGGATGGCGCGACATTCGCCGTCGATCGTCCCGTCGAGCAATTCGGGGCGGAAACGCCGCTGAAACGCGACGGTCGCAGCCAACGGGTCGCTGACGTCGTAACCAAAGCGCTCGAGCGCCAGCAGGAACCCGGCATCGCCCCATGCCGGATCGATCAGGCTCTTGGTCGGGCGCGGTAACGCTAGTCTGAGCTTGGCGAGCCGGTTCCACGGGAACAACTCGCCAGGATCCTGCTTGCGCGAAGGCGCGATGTCCGAATGGCCGACAATATTACCGCGCGTGATGCCGTACCGTTTGACAATTTCGGCGACCAACGGGACCACCGCGTCGATCTGCGCTTCGGGAAATGGCCGATAGCCGAATTCGTGACCCGGATTGCAGATTTCGATGCCGACCGACGCAGAATTGATGTCGGTTGTCCCGCGCCAGTAACTTTTCCCCGCGTGCCATGCGCGCTTGTCTTCTGCGACAAGTCGCATGATTTGCCCGTCCTCGGCGACCAGATAGTGCGAGGAAACCTTCGCCTCCGGGTCGGTCAACCGCGCAACGGCCTCGGCGCATGTGGGCATGCCGGTATAATGGAGGACAAGCATCGTGACCGGCGCAGTGCGCGCGTCGAAATTGGGCGACGGCGTTTCGATGATGCGCAGATCGGCCATGCGTGCTCCATAACGCAGCCCAGCCGACCGGCAAGGTCACGCAGCGACGCTGAGCGCCTCATTGGCCATGTAGCACCCCTTGAGCATTGGATGCGGGCGGAAGTGACCCGTCTGTCCCAGCACCGTTTCGCCGGCGCCGAGCACCAACAACCCGCCCGGTGCCAGCGCGGCGGCCATCCGGTCGAAGCCCCGTGCGCGGTCGATCGTGGAAAAGTACATCAGCACGTTGCGGCAGAGGATCAGGTCGAACCGGCCGGGCGGCGGATCGAATAGGTGATGCTGGAGAAACCGTACGCGACGCCTGAGCTCCGCGCTGGCATGCCATTCCTCGCCCTCTTCGCGAAACCAGCGCAGCATCTGACGGATCGGCAGCCCGCGCTGAATCTCGAAGCGTGAGTAGCGCCCCGCTTTGCCGCGCGAAATAGCTTCGGCAGACACATCGGTCGCGACCACGGAAACGTCCCAATCCTTGAAATGCTCGTCCTCGGCCGTGGTCATGGCCAGCGAATACGGTTCCTGCCCCGTCGAACAGCCGGCCGACCAGATGCTGAGTTTCTTTAGCGGTCGAGTCTTGGCCAGCGCCGGCAGGACATCACGACCGATTGACGCAAAAGCTTCGCGGTCGCGGAAAAAGCTCGTCTCGTTGTTCAGCAGTGCTTCGACCACTCGCGTCGCCAGCGAGAAATCGCCGACGTACAAGCGTGCCGTCAACGCGTCGAGCGATGTGCAGTCGAGCTCGCGCATCAATGGACGCAGCGAGGTATCGATTCGCCAGGCACGCGAGGGCAAGAGCTGCTGGCCGGTGCGTGCCTCGATCAATGCGCCGAGAATACGGTGCGCTGCGCCATAATCGGTCATGCCGGTAGCCTCCCGACAAAACGCGCCAGAGCAGCGGGAGTGTCGAGACGACTGGCAAGTCCCGCGCGTGCCACAGCGCCCGGCATGCCCCAAATGGTGGCCGATCCCGCGTCCTGTGCCAGCACATGAGCACCAGCTTCGACCATCGCGCGCGCGCCGCAGCTGCCATCGCTACCCATGCCGGTCAGGACGACGGCCAGCGCTTCTTGTCCACAAGTTGCGGCGATATCGGTCAGCATAATGTCGAGCGAGGGGCAACAGCGCGACGCTACGACGTTGTCGCGCAAGACCACACGCAATGCGGATGTGACGCCGGTCAGTCCGAGATGTGCGTCGCCCGGCGCAACGGTGATCGTCCCCGGCCGGATCGGTTGCCCGTCGATTGCCACGCGCGCCAGACGGCTGGTGCGCTGCGCCAATTGCTGAGTGAAAAAGGGTACGAAGGCCGTTGGGAGATGCTGGGTGATCAGGATCGGAACCTCAAAATCCTCCGGCAACGCGGTGATGAACGACTCGAGAGCATGGATACCCCCGGTCGATGCACCCAGCGCCAGTAACCGCGGACGGGTCATTGGTGACGGCCTCAAGGCGACCGGCTCGCGCGTAACCGACGCGCGTGCGCGCCTACCGCGTGCCAACGCCATGGCACGACCGACCAGCAGAGCCTCGAATGCGGCATTGAAGCCGGAACTGGGCTTTTCGAGCGTGTCGGCGGCACCAAGCGCCAAACTGCGCACCGTCGCCTCGGCACCCGCTTTAGCGGCGGACGATACGATCAGAATAGGCGCGCCATTCGCCGCCGCGATCAGCGCAGGCATGGCGGAGAGGCCGTCGATGCCCGGCATGTTGATGTCGAGCATGATGACGTCGGCACGATTGAATTCCAGCCAAGCGATCGCGTGCGCGGCGCCCGCAAACGACGCTGCGCTCCGCAACCCATCTGCCCGCTCGATCATCCGTGTCAGCGCAGTACGAACGACCGCGGAATCGTCGATCACGACGACATCCGCAGGCCGAGTCACAATTGGGGCGGTCAGTGCCGTCGCCATCGTCAGCGGCTTTAAAGCGCGCCGACGATCTGGAGCTTGCTTTCAAGCGTATCGCGGTCGAACGGCTTCATGATATATTCGTCAGCCCCCGCCTCGATCGCTGCGCGAATATGCGCGCCCGAATTCTCGGTGGTGCAGAACACGACCTTCGGTTTGTCAGGATAGGCCATGGCGCCGAGCGCCCGCAGAAAATCCATTCCGCCCATCACCGGCATGTTCCAGTCGAGCAGGACGACGTCGGGTCGTTTGCCGGCGCACACTTCCAATGCTTCGGAACCATCGGCAGCTTCCTCGACGCTGAATTCGAGCGTCTCCAAGATGTGACGCGCAACTTTGCGGATGACCTTGGAATCATCGACCACCAGGCACGTCTTGGACATTGTGTATTCCTGTTGCTGTATGCGCCGACCCTAAACCGAAGGCGTCACTGACCGGTTAATCCGCAGCAGTGACGATCGCGCCGATATCCAGGCTGAGTGCGATGATGTTCTCCGCTTCGACCGTGCCACGCGCGGCGCGAGCCCAATTGGCGCTGAGCCCCGGGGGAATGTGTGCAGAGGCACTGAGCGGCGTGGTCACCTCCTCGACGGCATCGACCAGCAGGGCGTAGCGGTGCTTGTCGCGTGCCACGACCAGCGCGCGCCGACTGCCCATTTCTCCCGCTTCGCCCGACAATGCTGCTGCAACGTCAATTACGGTCAGAACGTGACTGCGCACCGCCGCGAGACCGCGCACATGCGGCGGCGCGAGTGGCACGGGGACGATCTCACCGAGGTCGATCACGGCCTCGACTCCGCTGGCATCGAACGCAACGCGCCGGTCGCCGATGCGCGCAAAGACCGCGAGCTCCGTCATGCCGCAAACCTCCGGTTGGTCGGGACCGCCGGTTCGAGCAGCGGCACGCCCTGCCCGTCGATCAGGATCAGTCCTTCATAGCCTAGCGTTGCCACACGCGTGACCGAGTCGATCGGCACGAGATCGCGCACCGCCGCAACGGGCCATGCGACCGGCCCATCGGGCGTGTTGATGCGCAGAGTCACCACCATGCCATTGTCGGGGAGCGCGCCCTCGACGATCGCCGGAATCATCGCGCCGTCGATCGTAACGAAATTTTCGTCTCCGACCGCGATGAAGGACGCGCGGGCGATATCTTCGATGCGGGCCACATAACTGGCGCGCACCGAGGCGACCGCGCCATCGAGCCGTTCGAACTGAAGCGCCGACGGACGGCGCACGGCCATCGGTTCGAGGACAGCAGCAGTACGCCGTTCGCCGCGCGCAATGCCCGCCGCCGCCGCGACCCCAAGTGCGTCGAGCAAGAGCAGGGGCTGACCGTCGTCAGACAGGCTTTGGCCCGCGAACAGACGGCTCGCCGCCCCAGGGGCAAGTGGGCGCGCCACCAGCTCTTCATGTTCGAGCGCAGCGTCGACCGGGAGCGCAAAGCGCGCACCCCCGGTCTCGATGATCACCAAGCGAGTCGGCGTCTGTTCGGGCAACCGCAGCAGTGTCGCCAGCGGCGCGACCGACAGCAGCGTACCGCGTACCGAGGCGATGTGGCTGTCGCCGATCGCTTCGTAGCGCACGCTGCTGCTCCCAATCGCGACCACCTTATCGATCGCCGCGCGTGGGATGGCAAAGCGCTGTCCCCCGGCTCGAACAATAAGACAGGTCAGAATCGACAGTGTCAAAGGCACGCGGATCAGCACGGTGAGGCCTTGGCCGGGCCGGTTGTCGAGACTGACACTGCCGCCGATCCCCTCGATGTTCGAGCGAACAACGTCCATCCCGACGCCACGGCCGGATACATCGCTGACTTGCGCGGCGGTGCTGAAGCCCGGTTCGAAAATCAGATTCGCGGCGTCGCCCAGAGGCGGCGCGATGTTGAGCACGCTGGCCTTTTCGATCAGGCGGGTGACGTCGATGCCGCGACCGTCGTCGCTGATCGCGATGGTTACCTGATTGCCGCTCTGGCGCGCGGCGACGTGGAGAGTGGCACGCTGAAGTTTTCCGACCTTGCTACGGTCGATCTCTACACCGTGGTCGATCGAATTACGGACGATGTGCGTCAGCGGATCCTTGAGTGCCTCCACCATTTCACGGTCGATTTCGACATCGTCGCCTTCGATGATCAGATCGACGTCCTTGCGCAGCGAAGCAGCCGTGTCGCGGACGAGGCGCGGAAGGCCACGAAACAGGCGCTCGATCGGCTGAAGCCGGGCGCGCCCGATACTGTCGCGCAGTTCGCCGACGACATTGGTGAGCGGCGTCAGGCTGGCGGTATATTCAGCATCATCGCGGACGCGGCGCGCCAAGTCGTTACGCGCGAGCACGAGGTCGGAAACTTGCGCCATAATTGTTTCGAGGAGGACGACCGGCACGCGGATCGTCGAGGATGCCGTACTGGGCGCTGCGACCACCTTTTCGGGGATTGATGCCTCATCGGATCCGGCACCGTCGAGGGCCGCAAGCAGGGGCTCGTCGGTTGCGAGATCGGGGATGACGCCGGTTTCGATACCTTCGACCAGCTGCGCGATATGGTCGATCAGGCGGAGCATGGCGTTGACAAGGCACCGGTCGGGCGTCCGCGTGCCGTCGCGAGCCGCCGCCAGAATTTCCTCCGCCGCATGCGCCAAGCCTCCGATGCGTGGCTGGTCGACGAAGCCGCAACTGCCCTTGATCGTGTGGACCAGACGGAACACTGCATCGATCGTCGCACGGTCGTCGGGATTGCCCTCCCACGCCAGCAAGTGGCTGCCAACGCCTTCAAGCATTTCACGCGTCTCCGCGACGAATTCCTGCGTTAGTTCATCGATTTCGGGTGCGCCCATGACCGTGCTCGTTGCACGATCGGAGTTAAGATGCGGCTAAACGCGGCCCAGTGTAGCCCCGAACAACAGCACGCCGTCTTCCGGCGAGACGACCTGCGCATGACCGCCGCTGGCCGCGGTCAGCGAATTGACCAGCCAGGCGGGCGCCAGTTTCGGCGTCGGCGTGGCGTGGCCGCCGGTCAGGGTCGCAGCGACCTCGGGGTCAAGTACCAACCGCGCGCCCTCTGCCCTAATCACCAGTTCGGTCGTATTCCCACCGGTTTCTGCCCCCACAGCGACGCGCCCGCCGCGAACCAGCGCCTCGCCAGCGAGCAATGCGAGATTGAGCATGACCTTGATCGCCGCCTTGTCGAGACTTGCATCCTCAACGAGCCAGTCGACCGCGATCTTGCCATCGTTGGTGAGCAAGCCCTCGATCGCCGAACGCGCTTCGCCGGTATCGACGCGGTCGCCGAAACCGCCCGCCGCACCAAAGGCCAGGCGAAAGAATTTGAGCTTGTTGGCGGACACCCGCGCGCTGTCGCCGAGCAAGCCCATGATCTGCCCGCGCGTTGCGTCGTCATTTTCGTCGGCAAGCAATTCCAGGCCGTTGGCCATCGCTCCGACCGGGCTCAACAGGTCGTGACACAGCCGCGAACAGAACAGGCTGGCGAGATCGATCGGGTCTGACGTCATGCCAGAATGCTCAATTTGCCGCTTTGGCGAGGCGGGTCTGGTTGCGGAAACGCCATGTGACCGTGCCTGCCGGCATCACTTCCTTCACGGCAATCACGACGTCGCCATCACGCGTCTCGGTCGTCCTGATCTGGGCCGCTTTGTCGCCATCCTCGCCCGCGCGTTCGTAAATGACTGTCCAGTGCGCCGCGTCGGTGAACCGCTGCGTCGACACGCGGTCGGTTTCATTTTCGACCGGACGGCCCTTGCGCAGAGAAGCCGTGGTCACCGTGCCGCCCGTCGAGTCGTAAAGACTTGCCGACGTGATGTAGACCTGGCCCACCTTTGGACCGTCGTCGAAAGCCGAAATCCGCAGCACCGTCACCGTATCCGGCAAGGCAAGAATTTCGGTTTTTACCGCCAGTTCGAACAGTTTGTCGCTCTGATAATCGCGGTAACCGAGCGCTCCGACCCACTTGCCAGCCAGACCCGCCTGCAACACCGCAGGAGCGGGTGACAGCGTTGCTGCCATCGGCGCGCCGGCGAGCGCACCAGCCAGGAGCAGCAAACAGATCAAGCGGCCGCTTTATCCTTCGAATAGACGCGGACCGGTTCCTTGGTCCCGGCGACGACATCCTTGTCGATCATCACTTCGTCGACGCCGTCCATGCCGGGCAGGTCGAACATGGTGTCCAGCAAGATCGTTTCGAGGATCGAGCGCAAGCCACGCGCGCCGGTCTTTCGCTCGATGCCCTTCTTGGCGATCGCGGCGAGCGCTTCGTCGGTGAAGCCGAGCTCGACGTCCTCCATTTCGAACAGTTTGCGATACTGCTTGACCAAGGCGTTCTTCGGCTCGGTCAGGATTTTCACCAGCGCATCGGTGTCGAGGTCCTCGAGCGTCGCGATCACCGGCAGGCGACCGACAAATTCAGGAATCAAGCCGAATTTGAGCAGATCCTCAGGCTCGGTCGATTGCAGGATCGCACCGGTGCGACGCTCGTCCGGCGCGGCAATATGTGCGCCAAAGCCCATCGATTTGCCTTCGAGGCGATCGGAAATGATCTTTTCCAGCCCCGAAAACGCGCCGCCGCAGATGAACAGGATGTTCGTCGTGTCAACCTGCAGGAATTCCTGCTGCGGATGTTTGCGGCCGCCCTGCGGTGGCACCGAAGCGGTGGTGCCTTCCATCAGTTTGAGCAGCGCCTGCTGAACACCCTCACCCGACACGTCGCGCGTGATCGACGGGTTTTCAGCCTTGCGCGAAATCTTGTCGATCTCGTCGATATAGACGATGCCGCGCTGCGCCCGTTCGACGTTGTAATCGGACGCCTGGAGCAGTTTCAGGATGATGTTCTCGACATCTTCACCGACATAACCGGCCTCGGTGAGCGTCGTCGCATCGGCCATCGTGAAAGGCACATCGAGTATCCGCGCCAGCGTCTGCGCGAGCAACGTCTTGCCGCAGCCGGTCGGCCCGACGAGCAGGATGTTCGACTTGGCGAGTTCGACATCGGCGCCCTTGGCACCGTGATTCAGCCGCTTGTAATGGTTATGCACCGCGACCGAGAGGACACGCTTCGCCTTTTTCTGGCCGATGACATAATCGTCGAGCACGTCGCAGATTTCCTGCGGCGTCGGCACGCCCCCGTCCTTCTTGCTGACCAACGCCGCCTTGGTCTCTTCGCGGATGATGTCGTTGCACAGGTCGACGCATTCATCGCAGATGAACACCGTCGGCCCCGCAATGAGCTTGCGCACCTCGTGCTGCGACTTGCCGCAGAACGAGCAATAAAGCGTCGACTTCGAGTCCGAACCGCTGAGTTTCGTCATTCAAACCTGTCCTGTCGGGGCGAGCAAGCCCGCCGCCATGTTACTGTAATGACCTTAACGGGCAATGGCGAATTTTCGTCCCCGACCGCCCTTAAGGTGACAAAGGTGACACACCGTCTACCGATGTTACGCGGTTGGTGGCGTGATGCCATCCTCGGTTGCCGCGGGCCGCTTGTCGTAAACTTTGTCGATCAAACCAAACTTCAGGGCTTCGTCGGCCTCTAAGAAATTGTCGCGGTCCATAGCGCGCTCGATCTCCTCGATCGTCTTGCCGGTGTATTTGGCATAAAGCGTGTTGAGGCGATGACGCATGCGGAGGATTTCCTTCGCCTGGATTTCGATATCCGACGCCATGCCCTGCGCGCCGCCCGAAGGCTGATGGATCATGATGCGGCTGTTAGTCAGCGCAACGCGCTTGCCCGGCTCACCCGCCGCCAGAAGGAAACTGCCCATCGATGCCGCCTGACCGATGCACACCGTGCCGACTTCGGGACGAACATATTGCATCGTGTCGTGAATCGCGAGACCCGCCGTCACCACGCCGCCCGGCGAGTTGATGTACATGTAAATGTCCTTCTTGGGGTTCTCGGACTCCAGGAAGAGCAATTGCGCGGTGATGAGCGAGGCCATTTGGTCCTCGACCCCGCCGACGATGAACACGATCCGTTCGCGCAACAGACGCGAATAGATGTCGAAGCTGCGTTCGCCGCGGCTCGACTGTTCGATGACGATGGGAACGAGGCCGCCGATAATGTCGGCGTGGTCTGGCGTGCTCATGAAAAGTCCTTAGTTTTGCCCTGCCGCCTATGTTGGCGGTCGCAGCGAGCGGTTCAAGCCCCGTTTACGAAACCGATCCGGGCGCCGGTTGGGCGAGATAGGCGAGCCGCTTGGCCTCACGTCGACCGCGCACCACCGTATCGAGGATCAGGCCGGTGAAGAGACTGAGCGCCGAGAGCAGCACAAGGCCGGTGGCGAGGATCGCCGTCGGGAAGCGTGGAACCAGGCCGGTCGCGGCGTAGGTTACGGCGAGGGGTTCGGCGAGAACCAGCGCGGCAACGAGCAGCAACAATGCAAAACCGCCGAAGAAAGCGAGCGGTCGTTCAAGTCGGAACAGCATCGCGATCGTTTTCAGGATTCGCCAGCCGTCGCCATAAGTGTTGAGTTTCGACACCGAACCTTCGGGCCGCGCGGCATAAGCTGTCACGACTTCGGCGACGGGCATGCGCATTTCGAGCGCGTGGACGCTGATTTCGGTTTCGATCTCGAAACCCGATGACAGCAACGGGAAGGATTTGACGAAGCGGCGCGAGAAGACGCGATAGCCGCTGAGGATGTCGGTGAAGCTGCGCCCGAAGGTCCAGGCGAGCATCCCCGTCAGCAGGCGGTTACCGAGGCGGTGACCCCGGCGATAGGCGGCCTCGATCTCGGATTTCCGCGCGCCGACGACCATGTCCAGGCGTTCGTCGAGCAAACGCCGGACGAGTTCGGGTGCGGCGGCCGCCTCATAGGTCGCGTCCCCGTCCGCGAGGATGTAAATGTCGGCATCGATGTCGGCAAACATGCGACGGACGACGTGTCCTTTGCCCTGCATCCGTTCGGTGCCAACCGTCGCCCCTGCCCCGCGCGCCACCGCGACGGTACCGTCGGACGAGTTGTTGTCGTAAACATGGATCACCGCGTCGGGCAGCGCCGCGCGAAAATCCGCGACGGTCCGCGCGATCGCCGCCTCCTCATTATAACATGGCAGGAGGACGGCGATCTTCATGCGCGGAATCGCTTAGGCTTTCTTCGCAGCTGCCTTCTTGGCAGGCGCCTTTGCCGCCGGAGCCGCCTTCTTTACCGGTTCGGCCTTCACCGCGTCGTCCACAACAGCCTTCTTCGCAGCGGGCTTTTTGGCGGCAGGTGCCTTCTCTGCAGGAGCAGCCTCAGCCTTTTCAGCCTTGGGCGCAGCGGCTTTCTTGGCAGCAGGCTTTTTAGTCTGCTTTTCGTCATGATCGTGGCCGCAGCCGGGACCATGGACGTGCCCACCGGTATCGTCTTCCTCGATCGCCGCTTCGAGTTCGGCGCGCGATGACGTGCGGTCAGTGATCTCGGCCTTGCTGAACAGGAAATCGACCACCTTGTCCTCGTACAGCGGCGCCCGCAGCTGCGCGGCGGCCATCGGTTCGTTCTGGACATACTGCACGAAGCGCTCGCGCTCCTTGGGATCATATTGCTGCGCGGCTTGGGCGATCAGGCGCTGCATTTCCTGGTTGGAAACCTCGACGCCATTGGTCTGGCCGATTTCACTCAGCAACAGGCCGAGGCGCACGCGACGCTCGGCGATGCGGCGGTAATCGTCGCGTTCGGCTTCCATTTCGGCCAAGGCCGCCGCAGGATCGGCTTCGTGGCTCGCTTCATGCTCCAGCTGACGCCAGATCTGGTCGAATTCGGCTTCGACCATCGACGGCGGCACGTCGAAGCTGTGACCCTCGGCCAATTGGTCGAGGAGTTTGCGCTTCATGTGCGTGCGTGTGAGTCCGTTCAGTTCCTGCTCCGCCTGACCCTTGAGCAGGCCCTTGAGCTGCTCGAGACCCTGCAGGCCGAGCGATTTGGCGAACTCGTCGTCGATCTTCGCTTCTGCGGCAGTACGGACTTCGTTGATCACCAGGTCGAAGGTCGCGGGCTGACCGGCGAGATCCTTGACGTTGTAATCGGCGGGGAAACTGACGTTGATCGTCTTTTCGTCGTTCGCCTTCACGCCGACCAATTGATCCTCGAAGCCCGGGATCAGGCGACCGGTGCCGATTTCGACTTCCATGCCCTGTCCAGTGCCGCCGTCGAACGCCACACCGCCGACTTTGCCGACAAAGTCCATGACGACGAGGTCGCCAATGACCGCTTTGTGCTTGGCCGGCGCGGCTTCGAACCGCTTATTGCTGCCCGCCAGCTGTTGCAACTGGATATCGATCGCCGCGTCATCGGCTTCGACGGTCAGACGCTCGAGTTTGAGACCGTCGATCGACGGCGTCGGCACCTGCGGAAGGACTTCGAGCGCGATGCTGACCTTGGCATCCTTGCCGGGTTCATAGCCGTCGCCTAATTCGACCGAAGGCTGCATCGCGGGGCGCAGGCCATTGTCGCCAATGACCTTTTGCACGCCATCCTGGATCGCGGTGTTGAGCGCATCCTGCATCAGCGAGGGGCCGTGCATCTTCTTGACCAGGTTCGCGGGAACCTTGCCGGGGCGGAAACCGGGCATACGGATCTGCGGCGCGACCTTGGTCACTTCCGCATCGACACGTGCCTCGATCTCCTTGGCGGGGATGGTCAATGTGTAGGCGCGCTTCAGGCCTTCGTTCACAGTCTCGGCGATCTTCATCGGTTTTCTTCGTCTTTCGTTTCGTTCGACCTCGGTCACGACCCCTTCGCATACGCTCGGGAGTGACCGCGCCGAACCCGTCCGCCGGACAGGTTCAAGTCGTGGTCACTGGTGCGGGCGAAGGGACTCGAACCCCCACATCTTGCGATACCAGAACCTAAATCTGGCGCGTCTACCAGTTTCGCCACGCCCGCGGCCGGACTGTTCGGCAAGCGCGCGGCCTTAGCAGCGAGGTCGCGAAAGGCAAGGGAGCGCAGATGCCGGGTCGCGCGTTATCTTTCCTGCAAAGGAGAAGTTACATGGCGACCATTCCTCCCCCCGACCCGCAGCCTGACACCGGCCCGGTCGAAACCCCGCAGCCGAGCGCACCGCCCGCGGAAGTTTCGCCCATGCCCGGCGACGTCGACGTCCCCGATCCGGGCGCGGCCTGACCGATCAGTTGTTGTAACGGTAAAAGCGTTCGTTGCCGACAAAGCCGAATTTCGAAACACCGCTGCGCTTCACCGTCGCGAGCACGTGATCGACGGTGTCGAAGCGCGCGGCAGCTTCGGGCTGAAAATGCAATTCGGGTTCGGGCGTCATTGCACGCGTCCGGTCGAGATACGTGCCGAGCGTCGTCAGATCGATCGGTGCGCCGTTCCAGCCAATAATGCCGGAGCGGCTCACGGTCAGGGTGTTGACGACCGGGTCGGGCGATGCCGGCAACGGATGCGTAACGCCCGGCAAGTCGATTTTGACCGCGTGCGTTTGCAGCGGGATCGTCACGATGAACATCACGAGCAGGACGAGCATCACATCGATTAGTGGCGTCGTGTTCAGTTCCATGAGCGGTTGATCGTCGGCACGTGACATTGCCATAGCCATCGGACATCTCCTTGCAGGAAATGTGATGATGTCACATGTCTTTCGAATTGCAAGGGCCAGACAGTAAAAAGGCGGGAGTTACCCCGCCTTTTCTTCGTTCTCGCTCGCGCGCGCCGACGACGACATCGACGGGACGAGGCTAACGTTTGCTCGCTTGCGCTACGCTCTTGTCAGGCCCTGCCAGCGTCACTTGTCGTAATTATAATAGTTTTCGTTGCCGACGAATCCGAACTTCGAAACCTGGCTGCGCTTCACCGTCGCCAGCACGCGATCGACCGTGTCGAAGCGTGAATAGGCATCGGGCTGAAAATGCAGCTCGGGTTCGGGCGTCATGACGCGGGTGCGGTCGAGGTAGACGCGCAGCGTCGCCATATCGATCGGCGTGCCGTTCCACAGGACCTGCGCCGCTGGGCTGATCGTCAGGTTATTCACCACCGGATCGATCGGAGGCTTGGGTTGGTTCGGCGGCGTCGCCGCGGGAAGATCGATCTTTACCGCGTGCGTCTGAATCGGGATGGTGATGATGAACATCACGAGGAGAACGAGCATGACGTCGATCAACGGCGTCGTGTTCATTTCCATCATCGGCTCGTCTTCGCCGCGGCCTGTACTCATTGCCATGAGGCGTAACTCCTAGAAAAGTCGATTAGAGACGTTCGACGCCTTCACCCGGCGGTGGTTCGGAAATGAAGCCCACGCGTACGAAGCCCGCGCGTTGCATCACGTAAATCGCCCCGCCGACGCACTTGTACGGCGTGTTGATGTCGGCACGAATATGCGCTTCCGGCAATTCAAGGCCCACTGCATTCACGCCGCCCTGCTTGGCGATTTCCAGCTTCAGCTTGGCCACCGCGCGGTCTTCAAGTTCCTGGGGTCCGACCTTGGTCTGGTTCCAGTACACTTCGCATGTCAGGCTATTGGCCCCGACACCGCGCACCGACAGGTTGACGTTTTCCGGCTTGGTCGTCGTCGCGTCGAACCGCACTTTGGGCAGCGACACCTTCACGTTCTGCAACACGACCGGGATCGTGATCAGGAAGATGATCAGAAGCACCAGCATGACGTCGACGAGCGGCGTCGTGTTGATGTCCGACATGGGGGGAAATTCGTCGCCCTCGTCCATTGTTGAACTGATCGCCATGAAATCTTGATCCTTGGAAAGTCGGCGGCGGCGGGGTTTGTGACCCCGCCGCCAATCCGCTTAGGCCTTGCTGGTCGGAACGCCGCCAACCTGGCCGGCCGTGGTCGTCGTCGCACCCGGACGAGTGGTCGTGCCGGTACCCGTGGTGTTGGCACGTGCGACCGGAGCAGCCGATGACGACACCGGCTTCACCGATCCGCCCGACGCCATGAAGCCGTGCACGTCGTTCGAAAACGTCGTCAGGTCTTCCATGATCGCCTTGTTGCGCGCCTGCAGCCAGTTGAACGCGAGAACCGCGGGAACCGCCACGGCGAGGCCGATGGCGGTCATGATCAGCGCTTCACCGACCGGACCGGCGACGGCGTCGATCGATGCCTGACCGGCGGCACCGATCTTCACCAGCGCGCCGAGAATACCGATAACGGTACCGAACAGCCCGATGAACGGTGCGGTCGAACCGGTCGTCGCGAGGAACGAAAGGCCCTTGTTGAGCTTGGCGCCGATCTGGCCGCGGGTGCGGGCCAGTGCGTTGAGCGTCCAGTCATGCTGGTCGACCTCGTTGGTCAGCAAGGTATGCTGGTCTTCTGCGCGCAGGCCGTCGTCGACGATCTGGCGATAGGCCGAGTCCTTCTCGAGCTTGCTCGAGCCGTCCTTCAGGCTCGACGTGCTCCAGAACGAGGCGCGGATCTTCTTGCCCTGCTGCATGATGCGGTTCTGTTCGAACAGCTTCGCGAACAGCACGTAGAACGACCCGACCGACATGATCACGAGGATCACGAAGACCGCGATGGTCAGTGGACCACCCTGCTGGAGTGCCGGAATGAGGCCGTACGGGTTGCCACCATGAGCAGCCGCTCCATTGGCGGCAGCGGCGGCTGCGAATGTGATCAACATAGCTCGGTCTTCCCTCTAAAAATTTGAATTAGTTTTTCGGCAATTGCCAGCGAATACGGCTGCTGAACGACCCGCCTATCGCCTGACCCGACGTATCCTTGGCAGGCGAGAACCTGGCCCGTCGGGTAATCAGACGACACGTCGTCGTGTCCAGCTCACTGTTGCCGCTCGATACGGTCACACTGCAGGACTGAACTCGACCGTCAGGACCAACGACAACGCTAAACCCAGTGGTGCCCTGCGCCTCTGCACGCGCAGCTCCCGGCGGATAGTCGTCGGTCGTCGCCCAATCCTGCGGACTGCCGCGCGGCTGCGCTTTCACTGCTTCAACCACCCGCGCAGGCGGAGGAGGCGGCGGAGCTGGTGGCGGAGGCGGCGACAACGGCGGAGGCTGCGGCACGAACGCCGGCTGCAGGTTCACGGTCGGCGTCTGCACGATCGGCGGCGGCATGGTGACCGGCGGCGGCGGCAGCGGCTTGTCCGGCGGCGGCGGCGGCGGCAATTCCTCCGGTGGTGGCGGCTCTTCCTGCACGTCGAACGTCTTCAGGTCCTTGGAGACCTTCTTGACGACATCATACGCCAGGCCGGTGATGAACGCGTATCCTAGGAAAATATGAATGATAACGACGATCGCGATCGCCCAAAGGCGACCGGCCGTCATACCTTTCCGGTCTGTGTACGCCATTCGGCTCTAAAACTCCCTCGCCAAGACCGTGGTGACAAGGGCGTCGCGCAACCGCTTCGCCCTTCCCATGAACCCCATATGCTGTGTTTTCAGGGTCAACTAACGCAAGTCCTAACGGCGCGCTAAGTTCCGTGCAATCGCTTTGTCGGCGGGTTGTCTCGGTCTGACGCGATGGCTGCTTGCCAATGGGGGCCGGACAAGAAAGACAAGTACCCATGGATAGGCATGTATCTCACTTCGTCGTCGCCATTGCGGCTGTAAGTGTTTGTATTACGAGTGAAAAGACGTCTGCACAGAGCTATAATGCGCTGGCCAAAAGCTTTGCCGACGCGTCGTTGATTGCCCATGTCGCGGTGACGAGCGCGGCGCCGATCAAGGCCGATACCGAACCGGGCACAGCGAGATTCTATGTGGAGTCGAAGGTCGTGGCGCTGGTGAAAGCACCAGCCCCGCAGCCGCCGGCGCTTGCGCTGGTGGTCGATCTGCCGCGCGATTCGCAGGGAAAAGCGCCAAAGGTGAAAAAGGCCGAGTGGCTGATCGCCGCACGCGGGGTGGCGGGGCAAGTGCAGCTGACCGCGCCGCCGGTCGTCTGGACGCCCGACGTCGAGAAGCGCGTGCGGGCGATTGTTACGGAACGAAGCGCGGCGGGTGCGCCGGGTGCGATCCGCCGGGTCAGCGGCGCGTTCTACTCGCCCGGAAACGTGCCGGGCGAAAGCGAGACGCAGATCTTCTTCGATCAAGCGGGCGGCGGGCGCGGCTCGCTATCGGTGCTGCGGCGTCCGGGGATCGGCCCGGCCTGGTCGGCATCGTTCGGCGAAGTGGCAAGCGAGGGTCCGCCGCCCGCCAAGGACACGCTCGGCTGGTATCGACTGGTATGCGGCTTGCCCAAGACGTTGCCTGATACGGCGATTGCCGAACTAGATGAGACCGGGCGCAGCGCAGCGCGCGCGGATTACGGCTTCGTTGTCACACAGCTGGGGCGCTGCGACGGTTAGAGATTGCCGAAGTCGCGCTCAAAACCGCGCAGGCTGGCACCGCCATCGACGAACAGGGTCTGACCGGTGACGGCCTGCGCCCGAGCAAAGTAGAGTGCGGCGTCGGCCACATCGTCGGGCGACGGCAGGCGTTCGAGCGGCATCAGTTTACGGGTCTTCGCCAGCACACTCTCGTCATGCGCGGGTGATGGGAGGGTCAGACCGGGGGCAATGGCATTGACCCGCCAGCGCGGCGCGAGCGCCACGGCCAGCGTGCGGGTGGCCGATGCGAGAGCCGACTTGCTCAGCGAGTAGCTCAACTGATCGCGCACGGGATTGCGGACGCGCTGATCGAGGATGTTGACGATTGCGCCGCCCTGCCCTTGTCGCGCCAAGGCAAGCGCCAGGGCCTGCGGCGCCAGCGCATTGACCGCGTGAAAGCGCGCGAGGCTGACGGCATTGGCGATCATGGCATCGTCGTCGTCGAACAAGGACGCACAGTTTACGAGCAAGGTCGGCGCACGATCGAAGGCGGAGACGACTTGCGGGACGAGCCTCTCGACAGCGTTGTGATCGCCCAAATCGGCGACGAAACCGCGCCAGTCGCCCAGCGCCGCCGCAAGTTCGCCTTCGGGTTCAGCGGCATGATGGCTGTGCAGCGCGAGCGTCCAGCCGTCACGCGCCAATGCCGTCGCAATGGCCGCGCCGATGCGTCGGTAGCCGCCGGTGATCAATGCGAGTTTCATGGGCGATGCCTGACGCGGCGGATGCCGATCGATTCGCCGTGTTCGGCGATAGCCAGCTTCACGATGCGAATATCCACGCGACTCACACGCGCGTCGGACGTGAACAGAGTGTCGGCGATGTGATCCGCCACCGCTTCGACCAACGTGAAATGCTGACCCGCGGGCAGCGCGGTCGCGGCACGTTTGATATCCATATAGTTCTTCGACGCGGCCAACGATGTGTCGGGCGTAAAGGGCGCGGCAACATCGAGATCGACCGTAATCGAGATGCGCAGCGGTTGCGGCAAATGCGTTTCTTCGGAGAAGATGCCGGTGAGCACCGGAACTTCGAGGTCGTGCACTTCGAGTTGGAGGAGATCGTCCATCGGGCGAGCGCTTAAACGCTTCCATTCCCCCCGCCAATCGTTATGGGCGCGCGCCCCATGACTGTCCGTATCGCCCCTTTGGCAGCAGCCGCCCCCGATCGCGTCGAAGCGTTGCTCGACGCCGCATTTGGCGCGGACCGGCGTGGGCGCACGGCGTATCGGTTGCGCGAGGGGTTGAGCCCCCTGCCCGCGCTGAGTTTTGCGGCGTTCGATGACGCCGCGCTGGTTGGGGTGTTGCAGAGCTGGCCGGTGGCGCTCGACGACGCGCCGTTGGTGTTGGTCGGGCCGGTGGCGGTACTGCCCGATGTGCAGCAAGGCGGAATTGGGCGGACGATGATGGACGCGCTGATTGCAGCGGCTGGCCCACAGCCGATGACGATGATCGGCGACCCCGAATATTATGGACGGTTTTTCGGCTTTTCGGCCGATGCGACCGGCGAGTGGGCGTTGCCGGGCCCGGTCGAGCGGCGGCGATTGCTGGCCAAACATGCCGCACACTTGACGCGGACGGGGCGGTTGCATGCCTTTGCGCCGGAGACCTTGTCGGCCTAGGCAGTCGCGATGCCGATGCCGCCGCCACCCGATCTCGACACCATGTCGCTGGCCGACGTGGCCAAGGCGCTGGCCGAAAAGCGCCTGCCGCCGGTCGAGAACTGGCATCCGACGCATTGCGGCGACAGCGAAATGCGCATCGCCCGCGACGGGACGTGGTTTCACCAGGGATCGCCGATTGGACGCCCCGCCATGGTTGCTTTGTTCTCGACGATTCTGAGGCGCGAGGCGGATGGCGGATACGTTCTCGTCACGCCGGGGGAGAAACTCGACATCGTGGTCGAGGACGCGCCGTTCGTCGCCGTCGAGGTCAAAAGCGAGGGTGCGGGCCGTACGCGCGAACTGGCGTTCCGGCTGAACACCGGCGATCTGGTGGTGGCGGACGCCGCACATGCGCTGCGATTCGAGGAGCATGATGGCGAGCCGCGGCCGTATCTGCACGTGCGCGCCGGCCTCGAGGCACTGGTCGCGCGGCCGGTGTTTTACGAGCTTGCGGACATGGCGTTGGCCGATGGCGAACCGCTGGGCGTGTGGAGTGCCGGCACATTCTTTCCGATGGCGGCTGCGTGACCCTCACCGAGCGGTTGCGCGCAAGGCTGGCGGAGACCGATGGCGAGGCACCGCTGTCGGCGGGTGACGACAGTATAATGAGCGGGGCGTCGGTCGCGGCGGCGGTGCTGATCGCGATTACCGACCGGGCAGAGCCGGGACTGATCCTGACGCAACGGCCCGACACGATGCGGCGGCACCCGGGGCAAGTGGCGTTCCCCGGCGGGCGAGTCGATCCCGAAGATGCCGACGACATCGCCGCGGCGTTGCGCGAGGCGGAGGAGGAGATCGCCCTGCCCCGCCATGTCCCCGAAATCATCGCGACGCTGCCCGCGTATCGCACGATCACCGGCTTTGCGGTGACGCCGGTGGTGGCGGTGATTCCGCCGGACCTGCCGCTGGTGCCGCATGATGCCGAAGTGGCGGCGGTCTTCGAAGTGCCGCTGAGCTTTGCGCTCGATCCCGCGAGTTGGACCGAGCGGACGGTGATGTTCCAAGGCACTGAACGGCGCTATCGCGAGGCGATGTGGGCGGATCGGCGGATCTGGGGAGCAACGGCGGCGATGCTCGCCAATCTGGCGTTGCGGCTCAAATGGTGACGCTTCCGCCAGGCGGCTGGCGGTCGCGCGCGAGCCTGGTCGAACTGGTCGAGCTGCTCGGCGGCGATGCGGAAACGCGCGCGGTGGGCGGCGCGGTGCGCGATACGCTGCTCGACCTGCCCGTCGCCGACATCGATCTGGCGACGCGGTTGCGGCCCGACGAGGTGATGACGTGCGTGCAGGCGAGCCGGTTCAAGGCGGTACCGACCGGCCTGAAGCACGGCACGGTGACGGCGGTCACGCCCGACGGACCGGTCGAGGTAACCACCTTGCGCCGCGACGTCGCGACCGACGGGCGCCATGCCGAGGTTGCGTTTACCGACGATTGGCGGGCCGACGCCGCACGACGCGATTTCACGATCAATGCGCTGTATGGCGACATCGGCGACGGGCGGGTCAGCGATTATTTCGACGGTCTGAGCGATCTGGACGCGCGGCGGGTCCGGTTCATCGGCGAACCGCTGGAGCGCATCGCCGAGGATCATTTGCGGATCCTGCGCTTTTTCCGCTTTCACGCGCGGTTCGGGAACGGGCTGCCCGATGCCGCCGGGTTGGCGGCATGCATCGCGCGCGCCAACGATCTGATGGCGCTGTCGCGAGAGCGGATCGCCAGCGAATTGCTGCGTTTGCTCGCGAGCGACGATCCCGCGCCGACGCTTGCGGTGATGGTGGCGCAGGGGATTTTACGATCGGTGCTGCCAGAAATCGATGCCGCCGGAGTAGCGCGGCTGGCGGCCCTGGCTCTGATCGAAAGCGATCCGTCGGCGATAAGGCGGCTGGCGGCGTTATTGGGTCCCGATGAGGCGCTGGCCTCCGGCGTGGCGGCGCGCCTGAAGCTGTCGAAGGCGCAGAGCAAGCGACTGACGCTGGCCGCAGGCTGGACCGAAGCGGGCGCGCCGCCGGCAATGGCTTATCGGCTGGGTGTCGAGAGCGCCGCAGACCGTTTGTTGTTGCGCGGCGATGCCGAGGCGGCGGCGACACTGGCTCCGCCACCGTCATTGCCGATCCGTGGCGCCGACCTGATTGGGCGTGGGCTGGCTTCGGGGCCCGATGTCGGTCAGGCGCTGGCGCGGATCGAAGCGGCATGGATCGCAGCGGGTTTTCCGCAGGGACCCGCGCTCGATGCGCTGGTGGCGGAACAGCTCGAGCGTTGACCGCGCGCTCGGTCCGCCTTAGCGGCGGCAGGCATGCGGGTGTAGCTCAATGGTAGAGCAGAAGCCTTCCAAGCTTACGACGAGGGTTCGATTCCCTTCACCCGCTCCAAATGACCTTCGAGTTTGCGTCCGTCAGTCCGCCGGCGTCCGGAACCGCGGCGGGCCGGTGCTCGTGGTCGATACGCTCACGCCGACCATGCCGCACCCGGCGAGGATCGCGCCGATGCCGCATTTGAGCTTTGGCGCGCTGGCCAAACGGTTGCGTTCCATCGAAACTGTTTCGGCGTGCGGATCGCCCGGCAGCCGCCCGATCAGCGGCAGTCGCCACTGATCGGCGGCGCGCCGGCCGCAAACCTGAATTTCATTGGGTGAGCTCGGTTGTGCGCAGCCGCGCACCGCAACTTGGGTCAGCTGGTGATAGCGGGCCATCGGTTCGGCCTGCGCCGGAAGCGCGATTGCTGCGACGATCAGACCGACCATTCTCGACAGTGTCATCCGGCTCCCCTATCGGCGCGCGTATTCCCGGGAGCTATCACAAATCATGACTACCGCCAGCGCCGTTCTCGACCGCGTCCTCGTTATGGAAATGGTGCGCGTCACCGAAGCGGCGGCGATCGCTGCCTCCACGCTGATCGGGCGCGGCGACGAAAAGGCCGCCGATGCCGCCGCCGTCGAAGCGATGCGCGCCGCACTCAACGAATTGGCGATGGACGGCACCGTGGTCATCGGCGAAGGCGAGCGCGACGAAGCGCCGATGCTGTACATCGGCGAAAAGGTCGGCTCCGCGCAGGGCACCGGGCCCAAGATCGACATCGCGCTCGACCCGCTCGAGGGCACTACGATTACCGCCAAGGCCGGGCCGAACGCGCTCGCCGTGCTGGCGGTGGCGGAGCACGGCAACCTGCTCAACGCGCCCGACGTTTACATGGACAAGCTCGCGTGCGGGCCGGGCTATCCCCCCGGTGTGATCGACCTCGCCAAATCGCCGAGCGAAAATGTGCGCGCGGTGGCGATGGCCAAGGGGGTTCAGCCCGACGAGATCATCGTCTGCGTACTCGACAGGCCACGCCACGAATCGCTGATCGCCGAATTGCGCGGCCTCGGGTGCGGCATCATGCTGATCCCCGATGGCGACGTGGCCGGGGTGATCGCGACGACCAATCCCGACACCACGATCGATATGTACATGGGGTCGGGCGGCGCGCCCGAGGGGGTTTTGGCCGCGGCGGCGCTGCGTTGCGTCGGCGGGCAGTTCAAGGGGCGGCTGCTGTTCCGCAACGACGACGAGCGCAGCCGCGCGCGCAAATGGGGCATCGAGGATCTCGACCACATTTACGATCTCGAGGAACTGGCCAAGGGCGATTGCATCTTTGCCGCGACGGGGGTCACTGATGGTTCGCTGCTCGACGGCGTCAAGCGCATGAAGGGCGGCCTGATGACCACGCACACCGTCGTGATGCGCGCGAGCTCGGGAACGGTGCGCTGGGTCAAGGGCGAGCACCGCAAGGGCCTGCGCGGCTAAAGCGCGTCCTTCAGCCGATCGAGCAACTGGTGCGCCGGGTTGGATCCGGCGGTCTTGGCGTCGAGGCTGTCGTCGAGGCGCTGCACACGGCGATAAAGTTCGATGCTCCCCTCGGCCAACGCGCGTGCTTCATCGGGCAATGCCGCGACGATCGCGGGATCGCTGTCGATGGCCGGCGCCAAGCGGTGCGTCTGGGCCAGTGCCATCTGCGGCGAAATCTCACCCGCATCGACCGCGCGCTGGGTCAGCAGCCACGACAGGATGTGCATCAGGCGCGTGGTGATCTTCAGCGCTTCGATACTGAAATGCATCCGGTCGAGCGCCAGCAGCGCGTCACGCGCGGTGTGGCAAGGCTCGCCGAAATAGCCCCGCGCCTCGTCGCCGAGCAGCATGGCTTCGGTATACAGACTGTCGATCAGGCGGCGTTCGAGCATAAAGTGGGATTACCCGCTAAATTCTTAGCTAGGCGATAATGTCGGGGATCAACTGGTCGCGAATCGCCCCGATCTGATCCTTCAGTTGCAATTTGCGTTTCTTGAGGCGGGCCATTGCCAGTTGGTCCGCGCTCCCCTGAAACGCCATCGCGTCGATCGCCGCATCGAGATCGCGGTGTTCGGTGCTGAGAATTTCGAGCTTCGCGATCAGTTGCGATTCATCCATACCGCTCCGGTAGCGCAACGCCCCGTCGCGTGGAAAGACCGGCTTTCCGATACGCTAACGAAATTTGTGGAGACTTTTGCCGCTGAAAGTGATCCACTCTGGACCACGACACTGGCGAAGGAGATCACTCGATGGACAGCGCACACGTTTCGGCCCTCAACACCAAACATGCGGATTTTGACCGGCGGATCGCCGAGGAACGCAGCCGCCCACGCCCCGACAACGCGCTGCTGTCGATGCTCAAAAAACAGAAAATGAAGGTAAAAGAAGCGCTGTCGCGCTTTTAGACCGCCGTGAGACGGGGGCGGCGGGCGCGCGTCGGATCGACCGGCGCATCGAACGCCATCCCCGCACGGTCCTCCTGAGTCCAGGCGATGCGCCCCGGGACTTTGCCCAGGCCGGCAATTTCGGCAACCACAGCTTCATCCACCGTTAGGGGCGTTTCGCCCTCCACCATCATTCCCACAGCCGACAGATTGCGAACGGTGACGGCAAACGCCGCGCTGCCGACGCGCTTCAAGCGCGCCGTGAGAATGAGGGTCTCGCGCTCAGCCTGGCGCGAATCTGCCGTAACGGCCTTCAAAATTGTCATGGTACGCATCTTGGTTGCGCCGATGCATAGCGCAAGGGTTTATATGAACCCTTAATTACTCGTCGCGGGACACTTTTTCCTGACGCTCATGGCGTTCCTGCGCTTCGACCGACATCGTCGCGATCGGCCGTGCTTCGAGACGCCCCAGCGAAATCGGTTCGCCGGTCACTTCGCAATAGCCATATTCGCCCTCGTCGATCCGCCGAATCGCGGCTTCGATCTTGGCGATCAGCTTGCGCTGGCGATCGCGGGTGCGCAGTTCGATCGACCAGTCGGTCTCGCTCGACGCGCGGTCGGTGGCGTCGGGTTCGCGCAGCGGTTCGGATTTGAGCGTGGCCAGCGTCCCCGCGCCTTCGCGCAAAATGTCTTCTTTCCAGTTGAGCAGCTTGTCGCGGAAATATGCCTGTTGGCGCGGACCCATAAATTCTTCGTCCGCGCTGGGGCGATAGCTGGCGGGAAGCGGAGGAACCGCACCGTCCACGACTGTCGCCACACTCGCCATGCAAAATCTCCGCCGGTCGCGGCCCCCGCCCTGACCTCAACCGCGCCTATAGCAGCGCGCCAAGGCGGCACAAGCGACCGACTCACCGTGCGCCCCTTTGCGAAAATCCAGTTAAATGAAGGGTTAACGGGTGCGAAGGTCAGGCGGCGGCACCGGCGCGCGTGCGAATCAGGCCGAGGGCGATGAAGCTCATCACCTTTTGATCGTCCTGATTGAACACCGTCGTGCGGCTGCGGAACGAACCCATTTCCGGGCGGCTGCGCGACGGCGTCTTGTCGAGCAATTCGGTTTCGCACCTGAGCACATCGCCCGGATAGACCGGTTTGAGCCAGCGCAGCTCGTCGATCCCCGCCGCGCCGAGACCGGCCTGTTGCTGCTCTCCCATCGCCGCGACGTTCATCGCCATGGTCATTGCGCAGGTGTGCCAGCCCGACGCCGACAAGCGGCCGAAATGCGTCGCCGCCGCTGCATCGTCATCGAGATGGAAGGGTTGCGGATCGAAGCGCGAGGCGAACTCGATCACCTCGTCGCGCTTCACTTCATACCGACCGAACGACCGCTTCGCGCCAATTTCCAGATCTTCGAAATATTGCATCGATCCAATCCTCAGACGTTGAAGCGGAACAGCAGGACGTCGCCGTCATGGACGACGTAGTCTTTGCCTTCGGAACGCAATTTGCCGGCATCGCGCGCGCCCGATTCGCCGCCGAGCGCAACATAGTCGGCATAGGCGATGGTTTCGGCGCGGATGAAGCCGCGTTCGAAGTCCGAATGGATCGCGCCCGCCGCCTGCGGTGCCTTCGATCCCTTGGTGATGGTCCAGGCGCGCGCCTCCTTGGGGCCGCAGGTGAAGAAGGTCAGCAGATCGAGCAGCGTATAGCCGGCGCGGACGACGCGGTTGAGGCCCGTCTCGCTGAGACCCAGGTCCGACAGGAATTCGGCGCGGTCCTCGTCGGCCAGGGTGGCGATCTCGGCTTCGATTTCCGCCGAGACGACGACCGCTTGTGCACCTTCGGCCTTGGCGCGTTCGAACACGCGGGCCGACAATGCGTTACCCTCGGCGGCCGAGCCTTCGTCGACGTTGCAGACGTAGAGCACCGGTTTGGCGGTCAGCAGTTGCGCCTGATCGAGCGCGCGTTCCTCCTCCTCGCCATTCGCCTCGACGCCGCGCGCGGGCTTGCCTTGGCGCAGCAGTTCGAGCGCGCGGCCGAGAACGATCGCGGCGGCCTTGGCATCCTTGTCGCCCGACTGGCCTTTCTTGGCGAGCGCGGGAACGCGTTTTTCGAGGCTTTCCAAGTCGGCGAGCATCAACTCGGTTTCGACGGTTTCAGCGTCGGCGATCGGATCGACCTTACCCTCGACGTGCGTCACTTCGCCTTCGAAACAGCGCAGGACGTGGACGATGGCATCGACTTCGCGGATGTTGCCGAGGAACTGGTTGCCCAGTCCCTCCCCCGTCGACGCGCCGCGAACCAGCCCGGCAATGTCGACGAACGCCAGTTGCGTCTCGATCTTCTTCGCGCTGCCCGCGATCTCGGCCAATTTGTCGAGACGCGGATCGGGGACCGCGACTTGGCCGACATTGGGCTCGATCGTGCAGAACGGATAATTCGCCGCCTGCGCCGCTGCGGTTTGCGTCAGCGCATTAAACAGAGTGGACTTGCCGACATTGGGCAGCCCGACGATCCCGCATTTGAAACCCATTAGATGCCTTCAGCTTTCTGGTCTGTCTTGATCTCGTCCGCACGGAGCAGGAGCAGCGCCGCGAGCGCCGCCCCGGCCGCCGCCGCCGCCGAAGCGGCCAGCGCGGCGAGATGGAATGCGTTGGTCAGATCATCACCTTTGGCGGCGAGAACGCTGCCGAGCAATGCCGTTGCAATCAGCCCGCCGGTGCGCGCCACCGCCGAGTTGAAGCCGTTGGCCGTACCGACATGATCGCCATCGACCGATGCCATCACTGCGGTGGTCAGCGGCGCGACGGCACCCGCCATGCCGATCGAAATGACCAGCAAAGCGGGCAGCGTCGAAGTCCAGTAGCTCGCCTCGGGCGTGACGCGGATCATCAGCGCGAAACCGATCGCGACGATCGCCGGGCCGATGGTCAGTGGCAGGCGCGGCCCGATCCGGCCGGCAACCCCGCCCATGATCCGTCCCGAAATACCGAGCACGGCGGGGAGTGGCAACAAAGCCGCGCCAGCCTGTGTCGGGGAATAGCCCTGATTTTCGATCAGCATGTAGGGCAGCACGACGAACAGCCCGCCGAGCGCCGCGTAGAGCAGGAAGGTCAGGAGCGTCAGACCAGCAAAGCTCTTGGTCCCGAACATGGCAAGCGGCATGATCGCATCGTCGCCGCGATGCTTTTCGAGCCAGACGAACAGGATGAAGGCGAGCAGGCCGCCACCCACCACAGCCCCGCCAAGCGCGGGCTGCGGATGATCGCCGCCTGCGGTTGTCAGTCCCCAGGTGATCGCGCCAAGCGCCAGCGTGGCAATGGCGACGCCGGCCCAATCGATCGCGCGCAAGATATCTTCGCGCTTTTCGGCGACCTTGAACCAGCCAATCAACAGGGCACCGGCAGCGAGCGGCAGGTTGACGTAGAAGATGGCGCGCCAGCCGACGGTCTGGACCAGCCAGCCGCCCGCCAGCGGGCCGAGCGCTCCGGCAATTGCCCCCGCTGCGGCCCAGGTGCCAATCGCCCTGCCCCGTGCTTCGCCGTCGAAAGCACCACCGAGCAAAGCGAGACTGTTGGGCATGAGCATCGCTGCGCCAACACCCTGCACGATGCGGCCGGCGAGGAGGACGCCGAGGCTTGGCGCGAGGGCGCAGGCGACCGAGGCGATGGCGAACAAAACGATACCGCCGAGGAACATGCGCCGGCGTCCAAAACGGTCGCCCAAGGCTCCACCCAGCAATAGCAGCGCAGAGAGCGGCAGGAGGTAGGCGTTGACAACCCATTGCAGCCCGACCGCGCCGGTCTGTAGGTCGGCCTTGATCGCTGGCAGCGCGACGTTCGTCACCGAGCCGTCGACGAAGGCAAGACTCGAAGCGAGGATCGAACCGGCGAGCGTCCAGTTCTGGGCGCCCCTATCGGCCTGGCGAGCGGTCAAGCGCCCAAATCCCGCATCCGCATCGCCACGTCGTTCATAAAGCGCACGTCATCGCCCTTGGCCAACCATTCGGCTTCGGCGGCGATGGCGGCGAGAAGGTCGCTCAGCGGTTCGATCTCGGACTTGGCGTAATTGCCGAGGACGTAGCCGGTCACGCGGTCCTTGTGGCCCGGATGGCCGATGCCGATGCGGACGCGGCGGAAGGGGTTGCCGATATGCGCCTCGGTCGAGCGCAGGCCGTTATGGCCTGCGGTGCCGCCGCCGGTGCGGACCTTGAGCTTCATCGCGGCGATGTCGAGTTCGTCGTGGAACACTGTCACGTCTTCGACCTCGGCCTTGTAGAAGCGCATCGCGTCGCCGACGCTCGCGCCGCTGTCGTTCATGAAGGTTTGCGGCTTGAGGAGTAGGACGGTCTCGCCGCCGATACGGCCTTGCGCGGCCACGCCCTTGTGCTTCACGCGCCACGGATCGAAGCCGTAGCGATCGTGAATCACGTCGGCCGCCATGAAGCCGACATTGTGCCGCTGCATCGCGTGCAGCGGACCCGGATTACCGAGGCCGACCCAGAGCTGCATCGTCTAAAGCCCCTCCCGCGAACGGGAGGGGCCCAGGATCACGCGTCGCCCGAAGGGGCTTCGGCTGCGTCAGCCGCACCGTCTTCGTCGGTATCGCCGTCGCTCGACTTGAGCGCCGACGGCGCGACGATCGTGGCGATGGTGTAATCGCGATCGGTGATCGTCGATTCGGCACCCTTGGGCAGGGTGACGTTCGAGATGTGGATCGAATCGCCGACTTCGTATCCGGTCAGGTCGATGCGAATCTCGTCGGGCATTTCCGCCGCGTCGCAGGTCAGTTCGAGCTCGTGACGCACGATGTTCAGCACACCGCCGCGCTTCAGGCCCGGTGAGTCTTCCTCGTTATCGAAATGCACCGGCACGTTGATCGTAACCTTGGCGTGTTCCGAAATGCGCAGGAAATCCACGTGCAGCGGACGATCCGTCACCGGGTGGAAGGCGACGTCCTTGGGCAGCGTGCGGACATTGCCGCCGCCGACACCGACCATCACCACTGAATTCATGAAGTGGCCCGTGTGCAGCGCCTTCATCAGCGCCTTTTCCTCGACGTGAATCGACTGCGGGTCTTCGTTGTTGCCGTAGATTACGCACGGCACGCGGCCTTCGCGACGCAGGGCACGAGAGGCTCCCTTGCCTGCTCGTTCGCGCGCTTCGGCCGACAGCGTCAGCTGATCGCTCATATGATAACTCCAGTTTGCCTAAACCCGCACGCCTCCAGGGATGACCATGCGGGGTGGCGCGCCTGTAACGAGAGGGGCGCGGAAAGGCAAATTGGCGGCTTACGTTGTATTATGTTGACGCGGAGGCGGTACGCGTGATGTCCCACCCCAGCTCCCGGCGGGAGGGGACCGGAGATTCATGCTGATTCATGTTCGATCGCATAAGATTGCGCAATTGATTCATGGTGATTCATGCCTGTGGAGCGTCAGGTGCCGCGCCCGGTCTCCTGTTGAAGCTCGTCGATGCGCTTCGACGCATCAGCCTTGGTCAGGCTGTCGTCGAATTCGGCATGCGCCTCTTCGGACAGCGTTTTGAGATAGGACGCCTTGGCGCCGGTCATCGGCTCGTCGCCCGTCGTCCAGTCGTCGGGATCCTTCTCGGCATTGCCGGTCGGATGGTCTTTGGGGTTTTCTGTTTGGGTCATGTGCAAGGTAACGCACATGTTCTCCTATTGTTCAATCGAAAAGGGGAAAGCTGGAGCCCAGATCAAGTCCGGAGTGACGATGGTGGCGTTGGATATTCACGCGTCGCCCCGGCGGAGGCCGGGGCCGCTATCGAGGGAGGACGACCGCCTCGAGCGACCCCGGCCTGTGCCGGGGTGACGTAGAAGACTAAAATGGCACGTATTCGTGGCCGAGCGCTTCGGCGACCGCCTGATGGCGGATCTTGCCGGCCATGACGTTGAGGCCGTTCGCGAGATGCGGGTCGGCCCTCATCGCCGCTTCGGCACCCAGATTGGCGAGACGCAGCGCGAACGGAAGCGTGGCGTTGTTGAGCGCGAAGGCCGAGGTGCGCGCGACCGCGCCGGGCATGTTGGCGACGCAATAGTGGATGACGCCGTCGACTTCGAACACCGGGTCCTCGTGCGTCGTCGCGTGGCTGGTTTCGAAACAGCCGCCCTGATCGATGGCGATGTCGACCAGCACCGAGCCGCGCTTCATCGTCTTGACCATGTCGCGCGTGACCAGCTTAGGGGCGGCAGCACCGGGGACAAGCACCGCGCCGATGACGAGGTGGGCGTTCTTCACCGCCGCCGCGATGGCCGCGCTGGACGCATATTGCGTCTTGATCTGGCTGGAGAAGAACATGTCGAGCTCGGCAAGGCGATCGTTCGAAATGTCGTAGATCGTGACGTCGGCGCGCATGCCGACGGCCATTTGCGCGGCGTTGACGCCGGAGACGCCGCCGCCGAGGATCGCGACCTTGGCTGGCGCAACGCCCGGAACGCCGCCGAGCAGAACACCACGTCCGCCCTGTTCCTTTTCGAGGTAATGCGCGCCGACCTGCACCGACATGCGGCCCGCGACTTCGGACATTGGTTTCAACAACGGCAGCGCGCCGGTGCGCGAGGTCACGGTTTCATAGGCGATACAGGTCGCGCCCGACTTCATCAGCCCTGTCGCCTGGTCGGGATCGGGGGCGAGGTGGAGATAGGTGAAGAGGACGTGGCGCGGTTCGAGCAGCGCGATCTCGCTCGCCTGCGGCTCCTTGACCTTGACGATCATGTCGCTGTCGCGGAACACGGCGGGCGCGTCGGGCAGGATCGTCGCACCGACCGCCTGATAATCCCGATCGGAAAAATCGATGCCGAGGCCGGCACCGGTTTGAATGTTGACGGTGTGACCGGCGGCGGTCAGCTCCGCGACCGACCCGGGGGTCAGGCCGACGCGATATTCGTGATTCTTGATCTCTTTCGGGACACCGACGCGCATTGCGCTCTCTCCTGAATTTTATGGATGGCGTTCCTATATCGCGGTCGTATCCATCTGTCTCGATTGCGCGTTGCAGGGGGCGGTGCTACCGGCCCGCGGCTTCGCGCTGGGTCGCCGAGTGAAACGAAAGGCTGGGGTTGACGCCCGCATGACAGCGACCGCATCCGTGGAAGCACCCTCCGCACCCATCGAGGAGGAATCGCATCCGCACGTCCACGGCAGTTTGAAGAAGCTGGCGCTGGGCGCGGTCGGCGTGTGTTACGGCGATATCGGCACCAGCCCGCTGTACGCGATGAAGGAAGTGTTCGTCGGGCATCACCCGCTGGCGCGCGACCTGCTGCACATCTTCGGGGTGCTGAGCCTGATGTTCTGGTCGCTGCTGATCGTGGTCAGCATCAAATATATCGGCATCATCCTGCGCGCGGACAATAAGGGCGAAGGCGGCAGCCTGGCGCTCCTCGCGCTCATTCAGCGCAAGACCGGTGGCGGTCGATGGTCGCACAGTCTGGTCATGCTCGGTGTCCTGGCGACGGCGTTGTTCTTTGGCGATTGCATGATCACCCCGGCGATTTCGGTGCTGTCGGCAGTGGAGGGGCTGGTCGTCGTGCAATCGGGCTTTGCGCCGTTCGTCCTGCCGCTGGCCGTCGCGATCCTGATCGGCCTGTTCGTGGTGCAGTCGCGCGGCACGGATACGATCGGCAAGTTTTTCGGGCCGATCATGGTGGTGTATTTCCTGGTCCTCGCCGGACTGGGCGTGATGAGCATCGTCCGCGCGCCGGAAATTCTGGGCGCGGTCAATCCAGTGTGGGCGGCGCGGTTCGTGATGCACGATCCCAAATTGGCGTTCCTCGCGCTGGGGTCGATCGTGCTGGCGCTGACGGGCGCAGAGGCGCTGTACGCCGACATGGGGCATTTTGGCCGTCGTCCGATCCAGCAGGCATGGGTGTGGTTGGTGTTCCCCGCGCTGTTGCTCAATTATTCGGGACAGGCAGCGCTTTTGATCCATACGCCCAGTGCCGCTGAAAACCCGTTCTTCCTGATGGCGAGCGAAAGCTGGCGCCTGCCGCTCGTGATCCTCGCCACCGTCGCGACGGTCATTGCCAGCCAGGCGGTGATCACCGGCGCGTTTTCGGTCATCCAGCAGGGTGTGCAGCTCGGCCTGATGCCCCGGTTCAAGATCGAGCATACCAGCGCATCGGCGCACGGGCAGATCTATGTCCCGACGGTCAATTGGGCGCTGATGGTGATGGTCATGCTGTTGGTGCTGGCGTTCCGCGAATCGTCGGCGCTGGCGGCCGCTTATGGCATTGCGGTGACCGGCACGATGTTCATCACCACATGCATGATGACGGTGCTGGTGTTCCGCGTGTGGAAGTGGCCGGTTTGGGTGGCGGTGCCGATGTTCACGGTGTTCTTCACGATCGATGCGCTGTATTTCGCCTCGAACCTGACCAAGGTGCCCGATGGCGGCTGGTTCCCGCTGCTGGTCGCGTTGGTCGCGTTCACGCTGCTGACGACGTGGGCCAAGGGCCGCCAGTTGATGATCGCACGCATGCGCGAAGCGGCGATGCCGTTGCAGGTGTTCATCAAATCGGCGGCGCAATCCGCGAGCCGCGTCCCCGGCACGGCAGTGTTTATGACGTCCACCCCGGACGGCGTGCCGCACGCGCTGTTGCACAACCTCAAGCACAACAAGGTGCTGCACGAGCGGGTCATTCTGTTGACGGTCAAGATCAAGGATGTGCCGGTGGTCGCCGAGGACACGCAATGCGGGCTCGACCCGCTGGGCGAGGGGTTCTTCCGCCTGATGCTGTATTACGGATTCATGCAGGAACCCGATGTTCCAGCGGCCCTGAAGCGCGTGACCGCGTGCAACGGCGAGTTCAAGATGATGGACACGAGTTTCTTCCTCGCGCGCCAGACTCTCCTTCCCTCCAGCCGTCCGGGGATGGCGATCTGGCGTGAAAAGCTGTTCGCCTGGATGCTGCGCAACGCGGAAAGCGCGATGGAGTTTTTCCGCCTGCCGACCAACCGCGTTGTCGAATTGGGATCGCAGGTCGAGATTTAGCCCGCGAGCAGGACGACGCCGCCGATTAGGACAGCGCATCCGGTCAGACGCCATTGGCCGACGCGTTCTCCCAGAAACGCGAGGCCGAACAGCGCGCCGACCATCATCGACATTTCGCGCGTCGGCGCGACGATGTGCAGCGGCGCGCCCCAGCCGAGCGCGGTCAGCACGAAGATGTAGCCGAGCGGTGAGATCAGGCCGACGATGATTGCGCTGCGCCAATGGCCGGTCATGGCCGCGCGCCAATTTCCACCGCGCAGTGCCGGGAGCAACAGCGTGGCGCGCACTGTGTTCGAACACCAGTCGAGCACCAAAGGCGCGATCAGCAATGCCTTCACTGCATAACCGTCCGCGACGGTATAGGCCGCGATCATCACGCCGATGGTCAGGCCCCAGTTGATGCCGTGCATCGCGCCGGGCTCACGAAAGCGTGCGAGGCGACCGTCGGTGGCGATGAGCGCGATACCGGCAATCACCGCACATAGCCCGGCGATCCCCCGTGCTTCGGGTATTTCGCCGAGGAGGATGAAGGCGCCCACGCTCGACAGCGCCGGGCCGGTGCCGCGCGACGGGATAGACCACGGACAGATCGGCGGCGCGATAGCCGCGCTGGAGCGTCAGGCTGTAGACGAAGTGCAGTGCGCCGCTGAGCAGCAGAAAGCCGAAGACAGTTACGCTCCATGCTTGGTTCCCGTTCGCAATCTGCCAGATCGCGAAGGGCGCATAAGCCAAGGCGGAAATCGCGCTATAGACGAGGACGAACACGGCCCCCGCCCCGGCGGCGCGCTTGGCGAACAGATTCCACGTCGCATGGATCAGCGCGGCGAGGACGACGAGGCCGAGCGATGCGGGCGGCAATCCCCTATTGGCCCGCGAGTTTCTTGGCCCGTTCCTTGGCGTCGCGTTTGGCGTGGCGTTGCGCGACCAGCACGGCGGCGCGCGACGGGTTCCAGGTGAGTCCGCCAGCGGCCTTCGCATCGGCGGAGATCAGCACGCCCGCAGGCGCGACGCGGGCATCGCGGATCGCCGCCCCGACCAGATGGCCGTTGAACACGAACCCTTCGAACGGTTGTTCCTTGAGCCACGCATCCGCCTTGGTCAGGCCGGACTGATAATCCCTGGCGAAATCGTAACGCAGCGACGTCGTCAGCTGATCGTGCAGGCTGGTATCGTTGATCGCGGCGACAAGCGCGTTGAACACCGCGCTGTCGGTGCGACCGACGAGGGTCAGGTCGCGCACCGACAAGATGCGGCCTGGAATGTCGAGCACCGGCGTTGCCACGAACCACACCGTGCCGCTGGGCGCGACGAGACCACCGACCGCATCGAGCAGCAGGTCGAGTCCGACTGCCAGTTTTCCGCCCGTCGATCCATAAACGGTCACATGGCGCACGGTCACATCGACGCTATGACCGTTTGTGAGTTTGAGGGTGCGCTTGCCGGGTTTGATCAGCGCGTCGCCCGCCGCGCCTTCGAGGATGCCATAGGGGACGAAAGCGGGCACGTGCATGTTGATGCCCTGTTCCGCCATCGGCCCTTCGAGGCGCGGCAGCGGGGTGACCGGGGGGTCGGCGGGCTTGTTGCCGAAGATCGTCTCGGTCTTCATACGCGCGGACAGGCCGACAACGAGCTGATTGCCGATAACGCGATAGCCCGAAAAGCCGATCGCCTGAGGCGTGAAGCGCGCCCATATCAGCGGTTCCGATTTGACTCGTTCGGCGCGGAAGCCCTTGGCCCAGATGCCCGCCGCCTTGTCGCGCACACCGGCCTTTGCGAGTTTTGCGGGCAGCTGGCGTTCGAGCTGGGCCAGAATCTGATGGAGTTTGGGATCGACCTTCGATTCGAAGGTGATGCGCTGCCCGAGAAAGTCCACGCCGATGGGGTTGGTCCAGCGATAATTCGCATCGACCTTGGCCGTCGGGGTCCAATCGGGGTGCAGGCCGAGGCGCAGGCGCGTGGTGACGACGACCGCGCCGGTCGCGGTTTCATGCTTGATCAGCTTGCCGATGTTTTCGGCGCGCACGGTCGCGGACACCGGGATGGTCAGGGTGATGACGTCACCCGCGCCCGTGAGGCCGATGGGTCCGCGCGTGACCTGTCCGCGCAGGCGGCAGGTGAGATCGGGCAACAGTTTCGACTTGGTCTTGATGCACACGCGGGGCGGTTCGTCGATCACCTGCAGCACGCGCGGCACGGCCCCTTCGATCTCGCGGCGCAGATCGGCCAGCGGCACGGCGATGGGCATGCGAATCGTCGAAGGCTGATCGGCGACCGTCACCGGCGCGGTCAGGCGCGGCGGCGCGGGCTGGACGATCTCCACCGCCTTTTTGCACCCGGCGATCAGGACGAGCCCGGCCAGCGTCATCGCGCGATACATCACGCGACAGGCGCGAAGGTGCCGACGCTTTCGTCGAGGACGTGGAGGCAGCCGTCGGCGATGGCGAACAGCGCGCCCTTGAGCTTGAGCGTGCCCGCGGCCTCCGCTTCCCGCACGAACGGAAAGGTGCGGAGATTGGCCAGACTGGTCTTCACCGCCTCCAGTTCAAGCGCGCGGATGGCGTCGGGTCCGGTGCCGTGCTGCGCGATCACCCGGTCGCGCGCCTCATCCAGCATGTCGATCCAGTGCGCGATGAACCCGCCCTCCCCGGCCTTTGCCCCATCGAAGGTCTTGTTGAGCGCCGCCGCGACGCCGCCGCAGGCGCCGTGGCCCATGACCACGATTTCCGCGACCTTCAGCTGAGTCACCGCGAATTCCAACGCCGCCGACACACCGTGCCGCCCGCCGCCGACTTCATAAGGCGGCACGAGGTTGGCGATGTTGCGAACGACGAACACCTCTCCCGGAACGGTGCCGAAGATCGTCGCCGGATCGACCCGGCTGTCCGAACAGGCGATGATCATGGTCTGCGGCGACTGGCCTTGCGCCAGTTCGCCCCAGCGCGCGCGTTCGTTGACCCAGCCTTCGCTGCGCCAACGGCGATATCCTTCCACGAGCTTGTCCATCGTCACTCGCTAGGTTTGCGTGTCGAGGGTGGCAAGCGCGACGTCACATCGCTATCTGGCCGCTATGGCCACCATCCTTCCCTCCGAGACCCCCGTTCGTCAGCGCAAGCCCGACTGGATTCGCGTCAAGGCGCCGATGGGCGTGGCGTTCGCCGAGACCAAGGCGCTGATGCGCCGGCTGAACCTCGCCACGGTGTGCGAGGAGGCGGCTTGCCCCAATATCGGCGAATGTTGGACCAAGAAGCACGCGACGGTGATGATCCTGGGCGACACGTGCACGCGCGCCTGTGCGTTCTGCAACGTCAAGACCGGCATGCCGCGCGCGGTCGACCCGCTGGAGCCGCAGCACACCGCCGATGCCGCCGCCGAACTGGGCTTGGAACACATCGTCATCACCTCGGTCGACCGTGACGATTTGAAGGACGGTGGTGCGAGCCAGTTCGTCAAGGTGATCGAAGCCCTGCGCCGCACGACGCCGCAGACGACGATCGAAATCCTGACCCCTGATTTCCGCAACAAGCATGAAGCCGCGGTCGAGGCGATCGTCGCCGCGCGGCCCGATGTATACAACCACAACCTCGAGACCGTGCCGCGGCTGTACCCTACGATCCGCCCCGGCGCGCGTTATTATGCGTCGCTGCGGTTGCTGGAACAGGTCAAGCGGCTCGACCCGTCGATCTTCACCAAATCGGGGATGATGATGGGCCTGGGCGAAGACCGGCTCGAAGTGCATCAGGTGATGGACGACATGCGTTCGGCGGGCGTCGATTTCCTGACCTTGGGCCAATACCTCCAGCCCACGCCGCGTCACGCCAAGGTCATGGATTTCGTCACCCCGGCGACGTTCAACGCTTATGCGTCGATCGCGCGGGCCAAGGGGTTTTTGCTGGTCGCGAGTTCGCCGCTGACGCGGTCGAGCTATCACGCGGGTGACGATTTCGCGAAGCTGCGTGCGGCGCGAGAGGCGCAGCTGGCGCGCGCCTGATGCCCCGGCACCACGAACATCGCATCCTGCCGTACACGCCGGAGCAGATGTTCGACATGGTTGCCGACGTTTCGCGTTATGCCGAATTCCTGCCGTGGGTTTCGGCGGTGCGGGTGCGGTCGGATACGCCGACGTTGGCGGTCGCGGACCTCATTGTCGGTTTCAAGGGATTGAGCGAGCGCTTCACCAGCCGGGTGAAAAAGGACCGCCCGGGCGCGATCGATGTCGAATATGTCGAAGGGCCGTTGAGCCGCCTCAGCAATTGCTGGCGCTTCAAGCCGCATCCCGAAGGTTGCGAGGTCGATTTCTCGGTCGATTTCGCGTTCAAGAACCGCGTGTTCGAAGCCATTGCCGGGCAGATGTTCGACCTGGCGCTGCGCCGCATGATCGGCGCGTTCGAAGCGCGCGCGGCGGTGCTTTACGGCAGCAGCAGTTCGAGCGCCTTGAGCGCCGCCTGAAGCCGCACACCGCCGCGACCGAGGTCGCCGAACTGAAGCTTGTCGGCATGCATGTCGTCGGGGTCCTGCCCTTTTAGCGCACAGGCAAAGACCACGGTGCCCACCGGCTTCTTCTCGCTGCCGCCCCCCGGACCCGCGATGCCGGTGATCGCGACCGCGACGTCGGCGCCGCTCCTCTTCAAGGCCGCTTGCGCCATCGCCCAGCCCGTCGCGATCGACACCGCGCCGAAGGTTTCGACGATATCACTGCCCACGCCGATGCTGGTCTTGGCATCGTCGGCATAAGTCACGAAGCCCGCGAGGAAGACGTCGGATGAGCCGGGCAATTCGGTCAGCGCCGCCGAAACCAGCCCGCCGGTGCAGCTTTCGGCGACGGCAACGGTGCGCCCGGCGGCGCGATTGGCATCGATCGCCCGACGCGCCGCCTCAACCAGTTCGGTGGGCAGGAGCGTGAGGATCGGCGTGTCGTTCATTGCACGGGCGGGCAGATGATCGGCGGGCGCGGCTTGCCGTCGGGGGTTTTGGCGGGCTTTCCCTTGTTGAGCCGAACAAAAGTCGTGATCAGCGCGACCATGTTTTGCGGCGGCAAGGGATCGAGGTTCGCGGCGATGGCATCGGCGATCGCACAATCTTCGGCCTTGAACTTTTGCTTGGTCAGGCCTTCGTTGAGCATCGGCAACAGCATGCCCCGCACCGTCGTCTCATCCATCGCCGCGAACATCTTTAGATCGGGTTGGCCTTTGAGGGCGGTCTGCACGTCGGGCCATGCCGTTGCCGCACCGGGGCGGTAGCGCGCCGCAAGTGAGGCTCCGTTGCGGGCGAGATAACTGTTGGCCGGAAGCAGCGCGGCGCACTTGCCCGCGCCCGCCTGGATCAAATCGGGCGCGACGAAGCGGACCGCCGCCGAAAACTGAGCTTCGGTAAGGCACGCCGCGCTCGCGCTCCCTGCCTGAAACACGGTCACCGCCGCCATCAGTGCCGCGCCAAATCTGCCCTGTTTCACTGCCAATGCCACAACTCCACCGTCGCTGCGGCCTGCGCCGCGATGCCCTCACCCCGCCCGGTAAAACCGAGTCGTTCGGTCGTCGTCGCCTTCACGCTGACGCGACCGATGTCGAGTCCCAAAAGCGCCGCGATCGATGCGCGCATGGCGTCGCGGTGCGGACCGATCTTGGGCGCTTCGCAGACCAATGTGACATCGACGTGAACGATACGACCGCCCTGTGCCGCGATCAGGGCGCGGGCGTGTTCGACGAATTGTCCTGAGCGCGCGCCGCGCCATTGCGGATCGCTGGGCGGGAAGTGGCTGCCGATATCGCCGGCGGCGATGGTCCCGAGCAATGCATCGGTCAGCGCGTGGAGCGCGACGTCGGCGTCGGAGTGCCCGCTGAGGCCGTGGGTGTGCGCGATCTCGACGCCACCGAGGCACAGGCTTTCACCCGGTTCGAGGCGGTGGACGTCGAATCCGCTGGCGGTGCGCGGCTGCCAGCGGCCGAGCGTGGTTTCGGCACGTGCGAAGTCGGCCGGGTGAGTCAGTTTGTCCAAGGCAGCGTCGCCGGGGACCAGCGTGATCTCGATGCCTTGGGCGCGGGCAACCTGAGCGTCGTCGGTGGGTGCATCGCCGGTCCATACATCGTGTGCGGCAATGATGGCGTCGAGGCGGAAGGCCTGCGGGGTCTGGATGCGATGGAGGGTCGCGCGATCGATGGTATCGCCAAGGGTGGTCGTGCCGCGGGCCAGTGTATCGACGACCGGCAGCACGGGGACGGCGCCATCGGCGGTGTGGAGCGCGGTCAGCAGGCGGTCGATGACCGCGCGCGGTAGCAAGGGTCTGGCGGCGTCATGGATTAGGACATGCGACACTCCCGATGCCGCCGCTGCTGCCAGTCCCGCGCGAACCGAATCGCGGCGTTCGGCACCGCCGGTGGTCACGCTGGCGACCGCGCGGCTGCCCAAGGCTGCGGCAAGTTCGGCTTCCTGCCCCTCGCCGATGACGATATGGACCGGGATGCCGGCGAATGCATCGACGGCGCGGGCGATGACGGGGATGCCACCAAGCAGGCGAAACTGCTTTGGCACATCGCCGCCGGCGCGTTCGCCCTTTCCGGCAGCGACGATCAGGGCGGCGACTTGCATCGTCATCGCCTAGCCCGCCGCTCACCAATCTGTCGACAAATCAAGCTGCCCAAATTATAGGCAAATCCATGCCCCGCATTCAGCCCATCCAGATCGGCCCGGTCCGCATTGCCGCGCCGGTGATCCTCGCGCCGATGACCGGCGTGACCGACATGCCGTTTCGCACACTCGTCCGACGCTTCGGTTCGGGTCTCAACGTGACCGAGATGATCGCAAGCCCGGCGATGATCCGGCAAACGCGGCAGTCGCTGCAAAAGGCCGCCTGGGCGCCTTTGGAAGAGCCAGTGTCGATGCAGTTGGCGGGCTGTGACCCGCGCGAAATGGCCGAAGCCGCCAAGCTCAATGCCGATCGCGGGGCGGCGATTATCGACATCAACATGGGATGTCCGGTCAAGAAGGTCGTCAATGGCGATGCGGGATCGGCACTGATGCGCGACTTGCCGCTGGCCGCGAGCCTGATCAAGGCGACGGTCAAAGCGGTCGACGTGCCGGTGACGGTCAAGATGCGAATGGGCTGGGATCATTCGCGGCTCAACGCGCCCGAACTGGCGCACATCGCCGAGGATCTGGGCGCGCAGATGATCACCGTGCACGGGCGCACGCGGTGCCAGATGTATCGCGACAGCACCGACTGGGCGTTCGTCCGCAAGGTCAAGGACGCAGTGTCGCTGCCGGTGATCGTCAATGGCGACATCTTGACGCCCGAGGATTCGGTGACCGCGCTCGATCAATCGGGCGCGGACGGGGTGATGATCGGGCGCGGCGCCTATGGCAAACCGTGGCTGCTGGCGCAGACCATCGCGCATCTGACCGGCGCGACGCCCCTGCCCGCGCCGTCGATCGAGGCGCAATATCATCTGATCGCCGAACATTATCGCGCGATGCTCGATCATTATGGCGACCAGGTCGGCGTCAACATGGCGCGCAAACATATCGGCTGGTACACCAAGGGACTGACGGGATCGGCCGAGTTCCGCAATGCGGTGAATCAGGTTTCCGATGCGCGCACGGTGCTCGACATGCTCGCGCGTTTTTATGAGCCCTGGCTGAGCCGCGCGGCGGCGTGAGCCTCGCGCCCGCGGCCGCGCTGATCGAGGCGAGTCCTGTCGGCATGCTGCTGACCGACGATGAGGGCTACATCAGTTTCGCCAATCCGGCGGCGCAGGTCATCGTCAACCTGAGCGCACGGGCGCTGCTCGATGCGCCGGCGGCAAAATTGCTCGGGCTGCCCGCGTCGTTCAGCCGCGCCGTCGCATCGGGAGAGGCGCTGTCGCTCTACGATATGTCGGTCGCCGGGACGTCTGTCGATGTGCATCTGACGCCGCTGGGCGATGCCGGCGGCGGGCGGCTGGTGTCGCTCTATGCATCGGGCAGCGCGCGACCGATTGCCGAAGGCTATGACACCGGGCGGTCGGTGGTCGGCGTCGCAGCGATGCTGGCGCACGAGATCAAGAATCCGCTCGCAGGCATCCGTGGGGCAGCGCAATTGCTGGAGGGCGGCAGCGGCGATCAGGCGCGCTTCACGCAGTTGATCCAGACCGAGGTCGATCGAATCACGCGCCTGATCGATCGGATGGAAAGTTTCACCGACGATCGCCCGCTCGATCGCGCGGCGCACAACGTCCACGCGATCGTCGATCATGCGCTGGGTCTTGCCGAAGCGGCTCGCGCGCGGGGCGTCGCGGTGGAGCGGCTGTTCGATCCATCGTTACCGCCCGTCTTGGTCGAGCCCGACAGCATGGCGCAGGCTTTGCTCAACCTGATCATCAACGCGGTCGAAGCCTCTCCCGAAGGCGGCACGGTCACCGTCGAGACGCGCTATCGCCACGGCGTCAGCATGTTGGGCGCGGACGGGCGCCGCCGCAATCTGGGCGTCGAAGTGCGTGTGATCGACGAAGGCGACGGACCGCCGCGCGAGTTGGTCGATCATTTGTTCCAGCCGTTCGTATCGTCCAAGGCCACCGGGCGCGGGATCGGCCTCGCGCTTGTCGACAAGCTGACTATCGACAATGGTGGCCGCATCCAGTTCGCCCGCGAAGGCACGCCGCCGCGTACCGTGTTCCGCCTGCTGCTGGAGGTGGCGCCATGACCAAGAAGATTCTCGTCATCGACGACGATGCGGCGATCCGCATGGTTATCGTCGAAACGTTGAAACGCGACCGGTACGATGTGCGCGAAGCCGCGACGATTGCCGAGGCGCGCGAGATGTTGGGGCGGTCGATGCCCGATCTGCTGGTGACCGACGTGGTGTTGCCCGACGGCAATGGGCTCGATCTGTTGCCGGTGGTGCTGGCCAAGCGGCCCGAACTGCCGGTGATCGTCGTCTCGGCGCAGAACACGTTGACGACCGCGATCCGGGCGACGGAGCGCGGTGCGTTCGAATATCTGCCCAAACCATTCGACCTCGACGAACTGCGGCGCGCGGTACGCGAGGGGCTGGCGCGCGATGCCGGTGGGGTCGAGGCCGCTGCCGACGACGAGTTGCCGCTGATCGGGCGGTCGCCGGCGATGCAGGACGTTTACCGCGTCGTCGCGCGAATCGCGCCGACCGACCTGACCGTGCTGATCCTGGGCGAATCGGGCACTGGCAAGGAATTGGTGGCGCGCGCATTGCACGATTTCGGCGCGCGGCGTGGCAAGGCGTTCGTCGCGATCAACATGGCGGCGGTGCCGCGCGATGCGATCGAGGCCGAATTGTTCGGACAGGAGCGCGCGGGCTTTGCGGGCGGCACACGGTTCCCCGGGCGATTCGAGCAGGCCGCAGGTGGGACGCTGTTCCTCGACGAAATCGGTGACATGCCGCTGGAGGCGCAGACGCGGCTGCTGCGCGTGCTGGAGACGGGCGAATATAGCAGCGCGGGTGGGCGGCTGCGCAAAGTCGATGTCCGCGTGATTGCCGCGACGCATCAGGATCTGCCGCGGGCGATTGCGGAGGGGCGGTTTCGCGAAGACCTTTATTACCGGCTCAACGTGGTGCCGCTGGCGCTACCGCCGCTCCGCGCGCGCGAGGGCGATGTGACGTTGCTCGCGCAGCATTTCCTCGACCGCGCAAGCGATGGCGGGAGTCCGCGAAAGACGCTGGAAGACGCGGCGGGCAAACGGTTGGGCGAGCATGACTGGCCGGGCAACGTCCGCGAGCTGGAAAATTTGATGCGCCGGCTGGCTGCGGTGACGCGCGACCGGACGATCACCGCCGACGATATCGAGGCGCAACTGGCGATTCGATCGACCGAGGGGGAGATTGCGGCTCCGTCTCTGGAAGGTCGCGTCGAAGCGTGGTTGCGTGACCATTTCCGGCGTTCGGGGGACATGCTGCCCCCGCCGGGGCTGTACGAGCGGTTGCTGGCGGAGGTTGATGCGGCCGTGCTGCGAACGACACTGGCAGCGGTTCGAGGCAATCAGTTGCGCGCGGCGGCGATCCTCGGGATCAACCGCAACACGCTTCGCAAACGCCTCACGGAACTGGGGATCGCGCCCAAGGGCTGATCAGGCGGCGGCCGCTCTTTTCGCCTTCTTGTCCGCCCAGATCCCCTTGTACGAGAAATAGGCGAAGCCGGTGCCGACCAGCAGGAAGATCACCGCCGCCCAACCGGTGCGGTGGCGCTGTTCAAGCTTCGGCTCGGCCGCCCACATCAGGAACGCCGCGACGTCTTTCGCCATCTGATCGACCGTCGGCTTGGGATTGCCCGGCGCGTAGGTCACCTGACCATCGGCGGCCAGGGGTGGCGCCATGGCGAGGTTCAGATTGGGGAAATACGGATTGTAGTGCAGCCCCTCAGGCGTTTTCGCATCGGGAAAATGCTTGAGCAATTCGGCCGGTTGCTCCTGATAGCCGGTCAGCAACTCATAGATGTAATGCGGGCCGCCCTCACGCGCCTTGGCGAGCAGCGACTGGTCCGGCGGGACGGCATTGTTGTTCGCGGCGCGCGCGGCAATGTCGTTGGGGAATGGCGACGGGAAATAGTCCGACGGCAGGCCCTTGCGCGTCGAGGGTTCACCCGTGTCGGGGTTAAGCGACGGCACGTCCTTCGACTTGGCGATTGCCTTCACCTGGGCCGGCGAGAAACCGATAGCTTCGAGATCGCGGAACGCGACGAGCTTCATCGAGTGGCAGGCGGAGCAGACTTCCGAATAGACCTGATAGCCGCGCTGAAGCTGCTGGCGGTCATACTTGCCGAGCGGTCCGTCGAACGAGAAGCTGACATGCTTTTCGACGCGATGTTCCTCGACCCAATGCGCGGCGGTTTCCGGCGTTGGCTCGCTCACCGCGCTGATGATCGTGCCGACCAGCGAAAAGATGAGCGCCGCGACAAACCCCAGGCCGACGAGAGCGCCGATCGGACGTACCATGGTCTTCTACCCTCTTATTCGGCCGGAGCCGCGACGGGAGTCGCAACACCGTAAGGCGCGCTCTCCTGAGCCTCGCCATGCAAAACGCTTTCACTGATCGAATTGGGCAGCGGCAGCGGCCGTTCGATCATCGACACCAATGGCAGGATCAGCAGGAAGTGCGCGAAATAATACATCGTGCAGATCTGCGAGACGATCACGATCGTGTTCGACGGATGCGCGCCTCCGCAATAGCCAAGGACGATCACGTCGACGACCAACAGCCAGAAGAACTTCTTGTACAGCGGACGATAGTTTGCCGAACGCACCGGCGAGCGATCGAGCCACGGCAGGAAGAAGTGCAGCAGGATCGACCCGAACATCGCGAGCACACCCCACAGCTTTGCCGGGATCCACAGGAAGTTCGCGGTGAACGATTTGAGGATCGCGTAGAATGGCAGGAAATACCATTCGGGGACGATGTGCGCGGGGGTCGAGAGCGGGTTCGCCGGAATGTAATTGTCCGGGTGGCCGAGATAATTGGGGATGAAGAACATGATCGCCGCAAACACGATCAGGAACACACCCAGCCCGAAGCCATCCTTGGCGGTGTAATAAGGGTGGAACGGCACGGTGTCGGCCGGCCCCTTGACCTCCACACCCGTCGGGTTGTTCGACCCCGGAATGTGCAGCGCCCAGATGTGCAGGATGATCACGCCGAAAATCACGAACGGCAGGAGATAATGGAGCGAGAAGAACCGGTTGAGCGCGGCAGCGTCGGGTGCATAGCCGCCCAGCAACCACACGCGGATGCCTTCGCCGACGACCGGGATCGCCGAGAAGAAGCCGGTAATGACCTGCGCGCCCCAGAAGCTCATCTGGCCCCAAGGCAGCACATAACCCATGAACGCGGTCGCCATCGTCAGCAGGAAGATGACCACGCCGAGCAGCCAGACGACTTCACGCGGCGGCTTGTACGACCCGTAATACAGGCCGCGGAAGATGTGGGTGTACAGCACGATGAAGAACATCGAGGCACCCGTGGCATGCGCGTAACGCAGGAACCAGCCGGCATTGACGTCGCGCATGATCGATTCGACCGAGTTGAACGCGCCCCCGGCATCGGCGTGATAATGCATCGCCAGCACGATGCCGGTGATGATCTGGATGACCAGAGCGACGCCCGACAGGACGCCGAAGTTCCAGAAATAATTCAGGTTGCGCGGCACCGGATAACCCGCGCCGACCGCATTGTAGATGAGCCGCGGCAGTGGCAGCTTTTCATCCAGATAGCGCGTCAGCGGATGCTTTGGCGCGTAATTTTCGGCCCAGGGAAAGCTCATGCCTTCGCTCCGACTTCGATGGTGGTGACGGTGCGGAAGACGTAATCCGGCACCTGGAGATTCTTCGGCGCGGGGCCTTTGCGGATGCGCGCGGCGGTGTCGTAGACCGACCCGTGGCACGGGCAGAAATAACCGCCGAACTCACCCTTGTTCTCGCCCTCGCCGGCACCCAGCGGCACGCAGCCGAGGTGGGTGCACACGCCCATGGTGATCAGCCACTGAGTCTTGCCGGGCTTGGTCCGTTCGGCGAGCGTCTGAGGATCGCGCAGCGTCGAAATCGGCACGGCATTGGCCTGGGCGATCTCGGCCGGGGTCAACTGGCGCACGAACAGCGGCGATTTGCGATACACCGCCTTGATCGCCTGTCCCGGCAGAATCTTGGACAGATCGATTTCGGTCGTCGCGTCAGCGAGCACGTCGGCCGATGGCGCCATCTGCATGATCAGCGGTGCAACGACCGCGACGGCACCGACGCCCGCGAACGCGACGGCGCCGATATTGATAAAGTCACGGCGGCGGACGGTCGGCTCAGCGCCCAACGTCTCGCCTTCGATCATCGGCGCTTCGGCCATAGAACGCATAGTCCCTAGAATACGAAATCGCCCCGGAGGACGGGGCTGCTGGCCTGATAGCGTTTGCCGCCGTTCATGCAAACGTCATTTTGAGCCCGCTTGCAGCAAATGTCCGGTCGGGCCAAAGCGCCGCGGTGCGCATCGCCCTGTACCAGCCCGAAATCGCCGGAAACGTGGGCGCGGTGCTACGGATCGCCGCGTGTTTTGGAGTGCCGGTCGACGTGATCGAGCCAACCGGCTTCGTATTTTCTGACGCCAAGCTGAAACGCGCGGGGATGGATTATATCGAGCGGGTCGATCTTACACGGCACATTAGCTGGGACGCATTTGTCCGGACGAACCCGCGGCTGGTGCTGTTGACGACACACGGGGACGAGACTTTGTACGGACATTCGTTCGAGGAGAGTGACACTTTGCTGTTCGGTCAAGAAAGTGCGGGGGTGCCAGCAGCGATCGCAGCACAGTGCGCCGGGCGCGTGCGAATTCCGATCGCCGAGAGCGCGCGCTCGCTGAACCTGTCGGTCGCGTGCGGCATCGCGGTGGCAGAGGCGCTGCGCCAGACCGGTGGCCTGCCATGCTGACCCTCGACAGCGAACAACAGGCAGCGCGCGACTGGTTCGAGAGCTTGCGCGACCGGGTCTGCGCGGAGTTCGAGGTCATCGAAGGCGAAGCGGGCAGCGATTCGCGCTTCGCCTACACGCCGTGGAACCGCGACGACGACGCCAGCGGCGCGTCGGGCGGCGGGGTGATGGGCACGATGAAGGGCCGCGTGTTCGAAAAGGTCGGGGTCAATGTCTCGACCGTCGGCGGCGCCTTCGAAGGCGAATTCGCCAAGTCGATCCACGGTGCGGGCGACGATCCGCGATTCTTTGCGACCGGCATCAGCCTTGTCGCGCATATGGCCAACCCACACGCGCCGGCGATCCACATGAATTGCCGCTTTCTGCGGACGACCAAGCAATGGTTCGGCGGCGGTGCCGACCTCAATCCACCCATCCCCTATGCCGAGGATACGGCGGACTTCCACGCGCGCATGAAGGCGGCGTGCGATGCGCATGACCTGGACTATCATGCGCGTTTCAAGGCGTGGGCCGACGAGTATTTCTACATCCCGCACCGCCAGATCCATCGCGGTGTCGGCGGGATTTTCTTCGACCATCTGGAAGGCGGCTTCGACACCGACCTGGCCTTTGTGCGCGATGTCGGGGAGGCGTTTCTGGACACCTTCCCGGCTTTGATCCGGCGGCGGATGGGCCAGTCGTTCACCGAGGCCGACCGCGCGCGTCAGCTCGAATGGCGCGGGCGCTATGCCGAGTTCAACCTGGTCTATGATCGCGGAACGTTGTTCGGTCTCAAGACCGGCGGCAATATCGATGCGATCCTGATGAGCCTGCCGCCGCTGGCGACCTGGAGTTAATAGGTTGCGCGCTGATAGTAGCGCGCGACAAACACCGTGATCACCGTTTGAAACGCGGTCGCGACCAGCGCGGCGATCAACGCGGGCACCAGTTGCGCGACGATTGCCGATTCGATGGCGCGTCCGACGATCAGGAATACGGCGCCGAACGCCGTGGTGATGGCCCAGTCGACCAGCTGAGTGACCAATCCCGCCAGCAGCACCAGTCCGAATAGCGACCAGAATCGGCCATGCGTGAGCGCCCAGCTCTGCTTGAGCGCGTCGATCGGGCGACCGCCGATGGTGATGGCCGGTTTCCACAGGATCAGCCGGATGAAGACGAAGCAACAAACGGCGAAAAATGCGAGCAGATAGACGCTGGCCCAAGACGGCAGCGCTTCAGCGAGTTTCATCATCTGCACTTGGTCGGCCATCACCGCCGGCATGTTTTCAGCGGTATAGCCAGCCTGCATGATCGCAAAGATCAACGGCAGCGACAGCAGCATCAACAGCGCGCCGATCATCACGTAGACTAGGATTGCCGGGGGCAACGTCCGCGCGCCCTTGCCCAACGCTTCGCGCACCGACCGCTGCGGTTTAAGCACCAGGTCGATCAGCGCGAACTGCCCGATGATGCCCCAGGCCGAGGCCAGGATGATCGGCAAACCACGCACGGTCGGCGCCAGCATCAGGCTCGCGGAAATCGCAATGACCGAGGCAAGATAGATCGTCCCTAGCGCCACGGGCACGACCAGCGCGCGTTCCGCCCGGAGGAACGCCAGCGTATCGTCCCAAACCTCGTTGACGCTGACCTTCATCGCGATCTCCCTTGCCTGCCGTCTAGCCGTGCGTCCGTGCGGGTGGCAAGGAACCGGCATGGACAACGGCGAGATCGAATGGCGGGTCAGCGACGCGACCGTTCCTTATCCCGAAGCGTTGGCGTGGATGGAGGCGCGCGCCACCGCGATCGCGGCAGGCAAGGCGCAGGAGTGTATCTGCCTGCTCGAACATCCGCCGGTTTACACTGCCGGCACTAGTGCCGTCGAAGACGAGTTGCGTGACCCGCAATTTCCCGTGGTCCGTGCCGGGCGTGGCGGGCGATACACCTATCACGGGCCGGGACAGCGCGTCGGTTATGTCATGCTCAACCTCGGCCAGCGCGGGCGCGATGTGCGTTGTTATGTCCACGCACTCGAAGGCTGGGTCATCGCGGCGCTCGCCGAATGCGGCATTCGCGCTTACCGGGCGGAGGGCCGGATCGGGATATGGACCGACACGCCATCCGGCGAAGCAAAGATCGGCGCGATTGGGGTGCGCGTGCGTCGGTGGGTCACGCTGCACGGTTTTTCGGTCAACCTGGACCCCGATCTGTCGCACTTTGGCGGCATCGTGCCGTGCGGCATTTCCGATTATGGCGTTACCAGCGCAGCGGCCTTGGGAGTCTCGATCTCACCCGCGCAATTCGATGCGGCCCTGGCTGGAACGCTGCCGAAAATGTTGGCTGCAATCGCGGTGCAACAATCCGCTTGAGCGCGGCGAAAAGAAAAGCTAAAGCCCACCTCGATTTGGGTATTAAGGCCAGAAGCCACCCCGGGTCCTTTTTTTCAGGGAGCATAAGATGCGCAAGATTGTCACTCTTTCGATGGTTGCTGCGGCAGCGCTGGCGGTTTCGGCCTGCAGCAAGACCGAGAACACGAACACGACCGAAGTCAACGTCACGGACGTCAATGCGACCGACGCGATGGCCGGCACGACCAACGACGCGATGACCACCAACGACACGTCGATGGGCACCATGGACAACTCGACCACGACCAACACGGTTGCGGAAAACGGTGCGATGTCCTCGACCACGACGAACACCACGAACGCGATGTAATTTCGCGTTCGGCGGTTTCGCTGAATATCGAAGGGCCGTCCGGGCGACCGGGCGGCCCTTTTATTTTGCGCCGGACCGTGGCGCGGGCGAGTCAGTCCGTTGTGGCGCAGGTGTCCGCGCATGTTATGGCGCGCCAAGTCTTTGAGGATGTTGCTGTGATCCGTTTGCTTATTACCGGCCTGGCCCTTGCAACAGCCCTGCCCGCTTCGGCGCAGATATTCTGGAAGTCGCCCGATTATTCGGGTGCGCCGATTACGCTCGAGGAACCGGGGATCGGCGTTGCGCTGCCCGGGGCCACGCCCGCCGAACAGCGCGCCAATCTAGTGTGGCAATTGCGCGCCGGACTCAACGTCGCGGCGCTGCAATGCCAGCGTTTTCCAACCCTGATGTCGCGCGACGTGTATGGCGGCGTGCTGATCAACCACAAGGAAGAGCTGGCGAAGAGCTACGCCACGCTCGCCAATTATTTCAAACGCACCGAAAAAACGGTGAAGGCGGGGCAGCAGGCGCTCGATCGCTACGGCACCAAGACCTATATCGGCACATCGACGGTGCAGGGCATCCTCGGTTTCTGCCAGACGTCGGCGCATGTCGGACGTTCGGCGCTCTATGCGCCGCGCGGCAGCCTTTATATCGTGGCGCTGGAGCGGCTGCGCGAGTTTCGCAACAGCTTGCTTCCGGGGCGCGAGCAGCAATTCAATGTCGGCCATAACCCGCCGACGATGACGTTTCCCAACCTCGCCAAGGCGTGCTGGAACCGCAAGACCGATGCCTATGACGTGCGGTGTGGGCTGAACCCGATCTAACGCAGACCCAAAGCCTTGTGCGCCTGAAGCGTCAGGCGCCATTTGGGGCGGGCCATCGCCAGTGCGATTGCGGCGGTTTTCGCCGCTTCGCCATCCGCGCAGTCCATAGGCTGTACGAGGAAATGCCGAAAATCCAGGCGTTCGAGGATGTCGAGATCGATGTCCGCTTGTGGCCAGACCAGCTTGAGTTCGTCACCGGATTTCTGGGCCAGCACGTTGACGCCCTTGGGACTGATGCACAGCCAATCGATGCCCGGCGGTGCCTCGAGTGTGCCGTTGCTTTCGACGCCGATCTCGAAGCCACGCGCATGCAGCGCATCGATCAGGGGGGTGTCGAGCTGAAGCATGGGCTCGCCGCCGGTGATCACGGTGTAGCGCGCCTCTCGCCCGGCGCCCCAGCTGGCCTCGACGGCTTCGGCCAAGGCTTCGGCATCGGCAAACTTGCCGCCGCCATCGCCGTCGGTGCCGACGAAATCGGTGTCGCAGAAATTGCAGGCGGCGGTGGCGCGGTCCTGCTCGCGACCGCTCCACAAATTGCAGCCGGCAAAGCGCACGAACACCGCGCGGCGCCCGGCCTGAACCCCCTCGCCCTGAAGCGTCAGGAACAATTCCTTGACGGCGTAGGTCATGCGAGTGCGGGGTCGGTCAGGCCCGCTTCGGCATAGCCCTTGGCGCGCAGTCGGCACGAATCGCAAATGCCGCAAATCCGTCCATTTTGCGGATCGTAGCACGACCAGGTTTGCCCGGCGTCGAGCCCCAGCCGCGCCGCCTCCAAGGCGATAGCCGCCTTCGACATGTCGATCAGCGGGGTGAGAATCTTGAAACCGCCTTCCCTTGTGGCGACACCGGCCATCCCTTCGAACGCGGCAATGAATTCGGGGCGGCAATCGGGATAGCCCGAATAATCGAGCGCGTTGACTCCGATGGCGAGGCGCGTGGCACCGACGGCTTCGGCCCACCCCAGCGCAAGGCTGAGGAAGATCGTGTTACGCGCGGGCACATAGGTGACCGGGATACCCGGCATGACGCCGTTTCCCGGCACCGCGATCGAATCGTCGGTCAGCGCCGATCCGCCGAAGCGGGTCAGATCGAGCGGCATGACGACATGGCGTTCGGCATCGAGCATCTTCGCGACCCGCGCCGCAGCTTCGAGTTCGATGCGGTGACGCTGATTGTAATCGATGGTCAGCGCGAAGATGCGATAACCGGCTTCGCGCGCCATGCCGCCCGCGACCATCGAATCGAGGCCGCCTGAGACGAGCACGACGGCGGCTTCGCCCGGCTTGGCCTTGTCCATTTGCATGACAGCGCAGCTATGAGCGGCCCCGCACAAAAACAATGGGCCGCCCCGAAGGACGGCCCAGTTTTGGCCTGTCGGCCATCTAGGGAGGAAGCGCACGAGAGCTCGTTCGCTGGAAACCCTTCTACGCGCGGTAGGGTTAACGTCCGGTTACTGGTGCAAGATCGCCGGGCGAAAATTCGAAGACGTGGCTGCAAAAGGCGCAGTCGACGCTGACCAACCCGCGTTCGTCGGCCATCTCGACCTTTTCGCTTTCGGGAAAGCGCGACAGCACGTCACGAACATAATCGCGGTCGCAGCGGCAGCCGCGCGCGAGTTCTACCCCCGGCAGCGTGCGAACTTCATCCTCCTCGTTGAACAGGCGCCATACGATCGTATCGAGTTCGAGATCGCGGGCGAGCAATTCGCTGTCGCGGATCGAGCCGCCCATGATCGCGACATGCTCCCATTCGGGATGGTCGAGGCGCGTGTGCAGGCGTTCGCGACCCTCCTCGCCCTCGGGCAGATGCTGGATGAGGATACCGCCCGCGACCAAGCCGGTGCCGTCATCGGCGGTGGCAATACGGATCAGGCTGGGGATTTGTTCGGACTGCGCGAAATAGCTTTCGGCGGCGCGGCCCAGCGAATCGCCTTCGAGCGGAACGATGCCCTGATAGCGTTCGCCGGACGTGGCTTGATCGAAGGTGATCGCCAGATAGCCCTTGCCGAACAGGGCTTCGAGACCCGGGCTGTCGCCCAGTTCATCAAGGCGTTCGGCATCGAACTTCACATAACCGCGCAGCTTGCCGTCCTGAAAGTCGCAGACCAACAGGCTGACGACGCCGTCTTCGGTTTGCGCCTGCAGCGTCATCTGCCCGGCCGAGTCCTTGAGCGTGCTGCCGAGCAGAGCGGTCAGCGCCAGAGCCTCGGTGAGCAGTCGTTCGATCGTCGGCGGGTAAGCATGCGCGGCGGCAATCGCGTCGATCGTCGCGGCGAGGCGCACGACACGACCGCGCGCGTGGCGCGACGGGATGATGAAGCCGAGACTGCGGTCTACGGCCGATCCAAGGTTCAAAGCTGTCATGGTCGCAACCAGATGGTGACGATCACGATCGATCTCAACCGATCAGGCCGAAGCACCATAACAGGATCGATTTCTGCGCGTGGAGGCGGTTTTCGGCTTCATCCCACACGGCGGATTGCGGACCGTCGATGACCTCCGCAGTCATTTCCTCGCCACGGTGGGCAGGGAGGCAGTGCATGAACGTCGCGCCCGATTTGGCCGTGGCCATCAGCCCGGCATCGATCCGGAACGGCGTCAGCGCGGCGACACGCGCGTCGGCATCGGCCTGGCCCATCGACACCCAGCAGTCTGTTACGACGACATCGGCATCGGCGGTCGCGCGCGCCGGATCGCGCTCGATGGTGATGCGCGCGTTGCTGTCGGCGAGGCGTTCATTGGCCTGGCTGACGAACGCCGGATCGGGATCATAGCCTTCGGGACACGCGACCGAGACCGAAAAACGCATCAACCCGGCCGCTTCGATCAGCGAATTGACGACGTTGTTGCCGTCGCCCGACCAAGCCCATTTGCTGCCCGGCAGCGCGATGCCGCGATCAAGCGCGGTCAACAGATCGGCCGTGATCTGGCAGGGGTGCGAGCGGTCGCTTAGTCCGTTGATCACCGGGACGCTGGCATAGTGCTCCATCTCGTCTAGCTTGGCCGGATCGTCGGTGCGCAGCATGATCGCATCGACATATCGGCTGAGCACACGCGCGGTATCGGCCACCGTCTCGCCTCGTCCGAGTTGGGTCGATCCCGCGTCGAGAATCAGCGAAGAGCCACCCAATTGCCGGATCGCGGCGTCGAAGCTGGCACGGGTGCGCGTCGAGTTCTTCTCGAACACCATCGCCAGCGTATGTCCGGCAAGCGGGGCATCCGCATCGACTTTGCCCTTGGGCCAGCCCTTGCGCGCAGCCTTGCGGTCGAGCGCATCGGCAAGGATTGCCGCAATGCCATCGCCGCCGGCGTCCGACAGGTCGAGGAAGTTCCGGATCACGCGACGGCCAGCACCGGCGAAAACGTCCGCGCTCCCTCGCTCAACCGTTCGATACACTCGGCAATATGGCTGTCATCGATGATCAGGGGCGGAAGCACGCGAAACACGTTTTCGCCTGCGGCGACGGTCAGCAGCCCATGATGATCTCGCAAATGCGCGACGAAATCGCGGCTGACCGCCGTGTCTTTCATCTTGATGCCGAGCATCAGACCCTTGCCGCGGATTTCTTCGAACAGATGATCGTAATTGGGAATCAATTGCTCGAATGCCTGACGCAACCGGTCACCCATAGCGGTGACATGCGGCAGGAAATCCGGTTCGAGCATCACGTCGAGGATTGCCTGCCCCGCCGCCATGGCCAGCGGATTGCCGCCATAGGTCGAGCCGTGCGTGCCGATGACCATGCCCTTGGCCGCTTCCTCGGTCGCGAGACACGCGCCCAACGGGAAGCCGCCGCCAATACCCTTTGCTGCGGTCATGATGTCCGGCGTGATGCCGTAATGCTCATACGCCCACATCTTGCCGGTGCGGCCGTAACCGCACTGGATTTCGTCGAGGATGAGCAACAGGCCGTGTTCATCGCACGCCTTGCGCAGACCGGTGATGAACTCTTGCGAACCGGCGGTCATGCCGCCTTCGCCCTGGATCGTCTCGACAAGGAAGCCAGCGGTCTCGGCGTCGATCAGCGCCAGCGCTCCTTCGAGATCGTTGAACCGCGCATAATCGAAGCCGGGCAGGAGCGGCTCGAACCCGTCGCGCATCTTGGCCTGATCGGTAGCCGAAATCGCGCCGAGCGAGCGTCCGTGAAACGCATTCTTGAACGTGATCAATTTGTAGCGTTCGGGATTGCCGTTGACGTCGTGATAGCGGCGCGCGGTCTTGATCGCGCACTCGATCGCCTCGACGCCCGAATTGGTAAAGAACACTGTATCGGCAAAGCTGTTGTCGACGATGCGCTGCGCCAGCGCTTCCCCCTGCGGCGAGCCATAGAGGTTGGAGACGTGCATCAGCGTCGCCGCCTGTTCGGCAATCGCCTTGGTCAGATGCGGGTGGCCGTGCCCCAGTGCATTGACCGCGATACCGGCGGCGAAATCGAGGTATTTCTCGCCGCGCTCACCATAAAGATACACGCCCTCGCCTCGCACCGGCCGAACCCCGCAACGGGGATAGACGGGCATGAGCGGCGTGATCGGCATGGCGAAACTCCCAAAGCAAAGAGGCGACCCGGTCAGGGCCGCCTCTATGCACCGTTTATAATGGAACGGCGGGCTTCAGGTCAATTTAACGACGATATGGATCGTTGTCGTACCGGTCATACTGGTTCGGCACGCCGTCGCGATCGCGATCGTTATAGCCATTGCGGTCATAGCGACGGTCGCCATCGCGCGCCTCATAACGAACGCGCTGTTCAAGCCGGGCTAGCCGGTTCCACAGCTCGCGCTGCTCGCCGCGGTCATAGCCCGAACGATAATCGTCCCAGCGATATCGCTGCGCGCGCTTTGAGACATAGCCAAGCTCGCGACGCAGTGAGCGCTGTTCGGAATAATTCAGCGCGCCACGTTGCGACAATCGGTCGATCTGGAACGACACGGCTCGGATACGCTGGTCGATGCCACCACCATTATATTGGCTATAGCCCTGGCCCTGATTCCCGCCCCAATATTGAGCGGTGGCAGGGGCCGCGGCGGCAATACTCGCCAGCGCGATGATCGGAACAAGAAACTTACGCATCGGTACCTCCTATTGGTTCGATGCTTCGCTGCTAGGCGATTTGACTTGCGCGATGGCTGAACGCGCTTGTTATCGCGGGTTCAGTTCTTAAGCTTCCACCCCGTCCGCAATAGGACGTAGCACAGGATGGCAAGGACGATATCGATCGCCAGAATGACCGCGCCGCCGATCATCACGGGCGAATCCGCAACGCCGATAAACCCGTAGCGAAAGCCGGAAATGACGTAGTGAAACGGGTTCAAGCGGCTGAAGATTTGGAACGCCGGATGCAGCTTGTCGATCGCGTAGAACGTGCCCGACAGCAACGACGCGGGTGCGATGACGAAATTGCTGATCGTCGCAGCATGATCGAATTTTTCCGCCCAGATCGACGTCAGCACGCCCATCAACGCGAGCATCGCCGAGCCGAGCAGGCCGAACCACAACACCGCGCCCAGATGCGCGATACCGATGTGCACGCCGGGCCAGAACAACATGGCGAGGTAGATCGCCATGCCGACCATCAGTGCGCGAGTCACGGCGCCGCCGACCATCGCGGCGAGGAGTTCGCCGCTGGACAGCGGCGGCATCAGGTAATCGACGATCGTCCCCTGAATCTTGCCGACGAGCAGAGAGAAGCTGGAATTGGCAAAGGCGTTCTGCATCATGCCCATGACGATCAGCCCGGGGGCGATGAAATCGGCGAAAGCAACCTGCTGTCCGCCGACCGTTACCGGCGTACGCCCACCCGTCGCGACGGTGAAAATCACCAGAAACAGCAGCGTCGTCACCGCCGGCGCCCACACCGTCTGGAGCTGAACCTTGAAAAAGCGGCGCACCTCCTTCACATAGAGCGTCTTCAAACCGCCCCAATTCACGTTGCGGATGATCGGCTCGCCCGGCTCGTGCCGGATCGCGGTGCTGTCGTTCATGCCATGCGATTAGGGTCGGAGCCACGAGCGAGCAAGGATTACGATGGCCTGGACCGACGAGCGGATCGATAAGCTCAAGACCATGTGGGAAGGCGGCAAGACCGCCAGCGTGATCGCCGAGGAGCTGGGCGGCGTCAGCCGTAACGCGGTGATCGGCAAGGCGCACCGCCTGGGCCTGCAATCGCGCCCGTCGCCGGTGACCGCGAAGGAGACCGAAAGTCCGGCCGCTGTGCCCGCCGTCAAACAGGCTGCGCCGCCCGCTGCCGTCCCGGCGCCGCCGTCGCAGCCCGCGCCGCCCCGGCGATTGGTGCCCGCGCGGCCTTCGCCGGAGATCGCCGGCAAGACGACATTGCTCGAACTCAGCGACAAGGTCTGCAAATGGCCTGTCGGTCATCCGGGCGAACCGGATTTTCACTTCTGCGGCGACACGGTGAACCCCGGCTTCCCGTATTGCGTGCAACATTGCGGGCAAGCATATCAGGCGCAAATGCCGCGCCGCGACCGCCGCATGCCACCGCCTTTGCCGTTCGGTGGGCCACGCGTGCGATAAGGCTTGGCGTTCGCCGAACAAAAAAAGGGGGAGGACGCTCACGCGCCCTCCCCCTTTTTTGTCTCAATCGATGCTAGAAGCGGAACGCGGCTGTCACGCGCATCGAGTGCCAGCGAAAGTTCGGATCGCTGCGCGCGATCGTCGTCCCGCCGCCGTTCAAGATGAACGGGTTGGTTGCCGGGGCGGTACCTGCACCCACCGCAACGCGCGTGTCGTTGTCACGCAGGCTGGTGTAGAGATATTCAAGGCCGATCGAAAAAGCGCCAATGCGCTGTTCGACACCGCCGCCCGCGCTATAACCCCAGGCGTCGTGACTGCCGTTCGTCACGAATGTGTTGGCCGTGTTCGACGTCGTGAAATTGTTGCGCAGCTTGCCGTAAGCAACACCGCCGGTGCCGTAGAACAAGGTCGTGCCGTTGGGCGTGAACCCGACCCGGCCACGCGCACCCGCGTCGTATTTCAAGCTGCGTGTCAGCGTGTAACTCGCTGGTGTCGTGCTGAACCCGGACGTCGAATCGCTAATTCGCGTTTTGCCTAAATCACCAACAAAGCCGACGACGATATGCTTGCCGAACATGGTGTCACCACCGATACGCGCTTTGTACTCGATGCCATCCTTGTCGTTGCGGCAAGCATTGTTTCCGGTGCTGGTTGCCGAACCATTGCAGAAACCCGGGGAGAAGGCGTTGGCACCAGCCGCCGTCGGGATGCCGTTGCTGAAGGTCGTGCCGTTACGGCTGAACAGCAGAATAGAGCCGCCGTCGTTCGGCTGAACCGCACCGCCGAAGGATCCGCCGACGTAGAAGCCGTCATAGCCGCCACGCGCTTCACTATCCTGGGCGAAGGCCGGGGCGGCAATCGCCATTGCCGCAGCCCCGGCGAGAATCAAATTACGCATTATAATCTCCGTGTTTTCCGGAACTAGAAACGAAGCGCCCCACCCTTCGGATGCATCATCCCGCGGATCCCGCGCGTGCTGTGGCAATTATGTCACCCGCTTGCCGCGAGGACTCGCGCATCGCAAAGGAAGGCATGAGCGATTTGTTCGACGCTGCGCCGGGGAGCGCGGGTTCCGGTGATTACGATGCATCCTCGATCGAGGTGCTGGAGGGGCTCGAACCCGTTCGGCGCCGACCGGGCATGTATATCGGCGGGACCGACGAACGCGCGCTGCACCACCTTGCCGCCGAAGTGCTCGACAATGCGATGGACGAAGCCGTAGCGGGGCATGCGTCGCGGATCGAGGTGACGCTGGACGCGGGCAACCGCCTGACGGTCATCGACAATGGCCGCGGCATTCCGGTCGATCCGCACCCCAAATTTCTGGAGAAATCCGCGCTCGAAGTGATCATGTCGACGCTCCATTCGGGCGGAAAGTTCGACGGCAAGGCCTATGCCACCAGCGGCGGCCTGCACGGTGTTGGTGTCAGCGTGGTCAATGCCCTGTCGAGCGACACGGTGGTCGAAGTGGCGCGCAACAAGGAACTGTTTCGTCAGCGATTTTCGCGCGGGCAAACCCTGGGCGCGCTCGAAAAGCTGGGGCCGACGCAGAATCGTCGCGGCACCAGCGTCGCGTTCACGCCCGACGAGGAGATTTTCGGCGAACTGAGCTTCAAGCCCGCGCGGCTGTACCGTTTGGCGCGGTCCAAGGCATATCTGTTTGCGGGTGTGGAAATCCGCTGGAAGTGCGACCCCGCGCTGATTTCGGATGGATCGAGCGACAGCTCGGTCCCCGCCGAAGCCGTTTTCCAGTTTCCGGGCGGTCTCGCCGATCATCTGCGCGAACAGGTCGCGGGCCGCGAATGCGCCACCGCCGAATTCTTTACCGGCAGCCAGGATTTCCCCGGCGAACAACAGGGTCGCGTCGAATGGGCGGTGGCGTGGCCACTTTGGTCCGACGGCAGCTTCAGCTGGTATTGCAACACCATCCCGACGCCCGACGGCGGCACGCACGAAGCGGGCCTGCGCGCGGCATTGGTCAAGGGACTGCGCGCATTCGGCGCGCTGGTCAGCCAGAAGAAAGCGGCGGATCTTCAGCCCGAAGACGTCATGGCGCCCGCCGAGCTGATGCTCAGCGTGTTCATCCGCGATCCGCAATTCCAGTCGCAGACCAAGGACCGCCTGACCTCACCCGAAGCCGCACGGCTGGTCGAAAATGGGGTGCGCGACCATTTCGACCATTTCCTGACCGACAATATGGATCGCGGCCGCGCGCTGCTGGCCTATGCCACCGACCGGATGGACGAGCGCCTCGCCCGCCGGGCCGAGCGTGAGATCAAACGCAAGACGGCGACGTCGGCGCGCAAGCTACGCCTGCCGGGGAAACTGACCGATTGCTCGGCGAATGACCCTAAGGGCACAGAGCTGTTCATCGTCGAAGGCGACAGCGCCGGCGGCAGTGCCAAACAGGCGCGCGACCGTAAGGTGCAGGCGATCCTGCCGATCCGCGGGAAGATCCTCAACGTCGCCAGCGCCACGCTCGACAAGATCAAGGCCAATAGCGAAATCGCCGACCTGACGCTCGCGCTCGGTTGCGGCACGCGCGACCGGTGCGATGCCGACGCGCTGCGTTACGAACGCGTGATCATCATGACCGACGCCGACGTCGATGGCGCGCATATCGCCACGTTGCTGATGACTTTGTTCTTTCAGGAAATGCCCGAGATCGTCCGGCGCGGGCATGTCTATCTCGCCCAGCCGCCGCTCTATCGCATCACCGCCGGGGCCAAATCGCTCTACGCGCGCGACGATGCGCAACTGGAAGAGATCAAGCGCGGCGCGTTCAAAGGCCGCAATGTCGAGGTATCACGATTCAAGGGCCTAGGCGAAATGAACCCCGGCCAATTGCGCGAAACGACGATGGACCCGAAAACCCGCACGCTGATCCGCGTCACGCTGCCGCAGGAATATGAAGACCGCGCGGGCGTGCGCGATCTGGTGGAGCGCCTGATGGGCAAGCACCCCGAACACCGCTTCAATTTCATTCAAGAGAATGCGGCGCGCGTGGATGGTGAGACGATCGATGCGTGAAGCAGATGAGCCAAATGAGCGGGAGCTCGACCTCTATTACAAACTTGAGGCCTGGACGAAGGCAGCCATCGAAGTCGTAGATCTCGTCTACAAAATTACGGCCATTGCTGTGCTTTTGTCGGTCGTCACGTATGCGGCCAGAATCCGGCCGCTATTTGAGATTCATCTGATGGTCTTTGCCCTCATCGGCTGCATCTCAGTTCTTAGCTTGGCTATTCCGCTACGAATTGCCAGTATTATGAACGCGCATCGGGCGGCCTTATTCACTGTGCGAGGGAGAGTTATATTCCTACTGTCCGCAGCTGTAGTCATATTTTACGTGAGCGGTATCGCGAATGGTGCCCCGGTAATCGCTGAAAAACTCGCGGATGCTGTTCACCCCGAAGTGGGCAAAGCAGGACATTAGAGGTTAGCACCGCCACATCGAACGTCGGCCTTAGATAGATAGTGCTCCCACCAACGCCCTGACCTTCTTCTGTCGCCATTGGGGCAGTGGGGCTACGAGCCAATAGCCGCGCGGGTCTTCGCTGGTCGGTTCGGCGGCGGCGATCAGGGCGGGGATGAGGGCTTGGCCCAGCCCTGCAAGCGCGGCGTCGAAGGCGAGGCCGGCGTCAGCCACGGTCAGCGTCGCGCCTTCGACTTCCGGCCCGTCACGCCAGGCGATCGCCGCGCCCTTGCCCACGGTGGCGAAACCGCGCGGGCCGATGGGCATGCCCTCATGCTCGCCCGGCCCGTCGGCCCAGCAGATGGCGAGGTCGAGATTGGCTTCGGTGAAATCGAGCCCGTTTTCGCTGGCAATCAGATGCAGGCGCAGATCAGGATTATCCTGGCGATACGCTGCCAGCCGCGGTGCTAACCAGCGCGCGGTCAGATCACGCGGCGCGGCGATGGTCAGCGATTGCGACGATTGCCCCGCCTGCATCGCGCGAACCGCTTCCTCGAAATTAAGAAACCCCTTGCGCAGTTCGACCAGCCCCGCTTCTCCCTCCGGAGTCAGTTCGAGCCCCTTGGGCGTACGGCGAAACAGCACGAGGCCCAGCGTGTCCTCAAGCGCGCGAATCTGTTGCCCGACCGCTGCGGGCGTCACCGCCAGCTCGTCCGCCGCGCGGGTAAACGACAAATGCCGCGCGGCAGCGTCGAACACGCGCAGTCCGTTGAGCGGGAGGTGCGTACGTTTCATGGTTTCACGCTCAACCCGCCGTCACCGGTGCGGTCAGCGCGAATTTGGGGATGACGACGTCGAAGCTCGATCCGTCCTCGCCGACCATGCGGTAACTGCCCTGCATCGATCCCGTCGGCGTCGCCAACGGACAGCCCGAGACGTAATCATAGGATTCGCCCGGCGCGATGACCGGTTGCTCACCGATCACGCCGTCGCCCTCGACCGTGTGGTGCGCGCCGCGTCCGTCGGCAATGTCCCAGCGGCGGGTCATTAATTGCGCCGCCATTGCCCCGCCGTTCTCGACGCGAATGTGATAGGCCCAGAACCATTGACCCCGGTCGGGCGTGGATTGTTCGGGGAGAAAGCTCACCGATACGCGGACGGTGATGTCCCTGGTCGTGGCGGCATAGGGGAACAGCGCGTTCATGATATTGGGCACCGTCACAGGCCTGCCGCCCGCAATGCCTGATCGAGATCGTCGATCACATCCTGCGGGTCTTCCAGCCCGATGCTGATCCGCAACATGCCCTCGTCGATGCCCATTTGCAGCCGCACCTCCTCGCTCAGCCCGCTATGAGTCGTCGATGCCGGGTGCGTCATCAAGCTGCGCGAATCACCGATATTGTTGCTGATGTCGACCAGTTCGAGCGCGTCGAGGATCGCATGCGCCTGACTCCGCCCGCCGTCGACGTTGAGCGCGAAAATGCACCCCGCCATATCCATCTGGCTCATCGCCAGATTGTGCTGCGGGTGACTGGGCAGGCCGGGGAACAGCACGCGCGGCACGCGGCCTTCGATGAACTTCCCGACTTTGAGCGCATTTTCCGACTGCCGCCGGATGCGCAGGTCGAGTGTCTCGAGCCCCTTCAACACCACCCAGGCATTGAACGGCGACAGGTTCGGCCCCGTATTGCGCTGAAACGGCAGCAGCACGTCGTCGATGAACGCCTTCGTTCCACAGACTGCGCCGGCAAGGACGCGCCCCTGTCCGTCCATCATCTTGGTCGCCGAATAGGCCACGACATCCGCGCCGAATTCCAGCGGGCGTTGAAGCGCGGCGGTCGCAAAAGCATTATCGACGACGCTGGTAATCCCCCGCTCGCGCGCCAGCCCGCAGACGAAGCGCAGATCGACCACGTCCATCGTCGGGTTGGCGGGGGTTTCGAAGAAGAACACCTTGGTTTCGGGCCGGATCGCATCGACCCACGCATCATTGTCGCGTGCGTCGATGATCGTCGTCGCGATGCCGAATTTGGGCAGCAACGTGTCGGTCAGCCAGCGGCACGATCCGAATGCCGCACGCCCGGCGACGACGTGGTCACCAGTCTGCAACTGACAAAGCAAAGACGCGGTCATCGCCGCCATGCCGCTGGCCTGAACGCGGCAGGCTTCGGCGCCCTCCATCAGCGCGATGCGTTCTTCGAGCATCTCGACCGTCGGGTTTTGCAACCGCGAATAGGTCATGCCCCGCTGCTCGCCCGCAAACCGCGCGGCGGCATCGGCAGCCTTGTCGTATGTGAAGCCCGACGACAGGATCAACGGTTCGGACGTCTCGCCCCACTCGCTGCGCGCAGTCCCGCCGCGCACCGCGAGAGTTGCGGGCCGCCAATGCTGGGTGATCGACCGGTCTTGGCCGCTGCGCCGTTTCATGTCTCCGCCCTATGAGGCAGCAGCGCGCGCCGCAACCGCTCGACGAGCCGTTCGCGCGCATCGAGCACTTGTGTTGCGCGTCCGGTGAGCAGATCGTGTTGCAATCGACGCTGATTTTCCGCGAGGGCCGCGAACAGTCCTTCGGCTGCGCTCTCCGCACCATAGCCCAGCGCATCGAGCACCCCACGCTCATAGTGCATCAGCGTACCCGCCCAGTTGCGCGCCGCCGGCGATGCGGCAATTGCGGCAATCATCGCATCCAACGCGTCGTACAACAGCGGATAGGGGTGAGCCTCGGGCAACGCGGTCGCCGCCAACACCGTAACCCATTCGATCGCCGCGGCGGGCAAGGGTTCGGCGAGCAACCCTGCCCGGCTCTCGACCAGTTCGGCGGTCATCGCCGGCAGTTGCGTCTCTACCCGCGCGCGCAGTTCGACGACGACGCGATTCGCGGGCATCAGCACCGGCCTCAGCCGCCGCGAGCGTCCGCCGCGCACATATCCGGCGACCAGCCCGTGTTCGCGCGTCATCACGCGGACGATCGTCCCCGTTTCGCCATGCGTCCGCACCGCGCAGACGATCGCGTCGGCGCGGATCAGCATTATTGCGCCACGGCGGCGTCGGCGTGGAAATGGTCGTAGACAAGGCCGGCCACGGCATCGCTGACCCCCGGCGCGGTCCGCAGATCCTCCAGACTCGCCGCCTTGACCGCGCGCGCGGTGCCGAAATGCATCAGCAGCGCGCGTTTCCGCGCGGGCCCGATGCCGGGCACTTCGTCGAGACTCGACGTCACCAGCGCCTTGGCGCGCTTGGCGCGGTGCGTGCCGATGGCGAAGCGATGCGCCTCGTCGCGCAACCGCTGGAGGAAGAACAGCACCGGATGGTTCATCGGCAGCTTGATTTCGCGCCCATCGGACAAGTGAAACACCTCGCGCCCGGCATTGCGGTCCGGCCCCTTAGCGACGCCGACGATCGCGACTTCCTCGACGCCCATCGATTCGAGCACCTGCCGCACCGCCGAGACCTGTCCCTTGCCGCCGTCGATCAGCAGCAGATCGGGCCACACGCCGCGTTCGCGATCCGGATCTTCCTCGATCGCGCGGGCGAAGCGGCGTTCGAGGACTTCGCGCATCATTCCGAAATCGTCGCCGGCGATGGTCTCGGGGCGCTTGATGTTGAACTTGCGATACTGGCCCTTCACGAAGCCCTCGGGCCCGCCGACGATCATCGCGCCGACCATATTGGTGCCCATGATGTGGCTGTTGTCGTACACTTCGATCCGCGCCGGCGGAGCGTCGAGCTCGAACAATTCGGCGACGTCGCGCAGCAGCTTGGCCTGGGTCGAGCTTTCCGCGGCGCGCCGGTCGAGCGCTTCTTCGGCATTGCGGATCGCCTGTTTGACCAGGCGGACGCGGTCGCCGCGCACCGGCTGGGCGATGGCGACCTTGCGCCCGGCTTTCTCGCTCAAGGCCTCCTCGATCAACGCCTGTTCAGGCAGTTCGCGGTCGGTCAGGATCGTGCGCGGCGGCGGCACTTCCTCGTAGAATTGCAGCATCGTCGCGGCGAGCACGTCTTCCTCGGAAATGTCGCCGGTATGCGCCGGGAATACCGCACGATGTCCCCAATTCTGCCCGCCGCGGATGAAAAAGGCCTGGACGCAATGGACACCCGATTTGCAGGCGAGCGCAAAGATGTCCGCATCGCCCACGCCCTCGGCATTGATGAACTGGCTACCCTGAATGAAGGTCAGCGCGCGGAGACGGTCGCGCAGCATCGCCGCGCGTTCGAAGTCCATGGCCTCGGCAGCTTCGCCCATCGCACTTTGGATCTTTGTCTGGACGCTGGTCGCCTTGCCCGCGAGGAAATCCTTCGCATCGCCGACCAGTTCGGCATAGCCAGTCGGGTCGATGCGGTCGACGCACGGCGCCGAACAACGCTTGATTTGATACAGCAGGCATGGCCGGTCGCGATTAGCAAAAAAGCTGTCGGTACAGCTTCTTAAGAGGAACAACTTCTGCAGTGCGTTAAGCGTGGTGTTAACCGAACCTGCGCTGGCGAAGGGTCCGTAATAGTCGCCCTTGGCGCGCCGCGCGCCGCGATGCTTCTGGATGCGCGGATATTTGTGATCGGCGCGGATCAGGATGAACGGGAAGCTTTTGTCGTCGCGCAGCAGGACGTTGTAGGCGGGACGGAAGCGCTTGATCAGCTGCGCTTCGAGCAACAGCGCCTCGGCCTCGTTGTTCGTCGTGACGATGGTCATGCCCCGAGTCTGCGCAACCATGCGTTGCAGCCGCTTCGACAGGCGCGCGACCTGGGTATAGTTCGAAACGCGGTTCTTCAGCGTGCGCGCCTTGCCGACATAAAGCACGTCACCACGCGCGTCGGTCATGCGATAGACGCCGGGCTTGGCGGGGAGCGTCCGCAACACGTTACGGATCGCCGCCACCCCCGCGTCGAGATTGGGCTGGTCCGACCCACGCACGGCGAACGTCGCCTTCTCCTCGAGAAAGCGCGTTTCACCGCGTGGGGTATCAGGACGTCCGGCCGGAGTTCGCGCCATAGCTTCGATTTAGGAGTTGTGCGGGCAAACGCCAATCAACCCGCAGCGACATCCTTGGGCTCGGGCAGCGCGATGACGTTATCGACGGCGACATGGCTCGCGAGCGCTTCGACTCCCGACAGGTCGTCGAGGTCGCGGCCGCCCGTATCGACGTTGAGATCGCGAAACCGCTTGCCCGTCGACAACAACCGCGTGTTGTAGGAATTCGTCGCCTTGTTGAACGAGCCGACCGCGCGATTGAGATGCGTCCCGGTGCTGGCAAGATGTTCGCCGACCACCGACAGCCGCTCGTACAGTTCCTTGCCGAGCAAACCGATCTGGCGCGCTTCCTTGGCCAGTTTTTCCTGCCGCCACACCGCGGCGACGGTGCGCGCGATGGCGACGAGGTTGGTCGGGGTCGCGAGAAGCACGCGCCGCTCGAAGGCAAAATCCCATAGGCCCGGATCGTGCTCCAACGCCGCGGACAGGAAATGTTCGCCGGGGACGAACATGATGACGTAATCGGGTGCGTCCTCGAACTGGTTCCAATAGGCCTTGTTGCCCAATGCGTTGACGTGGTTGCGCATCGAGGTCGCGTGCGCGGCAAGACCGAGCTTGCGCGCGTCGTCGTCGACCGCGTTGAACGCATCCTGATAGGCGTTGAGCGACACCTTGGCGTCGATCACCAACGCCTTGCCTCCAGGAATGTTGACCACCGCGTCGGGGCGCAGGCGTCCGCCGTCATGCTCGACACTGACTTCGGTCTTGAAGTCGGTATGTTCGGCGAGGCCGCAGCTTTCGAGGACGTTCTTCAACTGCTGCTCGCCCCAGCGTCCCCGCGCCTTGGGGGCATTGCGCAACGCGTTGACGAGGTTCGCGGCCTCGGCCGAGACGCGTTCGGTGCCGGTACGCATCGCTTCGATCTGCCCCTGCAGGACGCCAAAGGCATCGCGCCGTTCGGCCTCGACCTTGGTGACCGATTCTTCGTAGCGCTTGAGCGTGTCCTGCACCGGACGGATCAGCGCGGTGACGCCGAGTTTGGTGGTTTCCTCGGATTGCTTGAAGCGTTCGTCGGCGCGTTCGAGGAATTTGGTCTGCGCGGCGTCGAGCGTGGTCTGGGCGATCGCCTTGAATTGGATCGGAAGTGACTCGCGGACGTCCTTCAATTCGGCGAGCAAGCGCGCCTGCGCCGCCGCCTGTTCCTCGCTGCGCGCGGTCAGATCGGCAATTTTAATCCTTAGCGAGCCGCACTCGCCGACTGCATTGTCGCGCTCGGCCTCCAGCGTTTCGCGCAGGGCGCGCAGCATTTCACCCTGGGCCACGCTTGCGGCATGTTCGGCGCGCACTGCCGACGTTCCGCGACCGCCGAGCAGCCAGCCGATCGCCAGTCCGGCCAGCAACGCGACAATGCCGATGACGATCAATTCCAACTTTATGCCCCTGCTCGATTCACGCGATTCACACGTGCCATTGCGCGGTGTGAACCCGCCTCATGACCGAGGGGAACATGCCATGAACTTGCCGCGGTAGGAAAGCTAAATCTGAGGGCGGTCGTCGCGCAGTCCCGTCGCCTTGATGATGATCAGCGCCACCGCGATCGCCAGCGTGTCGGCGAGCCAGTCCTTCGGGTCGCAATCGCGATGCAGTGCGGGGATCGACTGGAACACTTCGATCAACGCGCCGAGGAACGACAGACGCTCGCCGATGCGCAGAAGCGGCGTCTGCCGCCAGCCAAACGCCGCGAGGCCAACGAGCACGCCAAACGTCAGTGCATGCTTCAGCTTGTCCCAAAGGTTGGCGAACGGGTCGTCCACCGCCGGTAACAGCGCGAGCACAACGGCCAGCACCATCGCAGCGACGAAGAGGACGCGAAACGCGCGTGTGACGTGCGCATTCGCCAATAGTCTATTGAGCATGGTCAGGCGGCGCGGCGCAGCTTGTCGAGTTTTTTAAGAATCATCCCACGTTTCAGGCGGCTGAGGTGATCGATGAACAGGATTCCCTCGAGGTGATCCATCTCGTGCTGCAAACACGTCGCCAGCATGCCCTCGATCCGCTCGTCATGCTGTTTGCCGTCCAGATCCATCCAGCGCGCGCGGCACGACGCCGGGCGATCGACCTCGGCATATTGGTCGGGGACCGAGAGGCAACCTTCGTTATAGATGTTGCGGTCTTCGGCGGGTTCGAGGATTTCGGGGTTGATGAACACGCGCGGGTCGCGGATCGGCTTGCCCTCTTCGTTATCCTCTTCCTGCAAGTCGATCACCAGGATGCGCTGTGGCACGCCGACCTGAACCGCGGCGAGGCCGATGCCCGGCGCGTCGTACATCGTTTCGAACATGTCGGCGACCAGCGTGCGGACGCCATCGTCGATGGCCTCGACGGGCTTGGAAATCACGCGCAGCCGCGGGTCGGGTGCTTCGAGAATGGGGCGTATGGCCATCGACCCGAATTAAGCCGCCGGTGCGTCGCTTTCAACCGCCGGTGCTTCCCACAATTCGATCGGGTTGCCTTCGGGATCGTAAATACGTGCGAAACTGCCTGTTGCCGGGTCGTTCCATTCGGCTTTGGTGATCACATCGATCCCCGCCGCGCGCAACTTGCCGAGCAAGTCGTCAAGCCCTACGACGCGGTAATTGAGCATGACCTGACGATCGATGGGGAAGTGATCCGAATCGCGAGCGAACGGCGAGAACACCGTGGTGCCAGCTTCCTGTTCCCACATCCCCCATTGGCCATCACCGATACCGAGATGCGTAGCGTACCATGCGCTCAACGCCTTCGGGTCGTTCGCCCGCAGGAAGATGCCGCCCACACCTGTTACGCCCATGATCACCTCCTCAAGAAACCGGTCGTCGCGCCCTCAATGCCTGAGCCAGGGTGCCGTCGTCCAGCCAGTCCAGCTCACCGCCGACCGGCAAGCCGTGCGCCAGCTGGGTGAGGCGCACCGGCAAGCCCTCCAGCCGATCGGCGATGTAGTGCGCGGTGGTCTGCCCCTCCAGCGTGGCGTTCATCGCCAACACGACCTCATCGATCCCGCCCGCCGCGACGCGCGTGACGAGGCGATCAATGGTCAGGTCCTCGGGCCGCACCCCATCAAGCGCCGACAGCCGCCCACCGAGGACGTGAAACCGCCCGGGGAACAGCCGCGAGCGTTCGAGCGCCCACAAATCGCTGACTTCCTCGACCACCGCGATGGCGCGTTGATCGCGGCGCGGGTCGGCGCACACGCCGCAGGGATCGCTGGTGTCGATATTGCCGCACGTCGCGCATTCGGTGAGCCGTCGATCGACCGCTTCGAGCGCCGCGAGCAGGGGCACCAGCGCCGCTTCTCGCCGCTTCATCAGGTGCAGCACCGCGCGCCGCGCCGATCGTGGGCCGAGCCCCGGCAGCCGCGCCAGCGCCTGGGTCAGCGCGTCGAGTTCGGGGGATGCCATCGTGTGGAACAGATAGGGGGTTGCGCGGGCAAACGCCACCGCCGCATGGGGGCGCATGCGGATCGTTTTCATGGGCACGCCGGATTTCGCGGTGCCGAGCCTAAACGCGCTGGTCGCGGCGGGGCACGAAGTCGTATGTGTCTATACCCAACCGCCGCGGCCAGCTGGTCGTGGCAAGCGGTTGCACCCTTCGCCGGTGCAGGCGCGGGCGGGGACACTGGGTATTGCGGTGCGATCGCCCGTAAGGCTGCGGGACGCAGAGGCGCAGGCCGAATTTGCCGCGCTCGATGCCGATGTGGCGGTGGTCGCGGCTTACGGGCTGATCCTGCCGCAGGCGGTGCTCGATGCGCCGCGTCGCGGCTGTATCAATGTCCATGCGTCACTCCTGCCGCGCTGGCGCGGCGCGGCGCCGATCCAGCGGGCGATTCTGGCAGGCGATGCGGTCACCGGCGTGACCATCATGCAGATGGAGGCCGGGCTCGATACCGGGCCGACAATGGCCAGCGGGGAGTTAACTGTCGGCGGTAGCGATGCCGGGCAAGTCACTGAGAATCTTGCAACACTCGGTGCGACCTTGCTCGTCGATGTTCTTGCCGATCTCGACAGCCATCCGCCGGTCCCGCAGCCCGAAGATGGCATCACCTATGCCGCGAAGATCGACAAGGCGGAGAGCCGCCTCGACTTCAACCTGTCGGCCACGCAGGTCGTCCGCCAAATCCGCGCCTTCGCACCCACCCCCGGCGCGTGGTTCGAGCATGCCGGCGAACGGTTCCGCATTCTGGAGGCGCAGGCCCTCCTCACCCCCGAACCCGCCAGACCGGGCACGATCATCGACGATCGTCTGACGGTCGCCTGCAACCCCGGGGCGATCCTGCCCCTGTCGGTGCAACGCGCCGGGCGCGGCGTCATGACTGCGGAAGACCTGTTGCGGGGGTGCGCGCTGCCGCCCGGAACGCTACTCGCGTGACGCGCTTTCGCCTGACCGTCGAATATGACGGCCGCCCGTTCATGGGGTGGCAGCGGCAGAGCAACGGCCCCAGCGTGCAGGCCACCATCGAACGCGCGATCCGCACGACGATGCGCGAAGACGTAGCGGTCCATGCGGCGGGGCGTACCGACGCCGGCGTCCATGCCCGCGCGATGGTTGCGCATGTCGATATTGACCGCTCGATCAGCGCCGAACGCTTGATCGGCGCGCTCAATGCCGGAGTGCGACCCGATCCGGTGTCGGTGATCGAGTGCCGGCAAGTCGATCCACAGTTTCACGCGCGTTTCTCGTGCGTTGCGCGTCATTATGAATATGTGATCGTCAATCGCCGTGCGCCGCTCGCGATCGAGCGCGGACTGGCATGGCGGGTCGGGCCACAGCTCGATGCGGCGGCGATGCATGACGCCGCGCAGATCCTGGTCGGCCATCACGATTTCACCACCTTCCGCTCGGCGCATTGCCAGGCGGATTCGCCGGTCCGCACGCTCGACCGGCTCGACGTGGCGCGCGTTGGCGAGCGCATCTCGATCCAAGCTTCGGCGCGCAGTTTTCTCCACCATCAGGTGCGCTCGATGACCGGGTGCCTGGCGATGGTCGGCGAGGGCAAATGGAGCGCCACCGACCTTGCCGATGCGCTGGCGGCGAAGGATCGCGCCGCATTGGGCTTCAACGCCCCGCCCGACGGGCTGTACTTCGTCCGCGCAGATTACTGACCGATCAGGATTTCGCGCGCGGGGGTGTGGCCGAGGAACGCCGTAGGGCTGGCGGTTGCGCCATAAGCGCCTGCCATGAAGATCGCGATGACGTCACCCACATCGGCACGCGGCAACTGCACCTGATCGGCCAGCCGGTCGAGCGGCGTGCACAGCGCGCCGACGACGCTGACGGTTTCGAGCGCGCCCTCTCCGCCGACCACCGCCACAGGGTAATTGCGGCGCACGACGGTGCCGAAATTACCGCTCGCCGCGAGTTGGTGATGCAGCCCGCCATCGACCACGAGGAAGGTTTCGCCGCGGCTCTCCTTTCGGTCGATCACGCGCGTGAAGTATATCCCGACCTCGCCGACCAGCCAGCGGCCGAGTTCGAGCGCGAAGCGCGTTTCGCGCAAGATTGCTGGACGGTTGGCGAGGGTTTCGCCGAGCCGCGCGCCGATCGCCGCCACATCGAGCGCACGATCGCCCGCGAAATACGGAATGCCGAACCCGCCGCCGAGGTTGACCAGTGGCGGCGTGACGCCAACCGCCTCGGCAATCTCCGCGGCCAGCGTCACGGTCGCCGCCTGCGCCTCGGCAACGGCATCGCCGTCGAGGCTCTGACTGCCGGCAAAGATGTGCAGCCCGCGCCAATCGGCACCGGCGTCGATCAGGCGGCGCACCAATGCGGCCGCGCGATCGGCATCCACGCCGAAGGGCGACGCCGCGCCGCCCATCTTCATCCCCGATCCCTTGAGCGCGAACGGCGGATTGACCCGCACGGCGAGCTTTGGCGTCACGCCCAGCCGCGCCGCGATGTGCAGCGCGCGACCGGCTTCGCCTTCGCTTTCGAGATTGAGTGTGACACCGGCAATAATCGCCTGTTCGAGTTCGGCATCGGTCTTGCCCGGCCCGGCAAAGCTGATGTGCGTCGCTCCCGCTGCAATCGCCGCCGCCAGTTCGCCGCCCGACGCCACGTCGACGCCGTCGACCTGGCCCACCATCGCGCTCAGCAGCGGCGCGAACGGATTGGCCTTCATCGCATAATGGATCGAAACAATGCCTGGCAAGCTGTTGCGAAGATACGCTATCTTTGTCTCGACCTGCCCCAGATCATAGACGAACAACGGGGTGCCGGCATCGGCCATGGGCAGCAACGCGGCTAAGCGCTCCGCGGTCCACCAGTCCGGAATCGGGCCATAAGGCTTCATGACAGTGTCCTCACCGCGACGCGGTCGAGCTTGCCATTGGCATTGCGCGGCAGGTCGGCGCGGCGTTCGATCATCGCCGGAACCATGTACGACGGCAATTCGCGTTTGAGGTGGGTCATCAGTCGAGCATCGTCGCCCGCACCGCTCACCGCCAGCCGGATCAGCGCACCCGCCGCCGCATCGGCGACACCCCAGGCAACGGCCTCGACGGCCTCACCGCTGTCCAGCGCCGCCGCCTCGACCTCGAACGGGCTGACGCGCTGGCCCATCGTTTTGATCATCTCGTCGTCACGACCCGCGAAGAAGAACCGCCCTTCGGCGTCGCGCCGCACGGTATCGCCCGACCATACCGCCATGCCGCCCGAGGTCGCCCAATCGGGCGTGGGGCGAAAGCGCTGGGCGGTGCGGTCGGGATCGCGCCAATAGCCCTGTGCGACCAGCGGCCCGGCATGAACCAGCTCGCCCGGCTCACCCGCCGCCGCCGCGTTCCCGTCGGGACGGACCGCCATCACCTCGGCGAACGGAATAGCGCGCCCCATCGATGTCGGATGCGACCTTACCTCCGCCGGGTCGAGATAGGTCGAGCGAAACGCCTCGGTCAGCCCGTACATCGGAAAGATATCGGCATTGGGGAAGCACAAGCGCATCCGGTCGATCATCGCGGGAGTCAGCGCGCCACCGGTATTGGCGATCCGCCGAACGCTCGCGCCAGTGTCGCCCCAATCGAGCGCGAGCAATTGCGTCCATAAAGGTGGCACGGCAGTGATCGACGTAATCTCAAAGCGTTGCACTGCCTTCATGACGTCACGCGGCAGCAGATAGTCGAGCGGCACCGCCGTCGCGCCCGCGCGCCATGTGGAGAGCAATTGGCTCTGACCGGCGTCGAAGCCGAGCGGGAGGACCGCCAGCACATGCTCGTCGGGCGTCACTTCGAGGTAATGCGCCACGCTGACCGCGCCGAGCCACAAATTCGCGTGGCTCAGCATCACGCCCTTGGGCCGCCCCGTCGAACCCGACGTGTACATCAACGCCGCGAGCGCGTGCGGGTCGGCATTCGAAGGCGGCAACGCCTCGCCCCGCCCCGCTTCGGTCGCCACCTTGCAATCCTCGGGTGCATCGCCCGCGGCAAGTGTCGCAGCGCGCGCCGCGGCGGTGAGGAGCAGCGACGCGTCGCTGTCCGCCAGGATATGCGCCACCTGTGCGCGCTTGAGCACCGGATTGACCGGCACATGCACCAGGCCGGCACGCGGCGCGGCGAGCGGCATAAGGCACGCCTCGAGCGTTTTGGGCAGCCAGGTCGCGACGCGTGCGCCGGGTGCGAAACCGAATGACGCCAGCCATCCGGCCAATTCGCCGACACGTCGTTCAGCCGCGGCATAACTCAGCGTATCGCGCGCCATGACCAATGCGTCGCCGCTGCCAAAGCCCAGCAGATGATCGATCGGGCGCGGCACGGGATCGAGCGGGACCATCACCGCCCTCTAGCCGCTCCCCCCCGCGCTTGCGACCCCGCGTCCGCTCGTCTAGCTGCACTGCAACATGGGGGCCGCAGCCGAAACTATCGTTCGCGAAACACTGCGCGACAGCCTGTCGATCGATCAGGCGCGCGTGGATGCGATGGACGGCGACACGCCTTTGTTCGGCGCATTGCCCGAACTGGATTCGATGGCGGTGGCGACGTTGCTGACCGAACTTGAAGATCGCCTCGGTACGATCATCGACGATGACGAGGTCGACGCGGAAATGCTGGAGACGTTCGGCGCGCTGGTGGCGTTCGCCGAGAAGAAGTTGGGTTAGTCGCCCGTCACCTTGGGCGGCCCCAAATCGCCCTGCCCCACCGTCGCACCGGCCATTTCCAGCATGCGGTCCAGACTCTTCTTCGCCCGCACGCGCAAGCCTTCGTCCATCTCGATGCGCGGCTCGAGGTCGCGCAGCGCGACGTAGAGTTTCTCCATCGTGTTCAGCGCCATGTACGGACAGATATTGCAATTGCAGTTGCCGTCCGCGCCAGGCGCGCCGATGAAGTTCTTGAGCGGCAACGCCTTGGTCATCTGATGGATGATGTGGGCCTCGGTCGCGACGATCAGCGTGTCACCGGGCAGCGCCTTGGCATATTCGAGGATGCCGCTGGTCGATCCGACATAATCGGCGTGGTCGAGGATGTGCGCGGGGCATTCGGGGTGCGCCGCGACGGGGGCGCCCGGATGCTGCGCCTTCAGCTTGATCAGCTCGGTTTCCGAAAACGCCTCGTGGACGATGCACACGCCCGGCCACAACAGCATGTCGCGCCCGGTCTTGCGCTTGAGATAGCCGCCGAGGTGCTTGTCGGGCCCGAAGATGATTTTCTGGCTCAACGGAATTTGCGACAGGATTTTTTCGGCGGACGAACTGGTGACGATGATGTCGCTCAGCCCTTTCACTTCCGCCGAACAGTTGATGTACGTCAGCGCGATGTGATCGGGATGCTCGGCGCGGAATTTGGCGAACGCCTCTGGCGGGCAGGAATCCTCGAGGCTGCACCCCGCGTCCATGTCCGGCAGCACGACGATCTTTTCGGGGGACAGGATTTTCGCGGTCTCGGCCATGAAACGCACGCCGCAGAATGCGATGACGTCTGCATCGGTCGCTTGCGCCTTACGTGCCAGATCGAGCGAATCGCCGACGAAATCGGCAATGTCCTGCAATTCGGGACGCTGGTAATAATGCGCGAGAATGACCGCGTTGCGCTCCTTGCGGAGGCGTTCGATCTCGACGCGAAGGTCGAGGCCTTTGAGGCTGCCCGGCTGGTAAGTCATAACCGCTATGTGGCGCGCGGCACGGCGCCGATCAAGCGATCACTCGGGTCGCGCCATGATGATATCCAGCGGGGTCGATTCATCCCATAATTCGGCGCTGCGCCCGGTGCCTTCGGAAGCGTAGCGGACCGCGACCTTCACATCGCCGACACCCGCGGCCGCGAGCGGCGCGCGGACAAGCTGCGCCATGGCGTCACGACCGCTTTCACGCGCCTTGGCGATCCAGGCGGGATCGTTGGCGGTCTTGCTGACCACGCCTGTCGCGCGTCCCGAAATTTGCTGCTGCAGCCGTTGCATGCTGCCGCGCGGGACGATCAGCCCCTTGGGCGCTTCCATGGTCCCGCGCGCCTCGTCCACATTGGGCACGGCGGGCATGACGTCGGGCACGGTCACGACCATCGTCTTCGTCGCCGCGTTCCAGCGCATGTCGCTTTTGCCGAAGCGGCGCAGGTCGACGAAATAATCGACGCTGTACGGAAACGTGCGCGACTGGGTGTTGACGATGCGCCCGAACAGCACCGCATCGCTGGCGCTGCTCCGCACCTGGCCGGACAATGTCGCGACCTTGAGGCTGACCGCCTTGTCGAACGTCGCATCGATGATCCTGGCGGATTCGAACGGCACGTTGGTCTCGGCGGTTTTGCGCGCACCATGTTCGCGCCACAACGCGACGGCGAGGATGAATGCGAGCAGCGCAACCACCGCGAACGCCCAGCGCGGCACCTGCCTCATGCCGCGCGGCGCCAGTCGTCGCCCGTCTGCGCGACCACGCCGCGCTGCTGAAGATCGATCAGGTGCGCCAGCACCGAACGCCCCGCCGCGCCGTGCAGGCGCGGATCGATGCCGGCGTACATTTTCGGGACCATCGCTTCGATGGTGCCGGTCCCGCCGTCGATCAGGCGCAGGATCTGCCCTTCGCGCTGACGCCGGTGCCCTGCCAGCGAGCGCACGAAACGCTGCGGCTTTTCGACCGGATCGCCATGCGCGGGATAATAAATTGCGTCCTTGCGCGCCTCGAGCTTCGCCAAACTCGCCATGTAATCGGCCATGTCGCCGTCGGGCGGGCTGATCACGGTGGTCGACCAGCCCATGACATGGTCGCCGGTGAACAGGCCGCCCTCCTCCTCCAGCGCGAAGCACAAATGGTTGGACGTGTGCCCGGGCGTCGCCACCGCGGTCAGCGTCCAGCCTGTGCCCGTGGCGGTTTCTTCGTCCGACAGCACGCGGTCGGGCGCATACGTTCTGTCGAACGACGCGTCGGCGCGCGGGCCGGCATCTTCGAGCACCAACGGCGCGCAGCCGATGATCGGTGCGCCCGTCCGCTCGGATAATGGCGCGGCGGCGGGCGAATGATCCTTGTGCGTATGCGTGCACAGGATCGCGACGATGCGCTCCTCCGCCGTCGCCGCGAGGATTGCGTCGATATGCCCCGGCTCGTCGGGGCCGGGGTCGATCACCGCCACCTCGCCGTGCCCGACAAGATAGGTCTGCGTGCCGGTAAAGGTGAATGCGGACGGGTTGTCCGCCGTGATGCGGCGCACCAGCGGGGACAATTGCACCGAGTTTTCCGAAGTCATGGACGGTGGTGTAGCATCGCGCCCCCGACTTTCCAGACTTAGTGCGTGTCGCCCAGCCCCGACTTGGTTAGTGCGTCGCGAACGCGCGCGGCGGTGGTGCGCGCGATGTCGGCCTGGGCCAGCGCTTCGGCGACGCGTGCGTCCACATTGGCTTCGGCGATCGCCTTGTGGACGCTGTCGTTGGTGGTCAGCGCAATGGCGCGCTGGACGTCGGCCTGTTTCATCACGTTGCGCGCGAAGTCGTTGGCGCGGCGTGATACGTCGTCGCTCATCACCTTGACGTACGGGTCATCGACCGTGCGCCCGTCGGGACAGATCATCACATTGTTCTGAATGTTCAGACTGCGCTGGTGGTCATCGACATCGACGCCGCATTTGGCCTGGATGAAGGCCTTTTGCTCCGGCGTGAACCAGCTTTTCGGCTCGTGCCGTTCTATGGCGGTGCATATCGCATCGTGCGCGGTTGCAGGGGCAGCAGTCGCCGCGAAGGCGAGGCCGAGCGAGAGGATTATTGCGTGCTTCATGAGCGCCGGGTAACCGACGCTACATTTGTAGTCAACTACAATTGTAGCGACGTCAGTTCGCGGGCTTTTCGCCGCCGAACATTTCGTGGAGCTCGCCCGCCTCGTACATCTCCATCATGATGTCCGATCCGCCGACGAATTCGCCATGGACGTACAGCTGGGGGATGGTCGGCCAATCCGAATAGGCCTTGATGCCCTGACGAATGCCCTGGTCCTGCAACACGTCGACGGTCTCGAATTCGACGCCGATATGTTCGAGGATCGAGATCGCGCGGCTCGAAAAGCCGCATTGCGGGAACAGGGGCGTACCCTTCATGAACAGCACGACGGGGTTCGTCTTGACGATCCCTTCGATCCGGGCGGTGGCGTCGTCGGTCATCGCTTGCATCCCTCGAATATCAGGCAGCGGAAGTGGGCACGGCGGTGGTCAGTTGCAAGGCGTGGAGTTCGCCGCCCATCCGCCCGCCAAGCGCCGCGTAAACCGCCTTTTGCTGCGCGATGCGCGTTTGCCCGCGAAAACTCTCCGCGACGACCCGCGCGGCCCAATGGTCATTGTCCCCCGCCAGATCGGTCAGTTCGACCGACGCATCGGGGATTCCCGCCAGGATCAGCGCCTCGATATCGGCAGCGGCCATCGGCATCGGCTTATTCCGGATCCATCAACTGGCGGCGTGCCTCGACGGCCTTGTCGTCAAGCATCGTGCGGATCGCGGCATCGTCGATCTCGACTTTCGCCGCGGTCAGGTCACCCAGCAATTTGCGGATAACATCCTCGTCGCCCGCCTCCTCGAATTCGGCCTGGATCACCGCCTGGGCATAGGCGTCGGCTTCCTCCGCGCTCAGGCCCATCTTGTCGGCGGCCCACAGCCCGGCGAGCTTGTTGCGGCGCGACACGATGCGGAACATCATGTCCTCGTCCCGCGCGAATTTGGTTTCAAACGCACGCTCGCGATCGTCGAAAGTCGTCATGCAATACCTCGTGTTTCGTCCAGACTAGGGCGTCAGTTCGCGACCGTCACCACCATTTTGCCTACCGCCTTGCGCGCGGCCATGTCGGCGATCGCCTGACCACCCTGTTCGAACGGATAGGTCATGGTGACACGCGGCGAAATCTTGCCCTCGTCCCACAACTTGAACAGCGTTTCGACATGGCGCGCATGCGCCGCCGGATCGCGCGCGGTGAACGCGCCCCAGAACACGCCGCACACGTCGCAGCTTTTCAGCAGGGTCAGATTGAGCGGCAATCTGGGAATGCCGGCCGGGAAGCCGACGACGAGGTAGCGCCCTTCCCACGCGATCGACCGCAGCGCCGGTTCGGCATAATCGCCGCCGACGCCGTCATAGATCAGGTTGAAACCGCCCTTGCCGCCCGCCGCCTTGAACTGTTCGGCGAGCGCCTTGGACTGGTCCTTGTCGAACGGTGCCGCGCCATAGATCACGACATCGTCCGCTCCGGCCTCGCGCGCGGCCTGCGCCTTGTCCTCGCTCGACACCGCGCCGACGACGCGCGCGCCATAGGCCTTGCCCAGCTCGATCGCCGCAAGACCGACACCGCCCGCGGCGCCAAGAACCAGCAAGCTGTCGCCCGCCTTGATGTGCCCGCGATCGACCAGCGCGTGGATCGACGTGCCATAGGTCATCATGAACGCCGCGCCCTCGGCAAACGAGCGTCCCTTGGGGATTTTCATCGCGCGGCTCGCATCGACCGCGATCTGTTCGACCAGCCCGCCATGCCCGGTGACCGCAAACACATGGTCGCCGACCGCAAAGCCGCTGACACCCTCGCCCAGCGCCGCGACGACGCCCGCAATCTCGCTGCCCGGCGCGAACGGGCGCTGTGGCTTGAATTGATATTTGTCCTCGATAATCAACACGTCGGGATAATTGATCGCGCACGCCTTCACGTCGATCAGCAACTGGCCTGGCCCGGCGGTCGGCGCGTCGATGTCGCTCATCACCAGCGTATCGGGGCCGCCCGGGGCGGTCGAGAGCAAGGCCTTCATGCGATCTCCTTGGGACTGAGCCAGTCGGGCTGGCGCGCTTCGTGGCGGGCGATGCTGGTATCGCTGCCCAGCGTCAAGGCGATCTCGTCTGTCCCCGCCATCAGGCACGATTTGCGGAACGGGTCGATCTCGAAGCGAAAGCGGTCCTGATATTCGGTGGTGACGCTTTGTGCCTCCAGGTCGATATGGATCGGGTCGCCCGCCGCCGCGACCACCAGCAACCGATCGACCGCATCCTGCGGCAGGACGACGGTCAGCAGCCCGTTCTTGAACGCATTGCCGGAGAAAATGTCGGAAAAACTGGGCGCGATCACCGCCTTGATGCCCATATCGTCGAGCGCCCAGGCGGCGTGTTCGCGGCTCGACCCGCAGCCGAAATTGTCCCCCGCGATCAGCACCGGTGCACCCGCGAAATCCGGATCGTCGAACACATTGCCGTCCTCTGCCCGCACCGTTTCGAACGCCCCGCGCGACAATCCGGAGCGCGTGATCGTCTTGAGCCATTTGGCGGGGATGATGACGTCGGTATCGACATTCTTGCGCCCGAACGGATAGGCGCGGCCCGCGATGGTCGAAACTGGCTCCATCCGCCTCCCCTGCCCTTCGACAAGGCGCGGCGCAATCGCTATGGCGTGCCGATGACCGATCGCCCTGTGCTGACGCCCCCCGATGGCCACAAACGCGTCCTGCTGCACAGTTGTTGCGCGCCGTGTTCGGGCGAAGTGATGGAAGCGATGACGGCGTCGGGGATCGATTACACGATCTTCTTCTACAACCCGAACATCCACCCCAAGGCCGAATATGAACTGCGCAAGGAGGAGAATATCCGCTTTGCCGAGGAGCACGGCGTGCCATTCGTCGATGCCGATTACGATACGCAAAACTGGTTCCAGCGCGCCAAGGGGATGGAGCATGAGCCCGAGCGCGGCATCCGCTGCACGATGTGTTTCGACATGCGCTTCGAGCGGACCGCGCTCTATGCCCACGAACATGGGTTTCCAGTGATCACCTCGTCGCTCGGCATTTCGCGCTGGAAGGACATGAACCAGATCAACGGCTCGGGCGAGCGCGCCGCGTCGCATTATGACGGGCTGAGCTACTGGACATTCAATTGGCGCAAGGGCGGCGGCGCGGCGCGGATGATCGAGATTTCCAAGCGCGAACAATTCTACCAGCAGGAATATTGCGGCTGCGTCTATTCGCTGCGCGACACCAACGCGCACCGGGTGAGCCAGGGGCGGCCCGAGATCGATCCGGGGAAGTTGTTCTACGGGGTGGACGAGGCGGAAGTGGCAAAAGCCTGATCGTCGCCCCGGCGAAGGCCGGGGCCGCTCGAGGTTAGGCACTCAGACGCCAACGGCCCCGGCCTCCGCGGGGGCGACGCACGGTGCCGCCCCATCAGCCTCGCAAGATGCCCCAGCATCTCGAGCCACCGCACCGACTTCGTTTCTATACAATACGCGACAAACCACCGGCCCTACCGGGACCTCTTGATAATCGGGGGTGGCGATGGCGGTACGGACATGGATTTTGGGGCTGGCGCTGCTTGGCGTGTCGGGGACAGCCGTCGCAACACCGACGCAGGGCAAGTTGAAACCCGGCGCTGCCGTGGCCGATTTCCTGGTCAATGTTTATGCTACTGAGGCGCACTCGACCCAACAGGGGGCGACGTTCGGATCGCACACCGCCGTGCTCAAAAAGGGATCCGCGCAAACCTATAGCCGCAAAAAACCGTCAGCGGCGGTGCGATCCAAGGCCAAGGCAGGGCCTACGGTTCAGGCGACGGCCTACAGCAACCTCAGCTATGACTATGTTTTCCATGCCAAAAGTCAGACCGCGTTCGACCAATTGACGGCTTATGCTGCGACGCATGACGGTACTAATGCAACGATCAGCGGGTATGCGAAACAAGCTGTGAAAGGCTCCGGCTCCGCGCTGACGTCGATCGACGCCGGAGCCGCGATCACCGCCAGCTTTGCATGCACCGATACCGGAGGCGACTGCAACGACAGAGCGCACCACCTTGCCAAATACGTGTTCACGATCCCCGGGGCGGTCACGATCAGCGACGCTGTCCATCTGGACTTCGCCGGCCACATTTTCCTGACCAGTCTCGCCAATGCTTACACGCCGAAATCGCAGGCTTTCGCTTTTATCGATCCTGAAGTGGCTCTGCCCGGCGACTTCGGTGGCGACTTCAGCGACTTTTCCATCGAGCTCAGCGACGGTATCGACAATGCGATCGGCAGCGACGCCGTTCCCGAGCCGAATAGCTGGGCTTTGCTGATCATGGGGTTCGGCGTAGCCGGCGGGGCGATGCGGCGACGGGGCGCGCGCGTAACCGTCTGACGTCGAGAGATCGGGACTACCGCTTCGCCAAGGCGGCAACATGCCCCAGCATCTCGAACGCCACCGTCTCCGCCGCCAGCGATTGCGGCAGCGCGATCGCCGCCAGATGCCGCGTCGCCGACCAGTGCTCGATCGCATTGGCCAAGGCCGCGCCGTCCAGCCGCTTCGCCTCGTCGGCGATGAAGGCGGGGACGCGCGCGAGGAACGCTTCGTACCGTGCCGCCGACGCCTTGCCATAAAGGCTGCGGGCGAGCGTCGAGCGCAGGCGATTGTCGCGGTCGCCCTCGCGCGCGATCCGCACCAAAGTCGCGTCGATCTCGCCCAGGCGATTGCCCAAAGCGGCGATAGCGCGACCGGGCGATCCTTCGGCGGAGGCGATCGCCGCATCTTTGTCCGGTCCGTCCTGTTCCGTGGCCAGCGCCGCGCTCATTTGAGCGTCGTCGAGGGGGCCGAACCGCAGCACGCGACAACGCGAACGGATCGTCGGTAGCAATCGCCCGGCGACATGGCTGATCAGCATGAAGGTGGTGCTGGCGGGCGGCTCCTCCAGCATCTTGAGCAACGCATTGGCCGCGGGCCGTTCCAGATCGTCCGCCGCGTCGATGATGATCACCCGCCGGTCGGCGAGCGATGGCGGCATCGACAGGATGGGCTCGAGCGCGCGGATCTGCGCGATGCGAATGCTGCGCGCGACCGGATCGTCGGCCTTGCGCCGGTCATACGCTACGATGCGCGGCGGCGAGCCGTCCCAAACCTCGCGCTCGACCAGCCGGAAATCGGGATGGCTGCGCGCGGCGATCAGCGAGCCCGCGCGCGATTCTGCATCGGGGGGGAATGCGTAAGGCGCGCCCTCGATGATCGCCTGCGCGGCAAACTTTGCGAAACCCGCCTTGCCGACACCCTTGGGCCCGCTGAGCAACCAGCCATGATGCAGCCGCCCGCTCGTCAGCCCCGCGGCCATCTCCGCCCATTGCCGCTCGACGCCGATCAGGGTCACAGCAGGTCCGATAATGCGGCGATCAGGCGTGTGCTCACCTCGTCGGGCGATCCCGCAGCATCGATCGTGCGAAACCGTTCGGGCTCCGCCGCCGCGAACGCGCGAAAACCGGCATCGACCCGGTCGTAAAACGTGTCGTCGCGCGAACCCATCCGGTCGCTCGCGCCGCGTGCGCCCGCCCGGGTCAGGCCCGCTTCGACGGGCAAATCGAGCAGCAGGGTCCGGTCCGGTAGCATGGCCCCGCCGATGCGGTTGACCGTCACGATATCCGCATCGTCGATCCCGCCCGCCGCCCCCTGATACGCCCGCGTCGAATCGAGATAGCGGTCGCAAATCACCCATTTGCCCGCCGCCAGCGCCGGTTCGATCACCCGCGCGACGTGATCGGCGCGGGCGGCGGCGAAAAGCAATGTCTCGGTGGCGGCATTCCACCGCCCGGCCGCCCCGGTCATCAGCAGATCACGGATCGCCTCCGCGCCCGGCGTGCCGCCCGGCTCTCGCGTCGTCACCACCTCGATGCCACGAGCCTGCAACGCTTTAGCCAGCCGCCGCACCTGCGTCGATTTGCCGACCCCCTCGCCGCCCTCCAGCGTGATGAAGCGGCCCCTCTGGCTCACGCCAGTCCGATGAGCGATTTCAGCCCCGCCCATAGCCGCGAAAAAAATCCAGCCTCTCCGACATCGTTGGCAGCGGCGAGCGGCAACGTCTGCACCCCGGCATCGGCTGAAGTCACAACTAGGTCGGCAACATGCTGACCCGCCTCGATCGGCGGATGCAGCGGCCCGGTATAAACGATTTTCATCGTCATTCCCGCGTCGCTACCGGCAGGCACGGTCAACGCCAGGTCGCGCGGTGCGACCAGCGGCACCGTCGCGCTATCACCCAGTTCGACGCGCGCCGAACCGACCTGCTTCCCTTTGGCAAACAGTGGCTTGGCGGTCCACGCGCGGAAACCCCAGTTCATGAAACTCACCGATTGCGAAATGCGGTCGTTGAAACTGCCCAACCCGGCGACGACCATCACCAGCCGCCGTCCGCCCTGCTGCGCGGAGCCGGTAAAGCCATAGCCCGCCTCATCGGTATGCCCGGTCTTGAGCCCGTCGGCACCCTCGACGCGCCCCAGCAGCGGATCGCGATTGGCCTGAGTGATGTCCGATCCCGCCCCCATCGTCTTGCCCCAGCTGAATTCGCGCTGGCTGTAGAATTGCTTGTACAGCCCCGGATGCTCCTCGATCGTCGCCTCGGCGAGGTGCGCGAGGTCCTTGGCGGTGACGCGGGTCACGCCGTTATCGGGCCAGCCGTTCGACGTCCCGAAATTGCTGTTGTTCAGCCCGATCTTCTTCGCCGCCTGGTTCATCCGCGCGACGAACGCGGCCTCGGTCCCCGAAATACCTTCGGCGAGGACTACACAGGCGTCATTGCCCGACAGCGTCACCACGCCATGCAGCAAATTCTCGACGCTGACGCTCTCTCCGGGCGACAGGAACATCGTCGAACCAGCGGCGGCACCATGCCATTTCTGCCACGTTTCGGGCCGCACGGTGAATTGTTTGTCGAGGCGCAACTCGCCCTTTTTTATCATGTCGAACACGACATAGACCGTCATCATCTTGGCCATCGACGCGGGAGGCATCTGCCGGTCCGCATCCTTGGCGTAGAGCACCGCGTGACTCGACAGGTCGATCATGTACGCGATCGGCGCGCTGGTTTCGAACGGTGGCGCGGCGGCACCGGCGGGAACGGCAATCAGGACGGATGCGAGGAGAAGCTTCTTCATTCCCGGGCGATAGGCCGGAGGGGGGTCAGCTTTCAACCGCGTCGGCCAGCAATCCGACCGACAGCGCATAAAAATTCGAGCAATTGTAGTCGAGGATCACGCGGTAATTGCCGGTGAGCAGGTACGCCGTCGCATTCGGCCCATCGGGTTCGATCAGCGAAGCCAGCGTACTGTCGGGCATCGTCCGCCCCTGCGGCGTCACGCCCAGCGCGCGCCATTCGCGCATCGTCAGCCATTTGCTGTGCCGGTCATGCACTCGCGGACAGCGCGGGCTGGTCGTGCGGTCGCGAATCGCCGACCGGTCGAGATCGCCCGGCACGCGCACGGCGACGCCCCAGCGCTCGCCCGGCCGCCAGCCCGCCGCGACGAAGTAATTGGCGATCGACGCCAACGCGTCCGCGCGGCTGCGCCAGATATCGACACGCCCGTCACCATCGCCATCGGCACCCAGTCTCAGCACCATCGACGGCAGAAACTGCGGATAGCCGGTCGCCCCTGCCCAACTGCCTTTCAGCGTGTCCCGCGATACGCCCCGGTCCATCAGCTTGAGCACCGCGACGAACTCATCCTCGAACAGCGCGCGCCGCCGCCCGTCATAAGCGAGCGTCGCCAGCGCGCGGGCGAGGTCGAAATCGCCGGTATAGCCGCCATAATTGGTCTCATTGCCGAAGATCGAGACCATGATTGCTTCGGGCACCCCGGTTTGCGCCTCGACCCGGCTGAGCAACGGCCGCAGCGACGCATAGGCCGCGCGACCCCGCGTGATGCGATCGCCGTCGACATGCGCCGCGCGATAAGGCGCGAAATTGGGAATGGCGGACGGCGCGTTGGTGGCGGTCCCGCCCGGCTGCCCGCGGTCGAGCTCAACGACGCGCGCGCTGTACGTCAGCGTCGGCAGCACCGATGCGATCGTCTCCTCGCGCACGCCCGCCGCCCGCGCCTTGGCACCCAGCGTCTGGAGATAGGTCTGGAACCCGTCCTCTTGCGCCACCGCCATCCCGCCCATGCCCAATGGGGCCGCGGGCAGAATCATGGCGAGTGCGAACAGCAACGACCTCATCCCGGCATCGTGACACAGGATGACGCGCGCGTGAATCCCTTTCGTCGCACGCCGACCTCGGCTAGGCGCGGCAACTAGGACAGGTGGCCGAGTGGTTTAAGGCTCTGGTCTTGAAAACCAGCGACGGTGCAAGCCGTCCGTGGGTTCGAATCCCACCCTGTCCGCCGGAGCGAGGTGCGTAGCGCAGCAGCGCACCGGTCGCGAAGCGACGTGAACGGACGGCCAGCCTTGCGCAGCAAGGTCTGACGACGCGGCTTTGCCGCGGCAGCCTGTATCAAATATGAGCTGCGACGCGGCAAAGCCACGTCGTCGATCCTCGGCATGAAGCCGAGGCCGTCCGGCATGCCGCGTCTCGGCAATAGCTACGCTATCGCCGTGCGCTCCATGCTTACTTCTTCAGCGTAAGCCCGCCGAAACGCTTGTTGAAGCGCGCAACCTGGCCGCCTGCGTCGAGCATCTTGCCCGAACCGCCGGTCCAGGCCGGGTGGCTGGTCGGATCGATTTCGAGCGTCATCGTGTCACCTTCCTTGCCCCAGGTCGAACGCGTCTGGAACTCGGTGCCATCGGTCATCTTGATGTTGATGGTGTGGTAATCGGGGTGGATGCCGCTTTTCATATCGATACTTTCCATGATCGACCGGTTCCGACCGGTCTGGGAAAAAGGAAGCGCGCTCGTAACGTCGCGCGCTTGAAAAGGCAAGTTTTCAGGCTGGCGGATCCGCGATCATCGCGGTGAAATTCGCTTCCGCCGCCAATTTGCCATCGACCAGCGCGCGGCCCGCGAATTTGCAAACGCTCGCACGCTTCTGGACGAAGGCGCATTCGAGGCGGAGCAGCACGCCGGGTTCGACCGGCGCACGGAACTTCGCCCCGTCGATCGCCATGAAATAAACCAGCTTGCCCGATCCCGCGAGGCCGAGGCTTTCGACCGCGAGAATTCCCGCAGCCTGCGCCAAGGCTTCGACGATGAGGACGCCGGGCATGATCGGACGTCCCGGAAAATGCCCGGCGAAGAACCCCTCATTGATCGTCACGGCCTTTATCGCGACGATACGCTCGTCCTTGACGAGTTCCTCGACGCGATCGACCAGCAACATCGGGTAGCGATGCGGCAGCGCCGCCATCACCCCCCGAATGTCCATCATGGATTTAGCGGCCTGCAGGACGCGGTGTCGCCGGAGCGGCGGTTGCCGGCAACGGCGTAACCGACACACTGGTCACCGCCTGATTGAGCGCGGCAAGCACCGCGTCGGTCACGTCGACACCCTTGGCCGCTGCCAGCGTCGCCTGTTGGTCCATGGCGATATTGGCACCGCGCTGAGTCATCACCGACGTAATCACCGGATTCAGCTTTTCGCTGAGCTGGCGCAGCACGTTCTGGCGCGTCGATTCGATGTTGTTGCGCAGGCGTTCGACTTCCTGCTGCGCTGAGGCCTGCTGAGCCTGGAATGCCTGAACGCGCTGGTTCAGCGTCGATGCCGCGGTGTTCTTCGCCGCGCCGTCCGGCATTGCGCGTACACGCGTGGCTTCGGTCTCGAGCGCCTGCTGCTGCGTCTGCAGCGGGGTGCCCAGCGCAGTGGCGCGGGTCTGTGCCTGCGTTACCAGCGCCTGGGTCTGCGAATTGGCGGCAACGCACGCCGTGCAGGTGCCGAAGATGCGCGCCGTGTCGACAACCGCGATGACGGCGGGCGGAACGGCCTGAGCGAAAGCGGCAGCCGGTGTAAACACGGCCGCGGCAAGAAGCGCGAGCTTGATCTTGGTCATTAGAATTGAGTTCCTACGTTGAATGTGAACAATTTGGTGTCGTCGCCCTTTTGCTTGAGCAACGCCTTGGCGATGTCGAGCCGTAGCGGGCCGAACGGCGAGTTCCAATTAAAGCCGATGCCGACCGAAACGCGCGGTTTGGCCGAGCCGCCATAGTATTTCTCGTTGAACCCGGTGCTCAATGCCGTCGAATAAGGCGTCGTTCCCGTCGGGCAAACCCCACCGACCGCCGAGGTCAACGCCGGTGGCACCGCCATATCGACGCATTGGCGGGCGCCATCGGCGCCGAACACCGGACGCAGCAGCCGCGTATCGCCCGGCCGGTAGTCTTGTGTGTCCGGATAACGCAGCCCGAAGACCGACCCTGCGTCGAGGAAGATCGACGGTCGGATGCCCAATTCCCGCGCGCCCGCGCCCAGTGGAATCTCGAGCTCGAGATGCGTTACGTAATAAGCCCGACCGCCGAGAGCGTCGTCGGTGATCGTGGCGCGGTCGGTCGACTCGGCGACTGTGGTCGAACCGTCGGCATTGGTCGTGACAACATACGGCACGCGCTGAACTCGCGGACCGACGCCGCGAATGTCGAAGCCGCGAATCTGCGGCTCACCCAGGAAGAAGCGGTCGCTCAACCGGACCGTGTCGCTGCCGCGTCCCGGGGGGTTGCCCTTGAACGGCGTGATCGCGCCACCCTCGGCACGCACCGAGAAAATGAATTTTCTGCCGAGATCCCAATATTTGGCGGTCTCGCCCGATGTGCGAATATAACGCACGCTGCCGCCAAGTCCGGCCACGTCCTGGCTGAACACCGTTCGTTCGCCAGCGCTCGGCCGAATGCGGTTGTTCAGGCTGTCCCACACCAGGCTGTAACCGACCGACGACGTCGTGCGGTCGCCCAAAGCGTCGCACAGATACCGCCCGGCGACCAACGGATCGCACGTATCGTTCACGCCGGTTCCGTTGGGATCGTAGAAATAGGTGTTTTTATCGAGGCTGATCTTGTCCTGGCTCAACCCATAACGGAACGCCACCGACAGATATTCGGTCAGCGGCACGCCGGCGCGGATCTGGAATCCCGTCGTCAGCTGTGAATACGTGGTGTTGCGATCACCGTTCTGCGTGAAGTTGAACGAATTCAGATCGCGGCGGAAAATATCGCCACCGACAGCGATGTTCTTGTCGAACAGATACGGCTCGGTGAAACCGAGGTTGATCGACTTCGAATAGGTCGAATAATCGACACTGGTGCGCAATTCCTGGCCCTTGCCGCGGAAATTGCGCTGGCGGATCGACGCGTTGATGATGAACCGCTCGAGGCTCGAATACCCCGCCGACAACTGGAGTTCGCCGGTCGATTTTTCCTCGACGTTTGCTTCCAGCACGACGCGGTCGGGGGCCGAACCCTGGGTCTGCTTGATCTCCAGCTTTTCCTGGAAGAACCCGAGCGACTGGATGCGGTCCTGCGACCGCTTGATGGCGATCGAGTTGAACGCATCGCCTTCCGCCAGCCGCATCTCGCGCCGCACGACCTTGTCTTGTGTGACCGTGTTGCCGTTGATGTTGACGGCCTCCACATACACGCGCGGCGCATCGGAAATGCGAAACGTGATCGCCATGGTCTTGGTTTCTTTGTCGCGCTCGAAACCCGGATCGACCTGGGTAAAGGCATAGCCGACCAACCCTGCGGTCTCGCCGATCGCGTCGACCGTGTCTTCGACCTGCTTGGCGTTATACCAATCGCCCTTTTTCATCGGGATGATCGCCTTGACCGTTTCCGGCTTCAGATCGCGCAGATCGCTTTCGACATTCACGTCGCCGAATTTGTAGCGGTCGCCCTCTTCGACGACGTAAGTGATGATGAAATCGCGCCGGTCGGGGGTCAGTTCGGCCACCGCCGAAACAACGCGGAAATCGGCATAGCCCTTTGTCAGATAGAACTGGCGCAGCTTCGATTGGTCATAGGCCAGGCGATCGGGATCGTAGGTATCGTTCGACGCGAAGAAGCGATAAAAACTGGAGCGCTTGGTTGCCATCTCGCCGCGCAGTTCGCCATCCTTGAACACCGTATTGCCGATGATGTTGATCTGACGGACTTTGGACCGTGGCCCTTCGGTGATTTCATAGACCAGATCGACGCGGTTCTGATCGAGATTGACGATCTTCGGCTCGATCGACGCTGCAAACCGGCCTTGGCGGCGATACAGTTCGATGATCCGGGCGATTTCCGCGCGAACCTTTGACCGGGTGAAGATCTGGCGCGGGGCGAGCTTCAACTCCTTGGTGAGCTTCTCTTCCTTGATGCGTTTGTTGCCCTCGAACACCACGCGGTTGATGATCGGGTTTTCCTTGACGATGATCGTCAGCGCCCCGTTATCGTCGCGGATCTGGACGTCGGCGAACAATTCGGTCGCGAACAGGTCGCGCAGCGCTTCGTCGAGGGTTTCGCGGGTGTAAGGCGCCCCGGCGCGCAGCTTCACATAGCTCCGGACGGTCTCGGGTTCGATACGCTGCGACCCTTCGACACCGATCGTGCGGATCGTCCCGCCATCGGTCTGCGGGGCCGGCGCCGGAGGTGGCGGATTGAGCAGCGTCGCCGCTGCCACGGGCCGCGCCGGACGCTGGGCAATTGCGGGCATGCCGCCGAGCACCGTGCCGAGCAGCAACACGGTGGACAGACGCGCGCCATGCTTCACTGCCTTGTCGATCGTCACCCGGTCCCGCCTTGCTTTTAAAAAAGAGCCTGCGCCCCTGCCCGAAGGCGCTTATCCAATCAACCCGGCAAGCCGCCGGAACAGTCCCAAACCGGCCAGATCGTTCACAGTCACGAAGACGGTGAACGCCAGCAGGAGCGCCAGACCGGACCGGAACGCCAGTTCCTGCACCCGTTCCGTCACCGGCTTCCCCCGCACCGCCTCTGCCGCGAACAACGCGAGGTGGCCACCGTCGAGCATCGGAATTGGCAACAAGTTGATGAACCCCAGATTTATCGACAGCATCACCATGAAATAGAGGAAGGAAACCCAGCCATAGGAAGCGATCGCGTTCGACGCCGCCGCGACCTTGACCGGCCCGCCGAGCTCGTCCGCCGAACGCTGTCCGCTGACGATCTGCCACAGCGTCGTGGCCATAGATTTGACCGCATTAACCGTGAAGCGCCCCGCGGCGGCGGGCAATTCGGTGACGGAAGGGCGAATGTAATCGACCTTTGCGGGTGCGACCCCGATCCGCCCGACCCGCGTCTCCGCGCCCGTCAGGTCCTTGACCGTCTCAGCCACCGGCGTGACCATCAGGAGCAGCGATTTTCCGCCACGCTCGACCGTTATCGGCAACGTCTGGCCAGCCTTGATCTGGACGATCATCGCCAGATCTTCGAAATCGTCGATGCGGCTGCCATCAATGGCGGTAATTCGGTCGCCAACCTTCATACCCGCCGCCTGAGCAGACGAATGCGGTGCAAAACCGCCGACGTCAGCAAGGATGCGCGGCTCGCCAAATGCCGAGAACAAACCGGCCAGCATGATCATCGCCAACAGGAAATTGGTCAGCGGCCCGGCGGCGACGATCAGCGCGCGTTGCCACACCGGCTTGGTATGCAGCGACGCTGGATCATGAACCGCATTGGGATCGGGCTGGCTCGCTGCGTTCATGTCGCCGGCAAATTTCACGTAGCCGCCCAGCGGCAGCCAGCCGAGGCGCCATTCGGTGCCGCGCTTATCCATCCATTTGGCGATGGGTTTGCCGAAACCGATCGAAAACGCGTCGGCCTTGACCCCGAATACCCGGCCCATCGCGTAATGGCCCAGTTCGTGAAAAAACACGAGCGGACTGATCGCCAGCGCGAACCAGAATATTGCCGTCAATACCGCCATCATGCCTCTTCCCTGAGCATCGCTTCCGTCGCCACCGCCCGTGCCGCGGCGTCGATCGATAGAACGTCCGACACGCTCTGCGGTGCCGCATTCGGTTGGTAACGCTCCAGCGTGCGCTCGACCGTCGTGACGATATCGAGAAAGCCGATTTGTCCGGCGAGGAAACCGGCCACCGCAACTTCGTTCGCAGCGTTGAGGATGCACGGCGCGGCACCCCCCGCGGCCAATGCTTCGCGCGCGACACGCGTCGCCGGAAAGCGCTGTTCATCAATTGCTTCGAAGTCCAACCTGCCAATCGCCGCGAGGTCGAGAGGCGGCATCGGCGTCGCCATCCGGTCAGGCCATGCCAGGCAATAGGCCAATGGCGTACGCATGTCGGGAGGACCAAGCTGGGCGAGCATCGAACCATCGATATAATCGACCAGCGAATGCACGACCGATTGACGATGCACGACGATCTCGATCCGGTCGGGATTGATCGGAAACAGCCGCGCCGCCTCGATCAGCTCCAGCCCCTTGTTCATCATCGTCGCCGAATCGACGCTGATCTTCGCGCCCATCGACCAATTGGGGTGCGCGCAGGCCTGTTCGGGAGTCACCTGCCGCATCGCATTGATGCTGAAGTCGCGAAACGGCCCGCCGCTCGCGGTCAGCACGATCCGCCGCACGCGTTCGGGTCGCTCGAAATCGAACACCTGAAAGATCGCATTATGCTCGCTGTCGGCGGGCAATAGCGTTGCCCCCGATTTGCGCGCCAGATCGAGAATGAACGTGCCGGCCGAAACCAGAGGCTCCTTATTGGCCAGAATTACGCAGCCCCCGGCTTCGACCGCCGCCGCGACGGGTGCCAGCCCCGCGCAGCCGACGATTCCGGCGACAACGACGTCCGCCCCCTCGCCCGCCGCAGCGGTCACGGCATCCGCGCCTGACGCCGTGGCGATCCCCGTCCCCGCCAATGCCGCCGCCAGCGCATCGTGCTGCGCCGGATCGCAAATCACCGCGCGCTTGGCCTTCACGCTCCGCGCCGCCGCGGCCAGCCCGGCGGCATCGCGGTTCGCCGTGACCGACAGCACGTCAAAACGGTCTGGCTCGCGCTTGACGAGGTCGAGCGTCGACGCCCCGATCGAGCCCGTCGCACCAAGGATTGTCAGACTGCGCGTCATTAGATGAAGAAGATCACCGCACCGACGGCGACTAGCACCATCAACAGCCCGTCGACCCGATCGAACACACCGCCATGCCCCGGGATCAGCCGCCCCGAATCCTTCACTCCCGCGCGCCGCTTCATCCAGCTTTCGAGCAGATCGCCCGATTGAGCCAACATCGCTACAACGAGGCCGCGGATCGCCGCGTGGCCGAGCGCGCTTATTCCGTTCCCCTTGTACACTCCATACGCCAGAATCACGGCCGTTGCGGCGATGGCGCCGCCGAACAAACCTGACCAAGTCTTGGATGGACTAATGCGCGGCGCGAGCTTCGGGCCGCCAAAGGCGCGCCCTGCGAAATATGCACCGATATCGACCGCCCATACAGCCGCGAGTAGCGTGGTCGTCTGTCCCAGCTTGTAGTTCACCCGGAAGATAACCAGCGTGAACACCGCCGCTCCGATGTAGATCAAACCCGCCAGCAACCACACGATGAATGCGCGTCCGGCAAACAGCCGCGTCAGCGCGACCCATTCGATGAGCACCGCAAGCCCAACGAGCACGCAAAACCCGACGAACACCCAGCCGCCGACCGCCAACGCGCCCAGAGCGACGACAATCATCACAACGCCCGAGATGATCCGCTTGCCGAGTTCGCTCACAGCCCGCCGAACCTCCGCTCGCGCATGGCGTAGGCCTGGATGGCATCGCGCAGGCCATCCGCCCCGAAATCGGGCCACAATGTCTCGGTGAACAGCAATTCGGCATAGGCCGCCTGCCACAACATGAAGTTGCTCAGGCGCTGCTCGCCCGAGGTGCGGATCAGCAGGTCGACCATCGGCAGCCCTGCGGTATCGAGATTGGCCGCAACCGATGCTTCGTCGACCTCGCCCTGCGCCGCCGCTTTTTTCGCGGCGCGAACCATTTCGTTCTGCGCGCCGTAGTTCAGCGCGACACACAACGTCTGCCCGGTGTTGCCCGCAGTGCGCGCGATCGCCCCGTCGATCATCTCGACCACGTCGGGGCTGAATGCGCCATGATCGCCGATGACGCGCAACCGCACATTGGCCTCGGCGAGTTCGTCGAGGTCGCTACGGATAAAGTGCTTGAGCAACCCCATCAGGTCGCTGACCTCCTCCGCCGGCCGCCGCCAGTTTTCGGAGGAAAACGCATAAAGGCTCAGCACTTCGAGCCCCAGATCACGACTGGCGCGCGTCACCGCCCGCACCGCCTCGATGCCTTTGCGATGCCCGGCCGCGCGCGGCAAAAACCGCTTCTTCGCCCAGCGGCCATTGCCGTCCATGATGATCGCCACGTGACGCGGCAGCGTGCTCCCGCCCGCTTGCTTCACTCCCGCAAGGGCGGGCGCAGCATTCACTTGCCGAGGATTTCCCGTTCCTTGGCGCTGGATGCCGCATCGATGTCGACGATGGTGCTGTCGGTCAGCTTCTGGACGTCTGCTTCATGACGCTTGCGTTCGTCCTCGCCGATTTCGCCCTTTTTCTCGTCGGTCTTGAGCGCATCCATGCCGTCACGGCGAACGTTGCGGGCGGCAACGCGGGCCTTTTCGGCATATTGCCCGGCCAGCTTGGCGAGTTCCTTGCGGCGCTCCTCGGTCAAATCGGGGATCGGCAGGCGGATGCTGGTGCCATCTGTGATCGGATTGAGCCCGAGCCCCGCCGAACGGATCGCTTTCTCGACCGGCCCGGTGTTCGCCTTGTCCCACACTTGCACGCTCAGCATGCGCGGCTCTGGAACCGAGACAGTCGCCACTTGATTGAGCGGCATGTGCGACCCGTACACCTCGACCGTGATCGGATCGAGCAGATTGATCGACGCGCGCCCGGTGCGCAGCCCGATAAGGTCGCTCTTCAACGATTCGACCGCGCCCGCCATGCGGCGCTCGAGGTCTGATTTCTGATAAGCCGGCATGTCTGTGTTCCTAATTTCCGACGACCGTAGCCGTGCCTACGCCCGCGAGAACCCGGGCGAGATTGCCCTGTTCGCGAATGTTGAACACGATGATCGGGATGTTGTTGTCGCGGCACAAGGCCACGGCGCTGGCGTCCATCACTTTGAGGTTCTTTGCCAATACCGTATCGTAACTGACTGTATCATAACGCGTTGCGTTCGGATCGGTCTTCGGGTCGGCGGTGTAGACGCCATCGACCGAAGTTCCTTTTAGCAACGCGTCGCACTTCATTTCTGCAGCCCGCAAAGCAGCGCCGCTGTCGGTCGTGAAAAATGGCGAACCCACCCCCGCGGCGAAAATCACCACACGGCCCTTTTCCAGATGCCGCTCGGCCCGCCGACGGATGAACGGTTCGCACACGCTGGCCATGGGGATGGCCGACTGCACGCGGGTTTCAACCCCAATCTGCTCCAGAGCATTCTGTACCGCCAGCGCGTTCATGACGGTCGCCAGCATGCCCATATAATCGGCACTGGCGCGCTCGAACCCGCGCGCCGCCGCCGCCATGCCGCGAAAGATGTTGCCGCCACCGACGACGACGCACATCTCGAAACCCTTGCTCTTGGCGTCGGCAATCTCCTGGGCGACGCGCCCGGTCATCGCCGGATCGATGCTCAGGCCGCTGCCCTCACCCATCAACACCTCGCCCGACAGTTTCAGGAGGATGCGTTTCAGGGGCGGTCTCGACATGGGCTGGCTCGATAGTCCTTGCGGGGAATTAAGGAAAGCGGGACTCCGGCTCAACGACCGGGGCGACGAGCCTTTTTGAAACCTCGTCACCCCGAACTTGATCAGGGATCCCGCTTCTATCCGGCTTACGCGCCCTGCGGCACGCCCGAAGCGGCGGCGACTTCCGCTGCGAAATCGCTCTCGGCCTTTTCGATGCCTTCGCCCAGTTGGAAGCGAACATAGTCGGTCAGCGCGATGCTGCCGCCTGCATTCTTGGCTTCCGCCGCGATGACGTCCGCAATCCTGGTCTTGCTGTCCATCACGAACAGCTGGCTCATCAGCGCGTTTTCCTTGCGGAATTTCGCCAAAGCACCTTCGACCATCTTGGCGATGATCTCGGCGGGCTTGCCACTGGTCGATGCCTTTTCCTCGGCAATGGCGCGCTCACGGCTGACCATCGCTTCGTCCAAGCCTTCCTCGTGCAGCGACAGCGGCGATGCGGCAGCAATGTGCATCGCCAACTGCTTGCCCAGCGCTTCCATCTTGCCCGTATCGGCATCGCCCTCGAGCGCGACGAGCACGCCGATCTTGCCGAGGCCCGGCGCGGCGGCGTTGTGGACATAAGGCACGACGACGCCCTTGGTCACCGACACCGTCTTCACGCGGCGCAGCGACTGGTTCTCACCGATCGTGGCGATGTTCGCGGTCAGCGCGTCGTTCACGCTGCCACCAGCCATGGGCGCAGCGGCAAGCGCTTCGATGCTGTTGCCATTGGTCAGCGCGAGCTGCGTGACGTCACGGACGAATGATTGGAACTGGTCGTTCTTGGCGACAAAGTCGGTTTCCGAATTGACTTCGACCGCAGCACCCTTGGTGCCGCTGACGGCGACGCCAACCAAGCCTTCGGACGCGGTGCGCCCGGCCTTCTTGGCGGCGGTCGCGAGACCCTTGGTGCGCAACCAGTCGATCGCGGCTTCCATCTCGCCACCGGTTTCGGTCAGCGCCTTCTTGCAATCCATCATGCCCGCGCCGGAACGCTCACGCAGCTCCTTGACCGCAGCAGCGGTGATCTCTGCCATGTTACTTCCTCTTAGAAATCAGAAACTTGAAACCCAAACTTCGTCACCCCCGTGAAAACGGGGGGCCATCTGCTTTCCACGCCGCACTTGGCCGGATCACCAGATGGATTCCCGCTTTCGCGGGAATGACGAATGATTTGGTCGTCAGTGTTACGCTGCGGCCGTCTCGTCAGCAGCAGCTGCTTCAACAGCCGGAGCTTCAGCTTCGACAGCGGCAGCAACCGGAGCATCGGCAACCGGCGTGTCCGCAGCCTGATCGGCAACCGCTTCCGCTTCGGTCGTGACCGGGCTGGCTTCGAGCACCGGCTCGACCGGCGGCTCGACCATCGCACCAAAGTCTTGGCCACGATTGGCACGGGCTTCGTTGCCACCGCGCGTCGCGGCCTGGGCCAGCGCATCGCAGTACAGACGGATCGCGCGGCTGGCATCGTCATTCGCCGGCACCGGGAATGCGATGCCGTCCGGGCTGACGTTCGAATCGAGGATCGCGACGACGGGAATGCCGAGGACGTTGGCCTCCTTGATCGCCAGCTCTTCCTTGTTCGCGTCGATCACGATCATCACGTCGGGAATGCCGCCCATGTCGCGGATACCGCCAAGGCTCATTTCCAGCTTGTCGCGCTCACGCGTCAGCTGAAGCACTTCCTTCTTGGTCAGGCCGGCGGTGTCGCCGCTGAGCTGCTCGGTCAGCGTCTTAAAACGACGGATCGAATTCGAAATCGTCTTCCAGTTGGTGAGCATGCCACCCAGCCAGCGATGATTGACGAAATGCTGGTTCGACGCACGCGCTGCATCGGCAATCGGCTCCTGCGCCTGGCGCTTGGTGCCGACGAACAGAACCTTGCCGCCCGAAGCCGCCGTCTGCGACACGAAGTCGAGCGCCCGCGCCAGCAACGGCACGGTCTGCGACAGATCGAGAATGTGGATGCCGTTCCGCTCGCCGAAGATGTACGGCTTCATGCGGGGATTCCAGCGGTGAGTCTGGTGACCAAAATGCGCGCCAGCTTCGACAAGCTGCTGCATCGAGACGGTGGGAGCCGCCATAGGATGTTTCTCCTTACCCGGTTTAACCTCTGGGAAGCGGAACGCGAAGGGTTGGCCCCGCGCACCGGTTATGTAGCTTCCCATGTGGAATACGGGCGCCAGTACAGGGGAAAGCGCAGTTTTTCAACCCTTGGTTCGCGACGCTCCGGATAGAACGAGAGTCAGCGGTGTTGCCGGGCGCGCTGGCCTGTTGAGCTGCCAGCCGCTGCGCTGCTCGTATCGGTTTCGATGCAACCTGCAACGGTCGTGAGAAAACACGCTTGACAAATACAGAACATATAGTGAACATGGAACAAACACGGGCCGCTGGGGTTCGAATGGTGAACGAAAGGCCGTGGCTATGTTGATGATCGCATCGATCCTGATTTCGCTGGCTCTGATTGGCGTCGCGTCGATGGTAATGGCGCAAACGGTTGCTCCCGCTCTGCCGCGGATGCTCGTCGCGTTGAACGGTGCGTCACCTTTGTCACCTTTACCCGCCTGGCAGCGCCGTCCGCAGGTCGCGACGGCGCGCGTGCGGTTCACCCAGCCTGCGCTGCGCGCCGCCGCTTGACCTTCGCGTAACTGCGCACCGACCAGGCGATTAGCCCAAGGTAGACCAAGCAAATCACGGTTAGCGTTTCGAACGGCGCTGACAGCAAGGCAGCGCCGACGAGTGCCACACCCACCAAAGCCTCAAGCCGCACGGATCGTCTGATTCGCAAGGACGACCAGCTGAACGTCGCGATGTTCGACACGGCAAGGAATGCCACAAAGGCGAGCCACGGCGCAGTGATCCAGGGGATCCGCGCCATATCCTGTCCACTCCACAGCCAGATATACAGCGGCAGCATCGCCAATCCGGCTGCAGCCGGCGCCGGTACGCCGGTCAGGAAACCCGCGCTCTTATGCGGCTGCTCGACCGAATCGATCTGCGAATTGAACCGCGCCAAGCGCATCGCCATGCACACCGCCAGCGCCAGCGCGAAGATCCAGCCGTAGCGCGGCACATCCTTCAACGACCACAAGAACATGATCAGCGCGGGCGCGACACCGAAAGCAATGACGTCGGACAGCGAATCGAGTTGCTCACCGAACTTGCTCTGTCCCTTGAGCAATCGCGCAATCCGCCCGTCGAGCCCGTCCAGCACGCCGGCAATGATGATCGCCCCCGCCGCCCGTTCCCATTCGCCGGCGATCGCGAATCGCACACCGGTCAGCCCCGAACACAGGGCCAAAGCGGTAACCGCATTGGGCGCTACCGCGCGCAAGGGTATGCCACGCCGCAGCGGCATCTCGCTCAAAGTGCGCGACCCTTGGCCGCATCCGCATCGCCGATCACGCCGAGAATGGTCTCCCCCGAAATTGTCCGCTGCCCCAGCGACACCCGCGGCGCGGCGCCGGCCGGCAGATAGACATCGACGCGGCTGCCAAAGCGGATCAGGCCAATGCGCTGCCCGGCGACGACCATGTCCCCATTCTTGACGAACGGCACGATCCGCCGCGCGACCAGCCCGGCAATCTGTGTGAAGCCGACGCGCGAGCCGTCGCCGCGCTCGACCAGGATATGCTGACGCTCATTGTCTTCGCTCGCTTTATCGAGGTCGGCATTGAGGAACTTGCCCGGCACATAGACGACCGACTTGATCGTCCCGGCGATGGGCGTGCGGTTGATATGGACATCGAACACCGACATGAAAATCGACACGCGAGTCATCGGCTCGCTGCCCAGCCCTGCATCACCAGCCATTTCGCGGGGCGGTGGCACTTGCTGGATCAAGGTAATGAGGCCGTCCGCGGGTGCGACGATCAGATTTTCGCCCTGCGGCACGGTGCGGATCGGGTCGCGAAAGAACGTCGCCACCCAGATCGTGACACCCAGCAACGGCCAGGCCAGCGTCTCCCACGCCATGAACGCGCAAACGAGCGACGAAATCGCCGCGATCGCGACATATTTGTGCCCCTCGGGGTGAACGGTGGGAAAGCGCCACTTGATCGTCGTGACGGTGCCGGCGCTGCCGGGATCGAGTTCTGCCATTGCCGCGATATAGGCGGGGCGGGACGGATGGCCTAGTCCCGCCATTGATTGCGACGCGGGCGCGCACTAACGCCCACGGCAACCTCTCCCCAGGCACGGATGAATCATGGCGAAGATCAAGGTAAAAAACCCCGTCGTCGAACTCGACGGCGACGAAATGACGCGGATCATCTGGCAGTGGATCCGTGAAGGCCTGATCCTTCCCTACCTCGATATCGATCTCAAATATTACGATCTGAGCGTCGAGAAGCGTGACGAGACCAACGACAAGATCACCGTCGATAGCGCCAATGCGATCAAGCAATATGGCGTCGGCGTGAAGTGCGCGACGATCACGCCCGACGAGGATCGCGTCAAGGAATTCAACCTCAAACGGATGTGGAAGTCGCCCAACGGCACCATCCGCAACATCTTGGGCGGCGTCGTTTTTCGCGAGCCGATCGTAATCTCGAACGTCCCGCGCCTGATTCCGGGCTGGACCGACCCGATCGTCGTCGGGCGACATGCGTTCGGCGACCAGTATCGCGCGACCGATTTCCGCGTTCCCGGCCCCGGCAAGCTCCGCATGGTGTTTGAAGGCGATGACGGCACGATCATCGACGAGGAAGTGTTTCAGTTTCCCAGCAGCGGCGTCGCCATGGGGATGTACAATCTCGACGATTCGATCCGCGATTTCGCCCGAGCCTCGCTCAATTACGGCATTGCACGCAAATGGCCGGTCTATCTCTCGACCAAGAACACCATCCTCAAGGCCTATGACGGGCGCTTCAAGGACCTGTTCGAGGAAGTCTATCAGGCCGAGTTCGCGACCAAGTTCAAAGAACTGGGCATCACATACGAACATCGCCTGATCGACGACATGGTCGCCTCCGCGCTCAAATGGAGCGGCAATTTCATCTGGGCGTGCAAGAATTATGACGGCGACGTCCAGTCGGATCAAGTCGCGCAGGGGTTTGGCTCGCTCGGCCTGATGACCTCGGTCCTCCTGTCGCCGGACGGCAAGACCGTCGAAGCCGAAGCCGCGCACGGCACTGTAACGCGCCACTATCGCCAGCATCAACAAGGCAAGGCGACCTCGACCAACCCTGTCGCATCGATCTTCGCCTGGACCGGCGGCCTGAAATTCCGCGGCAAGTTCGATGATACGCCGGACGTCACCCGCTTCGCCGAAACGCTCGAACGCGTGTGCGTCGAAACCGTCGAACAGGGCGCCATGACCAAGGATCTCGCAATCCTCATCGGCCCCGATCAGGCGTGGATGACCACCGAGCAGTTCTTCGAGGCAGTGCGCGCCAATCTCGAAAAAGAAATGGGCAACTGGGCGTAGTTAAGGCGCCCCGTCGACAAGTCGCAAATCGACGACGGTCTCCGCATCCCCGCGAAGCACGACGTGAGGGTTTTTTGCGAAGCTCACAGTCTGATCGATGCCGACGCGCTGTGTGCCCATGCTGCTGCAGCCGTCGGTCTCCGGCCCCGGTCGCGACCAGTTGAAGCTGAATCGATAGGTCGGGTCGTCACCGCCGTTTTGCGCGTAAATCGAGATGTTGATGCCGGTCGCGTCGCCGCTCTGCCATGGTGTTTTACAGGCGAGCCTGCTCGCCTCCGTCCGGTTGGTCGACAAGCTGGCGCCCTGCCCGTCACGAATGCGCAAGCGATCGACAACTAGCGTTCGGCCTGCGGCAGTTATGCGCACGTCCAGAGTGCGAACCTTGCGCTCCGGCATTTCCGGTGCGCTGACGAAGACCGGAGCCATTGTCCGGGCGCCGATTGAACGAGGTGGAGGCGGCGAAGGCGGTGGCGGAGGCGAAAGCGGCGGAGGTTGCGGCACGAAAATCGGCGGCGGATCGGCCGTCGCCGGTGCCGACAACACGAGCGCTCCAGCTATGGCCAACCACGATACTTGCCGCATAATCCGCTCCCATAGAGGCTGGGACAAGCCATTATCGGGCGAACGTTGACGACATCTTACCGACTGATCAGCCGCGGTGCCCTACTGACTAGAGTGTGATCTCGCGCAAATACGCGGCTACCACCGGGCCGATATCCTTGCGGTCGAGCGCCAGCGCGATGTTGGCGGTGATGAAGCCGGCCTTGTCACCGCAATCGAAGCGGCGACCGCCGAATTTGTAGGCGTGGAAGGCCTGGCTGCCGATCATCCGCGCCATCGCGTCGGTCAGCTGAATTTCGCCGCCTGCGCCCTTTTCTTGGTCCTCCAGCACGCGCATCACTTCAGGCTGAAGGATGTAGCGACCGGGGATCATCAGATTGGACGGCGCGGTGCCTAATTTGGGCTTTTCGACCAAACCGGTCACTTCGACGAGATCGCCATCGACCTTGCCTGGCGTGATGATGCCGTATTTGTCGGTCTGGTCCGCGGGCACTTCGTAACCGCAGACGACGTTGCCGCCGACTTCGTTATACGCCTCGACCATCTGCTTCATGCAGCCCGGTTTTCCGACCATCAGTTCGTCGGGGAGGAAGATCGCGAAAGGCTCGTCACCGACGATGTGGCGCGCGCACCAGATGGCGTGGCCCAATCCGCTTGGCTCCTGCTGACGGACATAGACGACCTCGCCGGGCCTGAAGCGCGTGCCCTTGATCGCATCGAGCGCCTTGCCGCGCCCTTTCATCGTCGATTCGAGCTCATAGGAAATGTCGAAATGGTCCTCGATCGCGGACTTTCCACGACCGGTGACGAAAATCATCTGCTCGATGCCCGCCTCACGCGCCTCGTCGACCGCATATTGGATCAGCGGACGGTCGACGACCGTCAGCATTTCCTTGGGCATGGACTTGGTCGCGGGCAGAAAGCGCGTTCCCAGCCCGCCGACCGGGAACACGGCCTTACGAATCGGTTTGCGCGACATCAGTCCGTCGGCTCGGGAATGATGGTGGGCGCAGATGGCTCCTTTTTGCCGCGGTTCGCATACAGCAAGGCAGCGACCAGCGCCGCGGAACCGATGCCAGTGGCGACGCCTGCTGCGATCAGCACATTGCGCGTGGAGTCGCCCGAATCGGGCTTGCGTTTCTTCGTCTCAGCCATGCGGAAAGCGTTGGCGCAGCAAAATGGCATTGGCAAGGCAAACGCTGCCCGATTTCCCCGTTATCCACAGGGCGAAAGCCCGATTTTCCGCTTGTCCGACTCGGGGTTTGGGCACAGTCTGACTGCATCGCCGGTCGAAGGAAAGCGGCGGGAAACCAAGGCTTTCCACCGATGACGCGGCCGATAACGACGCTGCGACGAACGCGCAAGCGGGAGTGGCGACGGACCGGATCGGAAGCGGTAGAGGACGGTTCGAGACCAAGACGGGATGAAGTGGCTTCGGCCAGTTCGCCAGGTCGGACTTGAAGCCGAGAAACCAGTGACAGCGGCCGGGAGCGCTCTCGGGGTCAAACCCGAAGCACCCGGTCCGCGACACGCCACGGCGTCCAAGTTGCTGTCGACTGCTTGCAGTCTCGAGGGCGATACGGAAGACCGAGCTGGGGGCCGGCACTTTCGGGTGTCGGCCCCTTTTCGCGTGTGGCGCACCCCGCGTAACGCACTTACGCGCGGGCCGCCGAATGCCGGGCGACCTTCGCAAGGCGACGGATCGACGACGTGGCTTTGCCACGACGCGTGTTCCGCTCTTGGCTAACCGCCGCACCTGCGCCACTCACCGTAAATGACCGAAGCCATCCCCGCCGCGACTCTCGTCCTGTTTCGCGAAACCGGGGACGGCCCCGCAGAACATCTGTTCGTCGAACGCGCCGCGACGATGCGCTTTGCCGCCGGCGCCATTGTGTTTCCCGGCGGGCGCGTCGATCCCGGTGACCGCCGCATGGCCGAAACTTTTCCGGCTTACGACGAGGATGATGCCGCCGCGCGCATTTGCGCGATCCGCGAATCGATCGAAGAGGGCGGCATCGGGGCCGGACTATCCCCCGCCCCCAATCTCGCGGTCACCGAGCGGCTGCGCGCCGGGTTGGAGGCAGGAACGGTGTTTGCCGATTTGCTCGCCTCGGAGCAGCGTTCGCTCGATCTGGATGCATTGATCCCGTTTGCGCGGTGGCGTCCCAATTTTCCCGAGGCACGCGTATTCGACACCCGTTTTTTCCTGGCGCGGGTGGCGGCGGATGCGCCCGCCGCGCGAGTCGATGCCACGGAAAATGTGCGCGTCTTTTGGGCTAGTGCACAACAAGTGATCGACGATGCGGATGGCGGGAAGGTCAGCATCATCTTTCCCACGCGCCGCAATCTGGAACGACTTGCGGCTCTGGGCTCGTTCGATGCCGCACGTGCGCAGGCACTGTCGCTGCCCTCCCCGCCGCCAATGATCACGCCATGGGTCGAAGAACGCGACGGGGAACAGCATCTCTGCATCCCCGACAAGCATGGTTATCCAGTCACGTCGCAAGTCATGCGCGAAGTGCAGCGCGGCTAAGCGGGGTCCAATGCCTCGATCTTTTCAACCCATTCCGGGAAGAAACACGGCTCTCGGTTCGACCAGCCCGGCGCAGTGGCCGCGGCTTCGCTGATCGATTTGAGCAGGATGCGGCGACGCTCCGGATGCAAATGCGGCAATGACGCGGCGGCACAGAACGCGGCTGGCAGCCATGGACGAACTGCCGCACCCAGCAGTCGCTCGTACAGGAAACGATACGCACCGAATCCGTTGATGCGGTCCTGGCCCAGGTCGAATGCGGTCATGGTGATCAGCGGCGCCATCAATGGTTCGGCCGACGCGATATCCGCATCGTCTGGCATCAGGCTGCGCAAATCCGGCAGCCGGGCGTAAATTCGTGCCTGAGCCTTGATTGCCACGGCTTCGACATTATCGCGCGACCAGCGGTCGACCGCATCGCGTCGTCCTAGCCCCACATCGAGCGCGCGGCGGACAAACCGCTGCGTCGCTGCCGGAAATCCGGCAAACTCCTTGATCTCACCCAGCGCCTGCGCGCCCGTCGCTTGTCGTGTCGTACCCATGATCCCACCCCCCGGTGTGAAGAGGTTGCCAGAGCGATCAAACTACGTCCGCAAGGTTGACGCGGGCTTAACCTGAATCACTCAAGCGCAAGGAATCATGGATCATGCTGCAGCGCAACGGGGTGTTACAAAAATAATTCAGGCGTTGCTTCGAAGACGCTCTTCTTCGGCATTGTAACCCGACGATGCCACCGGCTCGTTGTTATGCACTGGCTGGGTTGCCGCCGGCGGATCCGACGCATCCATCGATTCATCGAGGCCGGCGTCGAGGCGCGCATCGGCATCCTCGGGATCGGCTTCCAGCCGCTCGGCGATGCTCTTATCCTGTCCGGCCTCCTGCCGCGGGTCGGTCGCGGGCTTGTCGTCCGGGCTGGCGGGGGCGACCGAAGCGTGATCCATGGCCTGTTCGGGAATGGTCGTGCTCATCACAAAGGCTCCTTGTTGCAGCATCACAACGAACCGAGCGCGTCACCCGTTCCGGCGGACGTTGACGATCTGGGACACCATATCGGCCGACCCGAAAATCGTCATGAACGCGATGTCGGTGGCGTCGCGCCCCACGCCGATGCGGACGATCTCGTTGCATTTGGCCATGCCGGTGGCGTCGAGCAGGTGCCAGCCGTCCTCCAACCACACCTCGACCACCGCGTGGAAGTCGGGCGGCTCGACGCCGGGCGCATAGGCGCTGACCAGCCGCGCCGGGATCATCGCCGCCCGTGCAAAACTCGCCAGCAAATGCGCGAAATCGCGGCATACGCCAGTCCGTGTCGTGAATGTATCGGCGGCGGTGGTTTCGCTGCTCGACGTCCCGCTCGCATATTCGACGTTGCGCGCGATCCAGTCGCGCATTTCGACGACCTTGGCGCCGCCAGATGTGTCGGCGAACCGGCGATGGACGAAGCTTTCGAGCTTGTCGGCCTGGCAATACCGGCTGGGCAGCAAATACGGCACCACCAGCGCCGGGAGGTCGCGGGGATCGGCGACGGAAAGCGACGCAAGGTCGACTACGGGACGATCGACATCGACCAACGCGTGGTAACTCACCTGCAACTGCCGGTCGGCATAGGCCCAGGTGCGCTGCCCGATCGATTCCTCGCCCGGCACCGCGCGCAGTCGCTCGGGCGAGGTGACCAGAAAATTGCTCTCGACGATGCGTTGGTCGGCCATCGCCGCCGCCTCGATCTGGAGCAGGACGTCGTGCGCGGATGGAAGGCGGTAGTCGAGGGTAACGTCGATCGCGATTTGCATGGTGCGCGCCTAACCGGTGAAAGGGTGCGATGTTCCCTTCCCTACTGCCATTCCGCTGCTAGGGGCGACAAATGGTTCGAAAGCTGTTGCGCGTCATCGGAATCGGTTTCGGCGCGCTGATCGTCTCGCTGTGCCTCGTTATCGTCCTGGCACCGGCATTTCTCGACCGCATCTATTATTCGGGGCCACCATCCGCGCATTACGACGGCGCGCATTTCCGCAACCCGGACAATGACGAAGATACGTTTCGCATTCCCGCCGGCGGCAGTCGCGCAGCCTTTTTCTGGCATTATCTGACGGGCACTGACGGACGACCCGTCTGGCCGGATCATGTCGCGGTGACGCAAACCAAGCCGCCCGCTCGGGTAATGGGCAATCGCATGATCGCGACCTGGATCGGCCATGCGACGGTGTTGGTGCAGACCAACGGGCTGAACATCCTGACCGACCCGATTTATGCGGACACCGCCGGGCCGTTCGGTTTCGGACCCAAACGCGTCGCGGTGCCGGGAGTGCGGTTCGAGGATTTGCCGAAGATCGATTTGGTGTTGGTCAGCCACGATCATTACGATCACATGGATTTGGGGACGCTCAAGCGGTTGTGGGATCGGGATAATCCCCGGATTGTCACAAGCTTGGGCAATGAAGCGGTAATGCGAGGAATTGGCGCACAGATTAGTGCGCTCGACTGGGGCAACAGCGTGCAAATCGGAACTGCGCGGGTTTTCGTCACGCGCAACCATCACTGGGGCAGCCGCTGGTTCACCGATCGTAACCGCGCGCTCTGGTCGAGCTTCGTAATCGAGCTACCGGGCGGCAATCTGTTCTTCGCGGGCGATACCGGCTTTGGCGACGGGCAATGGCCGTATGAAGCCGCCAAGCTCGGCCCGATCCGCCTCGCGCTCATTCCGATCGGCGCATTCCGCTTTCAGGCCGGGCAGATGCAGGCCGGCAGCCATATCGGCCCGGTGCAGGCAGTCGAAGTGTTCCACCGCCTCGGCGCGCGCTACGCCATGCCGATCCATTGGGGCACCTTCCGGCTGAGCTGGGAAGCATATGACACGCCGCCCAAATTGCTCGACCGCGTCATGATGTGCCGTGGGCTCAGCGATTTCACCGCTTACCCGATCGGGGCGCCGGTCGACGTCCCGCCGATCGACGCACCGCGTGCCAAGCTCCCCCCCGTCGCGCGCCGGGCAAGTTGCGATGCACGGCCGTTTGCACCCGATCTGCGTTAGGCGGGCCTAGGCCGGAGTTGGGCCCAGCAACTCGATCACCGCACGCGTCATCGCTTCAGACCCCAGCCGGATAGTCGGTTCGGGCGCGATCTTGAACAGGGGCGAGTGATGCCCGGCAATCGGCGGCCCGCCGTTGGCCGCAGCGTCGATCCACGCCTTGGGCGTCCCGCCGACCTGAAAATAATAGCCTTTCACGCCGGTGTCGGGCTGGACGAAATAAGCGAAATCCTCCGCGCCCATATTCTTCTGCACGAAGGGAACGACCGTTCCCGGCGGTAGGGATTTTGCGAGCGACGCATTCAGGCGGCGGGCGAGCGCGGTGTCATTGATCGTCGTTGGGGTGCTTTCGGTCACGGTCACCTCGGGCAGGTCCTTGCCGCTCAGTCCATTGGCACGTCCGATGCCGTCGACGACTTGCCGGATACCCGCGATCAAATCCTTTCGCGTCGCCTCGTCATTGGCGCGTACCGTGATGCCCAGATCGGCACGATCGGAAATGATATTATTCTTGGTCCCCGCGTGGAACGTGCCGACGGTGATCACGCCCGGCAGCAACGGCGATTTCGACCGGCTGATCACCCCTTGCAGCGCGGTCACGATCTGCGCGCCGATCCACACCGGGTCCTTGCCCAGCTGCGGCGAAGCGCCATGCGTGCCGACGCCATGGATCACCAGTTCGACACTGTCGGACGAGCTGTACTGGATCGTCTCCGACGCCGCGATACGCCCCGCTTCGAGCTCTGCGGCGACGTGGAATGCCAGCGCATAATCGGGTTTCGGAAAGCGCTTGTAGAGCCCATCCGCGACCATCGCCTTGGCGCCGCCGATGCGTTCCTCGGCCGGCTGCACAATGAACACCACCGTCCCGTGCCACGCATCCTTGCGCGTCGAGAGTTGACGCGCGGTCTCGACCAAGGCGGTGATATGCGTGTCGTGCCCACAGGCGTGCATGACCGGTTGCACGACGCCTTCGCGATTGGCCATAACGATCTTTGACGAATTGGGCAGCCCGGACTTCTCCTCCAGCGGCAATCCGTCCATGTCGGCGCGGATCAGCACCGTCGGCCCTGCACCGTTTTTTAGGACACCGACGACGCCGGTGCCGCCAACCTTTTCCGTCACCACCACACCAGGGACACCGCGCAAATTCGCGGCCATTTTCGCGGCGGTCTTCACTTCCATGAACGACAATTCGGGGTTGCGGTGGAAATCGTCCCACATCACCGCCAGCGATTTATCGTAATCGGCCTTGATCGAGGCGGCGAGATCGTCGGCGCGGGCCGGCGCGGCGAGCGCGACCAGGATTGCGGCCGTGGTGCGGAGCATGTTGATCAGCTTCACCGCGTCAGCCCTGCTTTTTCGGGCATTCGCCGACGCGTTTTGCGTCGAGCGTCATCGTCATATTGACCCGCTTGACCGGGCCGCCAGTCGCCTCGGTCGTCATCTGCAGCTTGTAGCTTTCGGGGCTATACGCCCCCTGCATCGTCATCGTGCGGGTCAGGCCATCGGTGGTGCAGACCAGCTTGCTGTCGATCTTGCCGTTGCCCATCGAAATATGGTCGTATTTGCAATCCTTGTTCATGCCTTCGACGAAGCGCTCAAACGGTTTCTTGGCATTTTCCTCGGTCAGGCATTCGAGCATCGTGCGCGCCTGGCCGATGCTGCTGCGCATGTTCTTTTCCAGCTCGGGCGGTGCGCCGGGGGCCGAGATATTGTCCAGCTTGACGGTCGCCTGCCACTGGCCGGGATGAAGGCTGGTTTGCGCGACGCCCGACTCTTTCATCTTTTCCGCGACTTCCTCGATGCTCGCATTCTGCGCCTCGACCGCGTTCTTTTTGCAACCGGCGAGGGCCAGCGGCACCAGCCAGATCAAATGCTTGTTCACGTGCATCCCCTTCGTTGCGCTGTGCGCCGTTGGACACCATATCGGTCGGGCATGTCCATCCAAATCCGCACGTCGCTCGCCGAGCCCGAAACCGATGCGAGTTTCGTCCCGCATCGTCCCTCACGCCCCCCCAAGGCGGAGGGCGGCAAGGCCTTCAAACTGGTCAGCGATTACGACCCGGCGGGCGATCAGCCCGCGGCGATCGAGGAATTGGTCTCGACCGCGCTTCAGGGCGAAAAGAACCAGGTGCTGCTCGGCGTGACGGGCAGCGGCAAGACTTTCACGATGGCTAAGGTCATCGAAGCGTTGCAACGGCCTGCCCTGATCCTCGCCCCCAACAAGATTTTGGCAGCGCAGCTCTACGGCGAATTCAAGCAGTTCTTTCCCGAAAACGCCGTCGAATATTTCGTCAGCTACTACGATTACTACCAGCCTGAGGCGTACGTCCCGCGATCCGACACGTACATCGAGAAGGAAAGCTCGGTGAACGAATCGATCGACCGCATGCGCCATTCGGCGACGCGGTCGCTGCTCGAACGCGACGACGTGCTGATCGTGGCGTCGGTGTCGTGCCTCTACGGCATCGGTTCGGTCGAGACCTATTCGGCGATGATCTTCGACCTCAAAAAGGGTCAGACGGTCGAGCAGTCCGAAATCATCCGCAAGCTCGTGGCGCTACAGTACAAGCGCAACGACGCGGCGTTCCAGCGCGGCAATTTTCGCGTGCGCGGCGACAATCTCGAAATCTTCCCGTCGCATTACGAGGACAGCGCATGGCGCATCTCGTTCTTCGGTGAAGAGGTGGAATCGATCGTCGAATTCGACCCGCTGACCGGCAAGAAATCGGCATCGCTCGATTACGTCCGCGTTTACGCCAACTCGCATTACGTCACGCCCGGCCCGACGATGAAACAGGCGATGCACGCGATCAAACACGAGCTGGACGAACGCCTCAAGGAACTGGTCGGCGAGGGGAAATTGCTCGAGGCGCAGCGACTCGAGCAGCGCACCAATTTCGACCTCGAGATGATCGCCGCGACGGGTGCCTGTAACGGCATCGAGAATTACAGCCGGTTCCTGACCGGTCGCCTGCCCGGCGAACCGCCGCCGACCCTGTTCGAATATTTACCCGACAATGCCTTGCTATTCGTCGACGAAAGCCATGTCACAATCGGTCAGGTCAACGGCATGTCGCGCGGCGACCATCGGCGCAAACTGACGCTGGCGGAATATGGCTTTCGTCTGCCCTCGGCGATCGACAACCGCCCGCTGCGCTTCAACGAATGGGACGCGATGCGCCCGCAGACGACCTTCGTCTCGGCGACGCCCGGCAGCTGGGAAATGGAGCAGACCGGCGGCGTGTTCGCCGAACAGGTCATCCGCCCGACCGGCCTGATCGATCCCCCGGTCGAGGTGAAGCCGGTCGAGGATCAGGTCGACGATTGCATCAACGAAATCCGCAAGACGACCGCAGCCGGATATCGCACGCTCGTCACCACTTTGACCAAGCGCATGGCCGAGGATTTGACCGAATATCTCCACGAAGCGGGGGTCAAGGTCCGCTACATGCATTCGGACGTCGAGACGCTCGAGCGCATCGAACTCATCCGCGACCTGCGGTTGGGCGTTTATGATGTCCTCATTGGTATCAACCTCCTGCGCGAGGGTCTCGACATCCCTGAGTGCGGGCTGGTCTGCATCCTCGATGCGGACAAGGAAGGGTTCCTGCGCTCTGAGACCTCGCTGGTGCAGACGATCGGGCGCGCCGCGCGCAACGTCGATGGGCGCGTGATCCTCTATGCCGACCGCGTTACGGGCTCGATGGAACGCGCGATGCGCGAGACCGAACGGCGCCGCGAGAAGCAGGTCGCGTGGAATACCGCCAACGGCATCACGCCGGAGACGATCCGCTCACGCATCGGCGACGTCATCCAACATCTCGCCAGCCGCGATCAGGTGACGATCGAGATCGACGAAGACCGGCCGCACATGGTCGGCCACAACCTTCGTGCGTACATCGAGGAGCTTGAGCGCAAGATGCGCAAGGCCGCGGGCGACCTGGAATTCGAAGAGGCCGGCCGCCTCCGCGACGAGATCCGCTCGCTCGAACAGGAGGAACTCGGCCTCCCTGCGCACGAGCAGAAGGTACCGCAAATGGGCCGGTCGAACGAAGGCAAACCCGGCACGCGCAAGATGCGTTTCGGTAAGGAAGCGCGCAAATGGTCAGGCGGGCACGGGAAACGCTGAGCCCTTAATGCGCGTGTCCCGAGGACGGATAGACGAACGCGCGCATCCCTTTGCGGTCGAACGGTTTCCACTCGCCATCCTTCTGTGCCAACCGATCGGCAATGGCGTAAAGTACGCTGGCATTGATACCGAGCCCGCAATGGCTGCCGCGCACTTCGATATTGTCGGTCAGCGGTGATTCCGGTTCCATGCAATTCTGCCACGCGACAATGCCATCGCCCTTGGTAAAGATCGCCGTCGATGGCACCGGCGGCACTTCGCGACTTTCGGCCAATTGCTTGGCGGTATGCGCGTCACGCAACCGCTGACCGGTCATATATTCGTAAGCAGCCATGACGTTGGTCGCCGCTGGGTTGCCGGTGAAAGGCGAGCCCAGCGTAATGATCTGGCGGACCATTTCGGGCCGTCGTCGCGCGAGCTGGCGCGCGAGCACACCGCCGAGGCTCCATCCGATCAGACTGACACGATTACCGGTTGCGGCATACACCGCATCGAACCGCGCGATCAGCTTTTCCCCTTCCCAACCACAGGTACGCGGGCCGAGGTTCCGGCCGAGATCCCACGTGTGCGGCTCATAGCCCAATTGCTTCAGATATTTGCGCAGGACCGAGGTCGACATGTCGCTGGTCATGAATCCGGGCAGGATCAATACCGGATGCCCATCGCCATGCGGCGCGCTCAACAACGGCGCCGCGGCCCACGGCAGCGTAGCATATTCGAAAATCGCCCGAAGCGGCTCTGTAAAGGCCAGCAATTTCGATGGCCGTTCGATTTCGGCGGTGTCGATCGTCGTCAATTCAGTCCTCCTGCGACTGTGTCGCCCTTATCCGTCCCAACGTCTGGTGGTGGGATCGGACGCAAGCTCCCTGTTTAACTGTCTTTTTCTTCTCCGAACGCGTTCCGCCGCGCTGCCACCCGTTCCGGATGCAACGCCAGTACGGCCAGGTCGTGATACTTCCCGTCACGATCGCACACTTCGTCGCGCAACAATGCTTCGCCGCGAAACCCGGCTTCTTCGAACAAGGTGATCGCGCCCGATTGATCGGGTGTCATCCGCGCACAAAGTTTTTTCGCCCCGCCCTCGATCGCCAGTCCGACGCATTTGTCGAGCATCGTTCGGCCCAAGCCCTTTCCCCGCATCGACGGCGACACGATCAGACGGATCTCGAACACATGCGCAGACCATCCGAGCGGGTCACGTAGAACACCCGAGGTGGCCACGATTTCATCTCCGCTGATCGCCACCAGCGTGTCCATTTCGCCATGCTTCACCGCTTCCATCCACGCATCGATCACACGCGCGTGCTGGATGTCGCGGCTCATAAACAGCAAGTCGTGGGAAGACAGCGCGGCGGCGAAACGCGCCACGCCCGGCACGTCTTTATGCTCCACAGGCCGGATAACCACCTCACGGCCGTCGATGTCGAGCTTTGTCGTCACGTACTGCGGACCCCTAACCATTTGTCGATCGCCGGCCAAAGCCGTTTGATGGCATTACCACCCGCGACGAGGCTGACATGCCCGCCTTTCAGAACGATCGCCTCCTTGTCTTCCGATCCGACCATGTCGATCAACGGCGCCGACGCGGCTTCCGGGACGATATGGTCGTGCTCCGCGGTGACATGAAGAAACGGCACCGCAATCTCGCCTAAATTCACGCGCCGCCCGCCAACCTCCAGCCTGCCTTCGAACAGCGCATTGTCCCACATCAGCTTCTTCGTCGTTTCGCGGAAATACTCGCCCGCCAGTGGCAACATGTCGCTCGACCAACGATCGAACATGCGGTGCGACTTCACGAACTCGTCGTTCCACATATTGTCGAGCAGCTTGTAATTGCCCGCCAGCCGCGCGCCCGGGCGGAGCATGTCGAACGCGGTGTAGAGATATTCGGCGGGCGCCATGCCCAACGTGTCGACCATGCGATCGACATCGAAGAACCGCTTGTCGGCCCAAGCCTGGAACAACGGCATACCGCTGAAATCGACCGGGGTGGTGAAGGTGGCGAGGTTTTTCAGCCCTTGCCCCGCGATCGCTGACCAGATCAGCGAGAGGACCCCGCCAAAGCAATAGCCGAGCAGGGAGACATCTTCCTCACCGGTCGTTTCTTTGACCTTGGCGACCGCGGCGCCGACGAAATCCAGAGCATAGGCCTCGAGGTCGAGCGCACGATCCTCGGCGCGCGGGGCCTCCCAGTCGAGCATGAACACGTCATAGCCGCGGTCTAGCAAGAACTCGACCAGGCTCTGCCCAGGGACCATGTCGAAAATGTACCCGCGATTGGTGGTCGCCATCACCAGCAGCACGGGGACCCGGTACACTTCGTCGGCGCGCGGTTGGTAATGATACACCCGCATCGGTCCGCGCGAGAGGATTTCATCCTTGGCGCTGGCCCCGAGAACGGGCGCGGGTGACGCCCAATAGCCCATGCCTTTGATATTGCGTTGAAGCGCGCGCTCGAACTCGGTCGCGGCAAAGCCGATCGGATCGGCGTCGGCCATCAGGCAGCCGGCTTTCGCGTCCGTTTCGGCGTTGGGCGTGGCATGACAGGCGCCGCATTGCCCTCGATGCGCGCGAGCGATGCCTCGATCGCGCTGAGCCGCTGCGCCATCGCCTCAAAATCGGTCTTGCTCGGCAAGTTAGCTGCCGCGAGCGCCTTGGCCATCATGTCCTGCGTCGCGGCCTGTGCCTGCATCGTCGCGGCAGTCATGCCTTGCATCGCTTGCGCGACTTCGGGCTTGGCGAGCATTTCGGCGCCGTGCTTGTTCGCCACCTTTTCCCACTCGGCGACCCAGCCACGCATCAGGCCGAGTGGATCGAAGGGCGGCGTGCTACTCATCGGCTGGTTGTCGAACCGGTGTTGCCGCGCGTCAACCCTCTTGGGTTTCCGCCGCCGAAACCGCACTCGCCAGATCGTCGAGCGCGCGCATGCGCGCGAACCCAACGACCTGACCCGCGAGCACGTCCAGCTGCTTGGCCAGGGTCGCATCCGATACCGTGCCATCGTCGCCGAAGACCGGCATGACCGAGTTGACAGTGACCGCCATCGGCGTCGGCCACCCCCGCAGGGCGTGTACGATGCTCCGGAGCGTGGCCAGTGTCGTGCCTGTCGCCTGCCATCCGGCGGCGACCGAAATCAACCCGACCGCGCGGCCCTCGAAATACGGACGTGCATCCCGCGACATGTCCTCGACATAATCGAGCGCGTTCTTGATCAGCCCGGACACGGTGCCGTGATAACCGGGCGACGCGATGATGATACCATCGGCGGCGCGCAGTCCGTCAATCAATGCCGCCGCTTTGGCGGTGCGCGGGGTGCCGTAACCGTACATTGGCACGTCGAGCGCCTGGCCATCGAAGCACAGGGTCTTGGCGCCCGACGCTTCACAGGCGCTCAGCACATGACGCAACACTCGTTCCGAAGAACTGTTGGCGGTCATCGTGCCACCAAGGCCAACGATCAGGGGTTTGCCGTCGCTCATCCACTCCGCCTTAGCGGAGCGAATGGCACGCGCAAATCAACGGAACACGAAGAAATATAAAATCAGGATCACCGGGATCGGCACGCCGATCAGCCACAGCAGCAAACCCTTGCCCATCGTCCATCCTCTCGTCGTTCTGTGAAGATGAAACAACGCACCCTGTCTTGTCGTTCCCTCAGAAGGTCTTGCGAATACCGCCGAAGAAGCCACGCCGCGCACCGAACTGCGGCGCGCCGACGCCGACACCCGATCCGTCGCGAATCTCATAGACCTTATCGAACACGTTCACGACGTCGAAGCGGACCGACAGCCCCTTTAAAAATCCCGGCCCGTCGAGATTCTGGGCAATGCCGAAATTGGCGGTAAAATAGCTGGGGAGCTTGCCGCCATTAGGCACGATGCCCGCAGGATCGTCCGCCCGCAGGCCGTCACCGTAAAGAAAATCGGCGCTGGGCACGAGCGTCCCGATGCCGTCCTTGATGGTCACGCTGCCACCGCCCGACGCGGTCCAGCGTTGCGAATGGTCGGTAAAGATGGAGTGGTTCGCGATATAGTCGAGTTCGTCCTGCGCAAAAAAGAACTGGCTTGAGACGATATTGCGGCCCTTTTCCTGTCCGCGCGCGAGGTTGGCGTAGAGTGAAACCGGCCCGCGGCTGTAATTGGTACGAAACTCGACGCCCCAGGCATAGCCGGTCGCGTAGTTGAAGGGCGACAAGACCAACGACGATCCGAATTGCCCTTCGTCGAGCAGATTGCGCTTCTTTTTGTAATAGGCGTCGAGACCGACGGTCAGCCCGTGCGCCACGGTCTGTTCGATCCCGCCGTCGAAATAATGTTCGCGCTCGGCACGAACGGGATCGCCGAACGGAATTTCGGACTCACGCGTAGTCCCGTTGAAGCGCGCGACGGTCGTGGTGCCGACCAATTCCTGCGGCGGTGGCGTGAAGTTTCGCGCATAACCGATGTGAAACGTCGTCCCCGGTGCGGGCCGGTAAACCAGGTTGGCGCGCGGGCTGAGCTGTTGTTCGCGCGTGTAAGCATCCACCCGGTCGAACCGCACGCCGTAATTGAAAGTCAGTTCGGGCGAGAGCGTCCATTCGTCCTGAAGATAGATACCGTAGAGTTGGCCGGACTTGCGGCCGGTGTCGATGATCGAGATCGGCTGATCGGTCGTCTGTTGGCCCATCGCGTCGACGGGGAACACGCGAGACGTGACGGTCGAGCGGGTCCGCTCGTTCTGAAAGAACAAGCCGAAACGGATCATGTGGCTGTCCGTCGCCTTGTAGCTGCCATCCGCTTGTACGCCCGCGGCAAAACTGGACAAACGCGACTGATCGGCAAAGCCGTTGAAGATGATGTCCCCACCCTGCGGGTCCGGTGAGAACCGCGTTTGAGAATAACGGACGAACGGCGCGACCTGAAGGTTTACGGCGTCGCCGGCATATTGATACGCCAGAACGCCGTAATGCGTCGTTTCACGCTGGTTCTGGTCGAGCAAGGAAGAATCGAATGTCGATCGGCCATTGAGCGTGAACGCGGGCGTCTGGCCCGGATTGTTGGGGATCTGGAACTTTCCGATCGCCGTACCGCCGAACACCGTTAACCGACTGGTGTCCGACAAAATGTCCGAAAGATAGCCGAACGCGCGATATTGTTTGGTCCGGTCATGAACCGCATTGCGGGTCGCCACGGGATTTTCGACACCGAGATCGTTCTGGAGGTAGCTGCCGGAGAAGAAGTAATTCAAGTTGCCGGTCGATCCGCGCAGCGTGGCGCTGGGCTGGATCGTGTTGTGACTGCCGCCATAATAGCCGACATCGCCGCCGTCCTCGAACGCGCCGCTGCGCGTGCGGAGGTTGATGACGCCCGAAGTGCGATAGCCATATTGTGCCGGCAGCGTTCCGGTAATCAGGTCGATCGTCTCGGCGATCCGTGGATCGAACGTCTGGCCGAAACCCGAAATCGCTTCCGGGACGATAACGCCGTTCAGTCGGTATTGTAGATTGGCGTGCTCGTTACGCACGTGGACCGCGCCATAGCTGTCCTGGGTCACACCCGGCGCCTGCAGCAGCACACTGGTCAAATTACGGTCGGCACCCTGCGGCTGAGCGTCCAGCGTGGCGCGGGTAAACTTGAAATCGCCGGCGCCCAGCGACGGCAGGATCGCATCGCGCGCGGTGTCGAGGCGACGTGCGGTGACGACAATGTCCTTGCCGGGATCGGCAGCGGGTGCATCGGTCGGCGGAGCGGCAAGTGCGGGGGTCGCTAAGGCGGCGGTAACGAGAAGAAGATTACGCATATGGGCTCCAGTCGTGAGCCGCGCTTAGACCTCAATGATATGTTGTAACAAGTCGTTTCGTCGCGGAAGTGTCACGCCTTGACGACGGCACCTTGCGCTGGGGTGAACGACAGCAAGCGAAACGCTCCGCCGAGGATCAGGAACCAGCCCAGATCGTTGAACGCGATGCCGATGACAAAATTGGGCGCGTAACCGTCCAACCCGCCGAGAAACACGGCAGCGAAGCCGGTAACCACCTCATACGCCACGAAAGCTGCGGCCAACGCACCAAGCGAGCGCAGGCCCACCAGTGGCGCCCGCAACAGGCTTGCGGCGTAAACCCCCGCAAGACCACCCGCGAGGAGCGAACCGCCCAGTGCCCAGCTATCCAATGGATAATGCAGAAAGGCGAAACCGACGAACTGGTTGACCGCCCAAACTGCGGTGATCAGCCCCATCGCCTGCCGCCGCGACAACGTCAGCGCCGCGACGGTCGCAACCGCCGTGAACGGAAAGACGCAGGCGAAGAAATAGCTGCCGAAACTGGCCGCCGTCGCGAGGACGGCGGACCACATGAGCGGATTGGGTTGAGTGCGGGTCATGGGCGGTGTTCCTATGCCTAGTTATCGGCGGTCACAAGTTGGACGGTTACAGGCGGATACGTACGCCGGCATGAGCGTTGCGGCCCAGCGTGCCGTAACCGCTGACGACTTCATACTTGTCATTGAGCAGATTTTCGACGCGCGCGAAGAGTTCGAACGTATCGTTCAGCTTGAAGCTGCCGCGCAGGCCCACCAGCGTGTAGCCGCCCAGATTGGTACGCAGGAACGACAGATAGTCGAAATCGACGCTGCGGCTGACGATCTGAACGCTGCCACCGACGCTGAAGCGATCACTGCTCCAATCGGCCGACACATTGCCGCTGTGCCTGGGCCGGCGGAGCAGGGTTTCGCCCGTGACCCGGTTTTTGGCATCGGTGAAGGTGTAGTTTGCCACCAAGGCGAGGCCGTCTACCGGGCGGATTTCGGCAAACGCCTCGACCCCGCGAGCGCGCGTGCGAGCGATATTGTCGTAAAAGCCGAACGGCCGGAACGCGCAGGCGGCAGGCGCGGGCGTCACGCCGAAGCAATTGGCGAAATCGATCTGGTTGCGCGTGTTGCGACCGAACACCGTAACGCCAATGCGGCCGCGATTGAAACTCTGCTCGACCCCGAGATCGACGCTGTCGGCGCGTTCAGGCTGGAGCGGCGCGATCCCCGCGAGCGTTGCCGTGCCGTAAGGGCCGAAAAGCTGGTACAAGGTCGGCGCCTTGAACCCGCCGCCATAAGCCGCGCGGAAGGTCGTGTTGCCGGTGGTGAAGGCAACATTCGCCGCCCCCGTTAACTTGGTGCCATAGGTCTGGTAATCATCGACGCGCAAACCGCCGGTCAGGGTCACCGCGTCGACTGGCGTGACGATCGCCTGCGCATAGCCGCTGGTCGAATGCGTGCGGTATTTCGCGAAGCCGGTGAAATAGCTCGGCCGTTCATGCTCCGCACCGAACACGAGGCGCGCAACGCCGAGATCGGCATCGCCCTGATATTCATAGCGTTCGACCCGCCCGCGCGACACGAACGCGTTGCCGCCGAAACTGTCGCGGTTGATGTCGTTGAGCGTAAAGGCGACGCGGTTCTTGATACCGGCCAGTTCGGCATTGAGCCCGGCATAGCCGACGCTTTGTTCGGTTTTCGAATAATCGTTGGTGTCGGTAAAATTGAACGACGAGTCATAGCCGTCGAAGCCGACCTTTGAATTGGCATAAAAGCCGCGCAGATCGAGCGACACGCCTTCGGCCAAGCCGACTTCGACACGGCCATTCCCCGCAAACTGACGGTAACCGTCGCGCTCGGTGCCGTAGCGGAACGCGGAAATGCCATCGTCGCGGTACCAGCCTCCGCCAACGCTCGCGGCGATGCTGCCAAAGGTACCGCTACCATTGGCGACGACATTGGCCTGATTTTTGTAACCGTATTCACCGCGGATGACGGCATGCGGATCGTCACCCGGCCTGGCCTCGACGATGTTGACGACGCCGCCGATCGCCTGGCTGCCCCACGGCACCGAGGCGGGGCCGCGCAATATTTCGATCCGTTCGATATTGTCGGTGACGAGATTGCCGAAATCGAACGCGCCGCCGGGTGAGGTCGGATCGTTGACGCGTACGCCGTCGATCACGACCAGCGTCTGCGCGTCCTCCGCGCCCCGGATACGGACGGCGGTCGGCTGGCCGGGGCCGCCATTGCGTGTGACGGTGAGGCCCGGCGTGGTGGCGAGGAGATCGGAGATCAGCGGGAGTTGGCGGCTTTCGATGGCCGTTTGAGTCAGGACGGTGACTGCTTGGCCGACCTGATCAAGCCGCTGTTCAGCGCGGCTTGCTGTGACGATAATGGTTGGAGGTGTCCAAATGCAGGTTGCGTGAACTTCGTCGGGTTCGATAGGCAAGCAGAGATGATCGCGCGGTTTGTCGAGCGCAGCGGCTTGCGACGCGGCTAAAGCGATAAGAGACAGCATTGGGTAACCTTCACATCCGTTCACATCGGTTGCGAGGGTGCTCCCCCGTTCGATCGTGTGTTCCCGCACGCCCGAAAGGCCGACTGTGACAGGGAGGTCTCCTGGCTCCCGGGTTGTCGTTCGGCCCGCCTTCTCAGAGCTTGCGCTCCAATGGCATGATGGGCGTCACTCGCCGGTTACAGTTGCGGGTACAGCGCCGGTGTCGCACCGGCTTCCCTGTCCTGTCGTGAGGTTCGCTTAGCTGCCTGGCGCGGGCGGCGCAACGACTGCAGTCGGCGCGCGACGCGCGGTGACGATATGCACGGGTTTGGCGATCATGTGGCCCTTGAGGAATCCCTCCCCCTTTGTCGGGTCGAGCGGGGCGTCGAAGATCTTGCGCGCGACGTCCATGCCGCTGACGACGTGCCCGAACGCGGCATAACCCGCCGCCGCATCCGGATTAGGATTCTTCGCATCGGCATCGAGGCCGGGGCATGTCGGAGAGCAGGATCGAAAAGTCGCCGGTCGCGGTGCCGGGAGCGAAGCGGGCCATCGAGATCGCACCCGCTTTGTGCAACACACCGGTCTGGCTGGTCGGTTCGTGCGCGATGGGTTTAAGAGTGCGCTTCGGATCGTAGCGTGTGCCGGCCTGGATCAGACCACTGGGTGGGTCGCCGTAGGGCAAGCGCATCACGCGATAAAAGACAATGCCGTCGAACCGCCGCTGATCGACGTAGCGCAGGAAGTTGGCGGTGCTGATCGGTGCGTGCTTGGCGTCGAGTTCGAGTACGATCGTACCGGCCTCGGTGTTCAGCGCAACGCGCGGAAAGTCGGTATAGGGAATTTGCGCGGGTTTAGGCGCCAGCCGAGGGGCGGCAGCGACCAGAGCGAGGGCAGCGAGTGCAAAGAGCGGGCGGATCACGCCGCCAGTGCTAGACCCGATTTGCGGCGGCGCGCAACCACGCCCGCCAAGCCATAGCCTGCGATCATCAGTGCCCATTCGGCGGGTTCGGGCACGTTCGTCACCGTAAAGCTGAACAAGGCATCGCCGACGTCGAGATCGTAATTGGTCCAGGCGCCATTGCCGCTGGGGCTACCCGCGCCATTGTCGAACGTGAAGTAACGCAATGCCGGGCTGCTGTTATTGCCGAGCACCAGGCCGGTATCGCCCGTCGCATCGGGACTGCGATAAACGCTGATATAAGCGACGTATTTGGTCAGATCGAGGACGCGGACATTGGGGGTGAATGTGATCGTCCCCGCGCCCGACGGGACATAGCTGCTTTCCCACAAGGTCGTCGGCGATCCGCCGCCCGACGTGTAGTTGAAAGCGCCATTCCAGGTGCCGATGCCGGCGAAAATCTGGCCGACGCCACCCGTCAAAGTGAACGAAAAGGACGTAAGCTGGCCCGACATTGGCGACGCGAACACCTGAGCATAAGTCGGGCTGGCGCCGGGCAACGTGCCAAACGGTGTAATCGTCTGCTGGCTGGGATAGGCGGCGTTGGCCGACGTCACCGTGCGGTCCGCATATGCGGGCGATGCCAAGGCGGCGAAACCGGCAGCCATGAGAGCAAGAACGCGCATGTAAATCCCCGAATTTGACGATGCTGTAACGGGTGCGGAACGGAGGCGCAAGAAATCAGCCGGGAGCGCCTGTGCCGCAACGGGACGCCTTGCACATGGCCAAAGGGTGGGTAAGCGACAGATATGGCCGCCGAACAGACTCCGCTGGATCGCTTTCGCAACGTGCTGGGCGGCGCCGCGCGCGCCATCGCGCACGAGCCCGAGATCGAGCTGGCTTATACCGCTGATGCGCCGAGCCAGGCGGGCAAGAATTTGCGCGTGCCGATGCCGGCGCGCGGGCTGCCCGCCGATCAAGTGGCCGAGGCACGTGGTGTGGCAGATGGCTTTGCGTTGCGGCTGCGCCACCACGACGCATCGCTGCATCAGAAACGCGCCCCTGCCCCGCCAATTGCGCGCGCGGTGTTCGATGCGATCGAGCAGGTCCGTGTCGAGGCGCTGGGCAGCCGCGGCATGGCGGGAATGCGAGCCAATCTGGCCGATGCGCAGGCGTTCCGGCTGAAGTCCGACCCGATCGTGCGCGCGCGCGAGGCCGACGAGGTGCCGCTGTCGAGCGCAGTCTCTTTGTTGCTGCGTGAGCGGTTGACGGGGGAGGCCGTGCCCGAAGCGGCGCAGCGCGGGCTGGAGATGGTCCGCGCATGGATCGAGGACAAGGGCGGCGCGGACATGGACGCGCTGGGGCTGCTGATCGACGATCAGGGGGCCTTTGCCGATTTGTCGGCCAAGCTGCTTCGCGACCTGAACCTGATCGAAGGCGAACCTGCGCCCGATCAGGCAGACGAAGGCGGCGACGATCAGGATCAGGACGGCGAAGACGGGGACGCAGGGGACAACGACGAATCGCGTGAGGGCGATGCCGCGGTCGAACAGCGTGGCGAGGAGCGATCCGACGAGGATGGCGACGGCGAAGGCGAGTCCGACGGCGAGGAATCCGGCGACGAGGACATGTCCGAAGGCGGCGAAGGCGAGGATGAAGGGATGCTGCCCGTCCGCCCCAATCGACCGCCCGCCGACCTGACGCCCGATTTCGATTACAGGGAGTGGAGCCGCGCGTTCGACGAGGTAATCTCCGCCGAGGAATTGTGCGATCCCGACGAACTGACGCGGCTGCGCGCGTATCTCGACCAGCAGATGGTGCATCTGTCGAGTGCGGTGACCAAGCTGGCCAACCGGTTGCAGCGGCGGTTGATGGCGCAGCAGCTCAGGTCATGGGATTTCGATCAGGAAGAAGGCATGCTCGACGCGGCGCGGCTGGCGCGCGTGATCGTCTCTCCCGGCAGTTCGCTGAGCTACAAGGTCGAGCGCGACACAGAGTTCAAGGATACGGTGGTGACGCTGCTGATCGACAATTCGGGGTCGATGCGCGGACGGCCGATCTCGATCGCCGCGATTTCCGCCGATATCATGGCGCGCACGCTGGAACGCTGCGGCGTGAAGACCGAGATTTTAGGATTCACCACGCGCCAGTGGAAGGGCGGGCAATCGCGCGAGAACTGGCTGGCGGCGGGGCGGCCCCCTGCGCCCGGACGGCTCAACGATCTGCGGCATATCGTCTATAAGGCGGCGGACAATCCCTATCGCCGCGCGCGCGCCAATCTCGGGTTGATGATGCGCGAGGGGTTGCTGAAGGAAAATATCGACGGCGAGGCGCTGATCTGGGCGCATGCGCGGTTGCTGGCGCGGCCCGAGGATCGCAAAATCCTGATGGTCATATCGGACGGCGCGCCGGTCGACGATTCAACGCTGAGCGTGAACAATGGCAGCTATCTCGAGCGCCATTTGCGGCAAGTGATCGGCTGGATCGAAGCCAAGTCGCCGGTGCAACTCGTCGCGATCGGCATCGGCCATGACGTGACGCGCTATTACCGCCGCGCGGTCACGATCATGGATGCCGAGCAGCTGGGCGGCACGATGGTCGAACAGCTGGCGGGGCTGTTCGACCTACGAGATTAATAGAAAGCCGCCGGATCGGGGGTGGGCGCGCGGCAGGCGGTGATGCTGCCGCGGCTGCAATCATAAACATTCTGGCGCCACACGCGCATCGCGTCGGCATAGGCGCGACGTTTGGCGGCATATTGCGCTTCGTTGCTGGCCGCCGTCGCATCGTGCGCGCGGAGCATGGTGACGTAATTGCCCATGTCGTAATCATAGGCCGCCTGGGCATTGGCATTCGCATCGGAAACGGCCGCATCCTTAACCATAGTCGGCGCATTGGCGGCGGCGGTGGCGGGCGCGATCTCCGCACGATTGGGCGCGTTGATCGCATCGGTCCGCGCCTGTGCCTTATCGTAGCCACGATCGGTTTGCAGCGGCGTGCGGGGGGGGGGGCGGGATCGGCGCTTTGTTGCGCGAAAGCCGGCGCAGACAACGCCAGCGCGAGCGAAATCATGTATTTCATCGCAGACATTCCTCTCTCGAACGATGCCCATGAACGCGCCCCACCCGCGCGGTGTTCCAAAAATGGTCGAAGGACCGGACACCGGAATGACGCGCCTTCGGGGGGAATGCGCGTCATCCGATAGTCCAGCCCTTCTACCCCTAGGTGCGACCCGAGGGGATTCGGTTAGCAGCGACCGTTGCGATCGATCGCTTGGCCGGCGAGTGCGCCGACGCCCGCGCCGACGATCAAACCGGTCGTGCCGTCATTGTGACGACGGCCATAATAGCCGCGGCTGCCTCCGCGATCGATTTCGCGACCGAGCAAGCCGCCGATCACGCCGCCGATGATCGCACCGGCAGCACCATCACCACGGCGGCAATCACGATAATAACCGCGATTATAGTTGCGGTTGTAATAGCCGCCGCGATTGTAATAGCTCTGGTTGTAATAACCGCGGTTATCATAGCCACGGTCCTGATAACCGCCGCCATAATCCTGGCCATAATAGTCGCCCGGGCGATAACGCTGGGCGGACGCGGGAGTCGCCGCGATGCCGGTGATAGCCACGCTGGCGAGAGCCGCGCCGGTCAGAAACTTGGTAATCATCGTTCGTCTCCTTCTCGACGCAAGTGTTTGTCGATGCACACTTTATACGATGATTCGGATGCGTGAAGTCTGAACATGCATGTTAGCTGTTGTTCATGCACGACAGTCCGCGCAGAGGGGCACGGTGCGTCGATCCATACCCCTGTTCGCCGTGCTGCTCTTCCTGGTCTTTGCCGGACCGTCGCGCATCGCCCCGAAGTTCGGGCTGACCGGCGGGCCGATCATTCTGAATGCGGCGCCAGTGGTGCTCGATCCGCGCGATCCCAGGCGGCGGCGTGTCGGCGAACTGACGTTCCTGCGCGGCTGGGATCTGACCTCGACGTCCGAAGACCTTGGCGGGCTGTCGGCGCTCAGGCCGTGGCACGGGCGATGGCTGGCGGTGCAAGACACCGGGGCGCTCGTAGATTTCTCGCCGGCCCGGCGCGATGCACGGATCATCCCGCTCGCGCCACGCTGTAATCCTCATCGGCTCAAGCTGGGGCGCGATACGGAGGGGCTCGATACCGACGGCACGCACATCTGGGTTTCCGCCGAATGGCACAATACGATTTGCCGGCTAGACCCTGACGGTGTGCAAACCGGGATTCAGCCGCCGGACATGGCCGACTGGCCACGCCGCAGCGGGCCGGAAACACTGCTCAGACTGCGCGATGGCCGGTTCCTGGTCCTGCCAGAAGACGCCAGCTTTCCCGCTTTGCTGTTTCCGGGCGATCCCGTCAGCGGGGTCAAGCCCGCCAAGCTGCGTTATCGGCCGCCCGACGGGTATTGGCCGACCGATGCTGTCGAACTGCCCGATGGCCGCATCATCATTTTGAACCGCGAATTCGGGCTGCATGGCTTTGCGGTCAAGCTGGTACTGTTCGACCGCATTCCAGCGCGCGGCACGCAGCAGGGACGCACGCTCGCCACGCTCGCCACGCTCGCTGCGCCGCTGACGCACGACAATTTCGAAGGGATTGCCGCGCGCCGCGAAGGCAGTGCGACCATCCTGACGATCGTTTCCGACAATAATTACAGCTGGTGGCAGCGAACCTTGCTGCTCGAATTCCAGCTCGACGATTAAGCCGCGGCGGCGACCGCCTTCTTGGCAACCGCACGCTTCAGGCGGCGGGCCTTGAGGCTCAATTTGTCTTCCGACGTCTTGGCCAGCCAGTTGTCGAGACCACCGACATGTTCGACAGAACGCAGGCCCGCCGTCGACACGCGCAGCTTGACCGATTCGCCCAGCGTATCGCTGATCAACGTCACGTTCTGCAGATTGGGCAGGAACGTACGCTTGGTCTTGTTGTTGGCGTGGCTGACATTGTGGCCCACCTGACGGCCCTTGCCGGTCAGTTCGCAAATGCGCGACATCGTTCGGTTCTCTTGATTAAATGGCTGATTGGAAGGTGGCGCGCCTAGTCGTTTCAGGGCCGATGGTCAAGGCGGCGCAACCTTCGGTCCCCTGCCCGCGTTACCCGCTCACAATCTTTCGGAGGCGAAACAACATGCGTGCACTATTGGGTCTTATCGTAATCGTGGTTCTCGGGCTGATCGTCGCATCGGCGCTCGGGCTGATCAACCTGACCTCAAGCGGCAAACTCGAAGCGCCCAAGGTGCAAACCACCGGCGGCAGCGTCCCCAACGTCAGCGTCAACACCGGCAAGATCAGCATCGGCAGCGAGGACAAGAGCGTCTCCGTGCCGACTGTCAAGACCGAGGAAAAGACCGTGAAGGTCCCGACCATCGGCGTCGAAAAGGCCAAGGACAGCAAATAAGGACAAGGGTCACTGTGCCGTCTAAGGCGGCGCGGTGGCCTTGTTTTTATCTCTGCCGATGCGGCGCGCGCTCGAGGCCGCGCGTGAAGCGGCGTCGATGGGCGAAGTGCCCGTCGGCGCCGTTGTCGTTCGTGGCACAGAGATCATCGCAATCGCCGGCAATGCGCCGCGCCGGTTGAACGACCCGACCGCACATGCCGAAATGCTGGCAATCCGTGCGGCGGCGGCAACGCTTGGCACGGACCGTCTGACCGGCTGCACGCTTTATGTGACACTCGAACCGTGCGCGATGTGTGCCGGAGCCATCGCGCTCGCTCGCCTCGACCGGCTGGTTTACGCTGCATCCGATCCCAAGGGCGGCGGGGTGGCGCATGGGGCGCGGGTGTTCGATCAGCCGACCTGTCACCACCGCCCCGAAGTGATCGACGGTGTCGGCGAGGACGAGGCAGCAGCGTTGCTCCGCGAATTCTTTGCCGCGCGACGTTGATACGCGCACGAAAACCCGTCACTAACCTGTCAGCAAGATGAACAGCACCCCCCTCGCGCCGTTCCCGTGGATCGACGTCGCGGTCATCCTGATCCTCATTCTGATCAACGGCCTGTTCGCCATGGCCGAATTGTCGATCGTGTCCGCCCGCAAGGCGCGGCTCGAGGCGATGGCACGGCGGGGCAAGACGGGTGCGCACATTGCGCTGCAGCTCAACGCTGATCCGTCGCGGCTGCTGTCGACAGTCCAGATCGGCATCAGTTTGATCGCGGTGGTATCGGGTGCTTATTCGGGCGAGGCGCTGGGCGGACCGATGGGCGCGCGGATCGAGGCGCTCAATCTCGGATGGAGCCATGAAACGGCATATCGCGTCGGTTTCATCCTGGTTATCGGTGTCGTCACGTTCGTGTCGCTGATCATCGGCGAATTGGTGCCGAAGCAGCTGGCGCTCAGAAATCCAGAACCGATCGCGGCAATTGCCGCGCGACCAATGTTGTGGCTGTCCAAGGCAACCGCGCCGCTGGTGTGGCTGCTCGACCGGACCAGCGCGGGGATATTCCGTCTGCTCGGTCTGAGCCGCGAAAACCAAAGCCATGTCACCGCCGAGGAACTCCACCTGATTGTTGCCGAAGCGTCGAAATCGGGGGTCATCGAAGAGAGCGAGCGGCAGATCATCTCAGGCGTCGTCCGCCTCGCCGATCGCCCGGCGCGCGAAGTGATGACGCCGCGCACCGAAGTCGACTGGATCGATGCCGATGCCGACCGCGACACGATCATGGCGCGGCTCGGCGAATTGCCGCACAGCCGCATCCCCGTGGCCGAAGGATCGGTCGACGCGATCATCGGCATCGTCCAGGCCCGCGACATCGTCCAGACTTTGATCGCCGGCCGCGAGGTCGATTTGCGCGCGTTGATGAAGGCGGCGTGCGTCGTTCCCGACCATGTCGATGCGATGGATGCACTGGAGGCGTTGCGCCGATCCGAAGTGCCGCTGGCGCTGGTCCATGACGAATATGGCCACCTCGAAGGCATCATCACCCCGGCAGACTTGCTCGCTGCCATCGCCGGCGAATTTCTGAGCGATCAGCATGCAGACGACGAACCGGCGATCGTCGAGCGCGAGGATGGCAGCTTGCTGGTCAGCGGCTGGTGCCCCGCCGACACGCTGGCGGCACGGATCGGCGTGCACCTGCCCGAAGAACGCGACTATGCGACGGTGGCGGGGCTGGCGCTGGACGCGCTGAAGCACCTGCCCGAAATTGGGGAGACGTTCGTCAGCGACGGCTGGCGGTACGAGATACTCGATCTGGACGGGCGCAAGATCGACAAGTTGTTAGTGAGTGAGGCGCGCAATTAACGACATTTGATCGCGCGCTGTTAATCGTCATCAGATCAACTGCCGATATGAATCTAGCAAGGTTGAAGAAGGTCCGAACTGCACTAGCAGACGCTCAGGACGGGCGCTGCTGCTATTGCCGACGTCCGTTCGGGGACGGCGCTCTCGCCTGTACGCTGGAACATCGCCGACCAAGGATGAACGGCGGCACTGATGACATCGCCAATCTCGCGGCAGCATGCTGGCACTGCAATCGCAATCGCGGCATGCAGATGCACCGCGCCAAGCTGCTCAAATCTCAAAAATCCGCAGCCCACGCCTTGGCCGTGGCGAATGTGACGCTGGCCAAGACGGCACTGATTGAGGCACTGACAAACTATCGGTCAGCCCGCGCAACATTGGCGTCCATGCGTTTGCTCAACCCTCCCGGTGATACGGATGCCCGGCAATAATTGCCGTGGCGCGGTATAATTGCTCAACCAGCATCGCCCGCGCGAGCATGTGGGGCCAGGTCAGGCGCCCGAAGCTGAGCTTGAGGTCTGCGCTGGCGCGTTCTTCTTCGGTCAGGCCATCTGCCGCGCCGATGAGGAAGCGGACTTCGCGGATACCGGCGTCGCGCCAGGTCTCGAGTTTTTGCGCCAGTTGGACCGAGCCGAGCGTCTCGCCGGCTTCATCGAGCGCGATGATCCGCGTCCCCGGCGCGACTGGCGGTGATTCGCCGCCTGTATCCGGCAGTTCGGTGACCGCGAGGGGCCACGACATCCGCTTGGCATAGCGCTCGATCAACTCGGCCTCGGGGCAACGCCCGATCCGCCCGTGGGCGACGATGTGCAGTCTCAGAAGCTCTTCCAATGCGCGAACAACGCATCGACCGAGCCGCCGTTGGTCCGCAGTTCGGCTTCGACGCGTTTGCGCCCGTCGTAATAGAGCAAGGCGGGATGATCCTCGCCGCGGCGGCGCAGGTCGGCAGCCTGCGCGTCGCCGAGCGAGCCTTGCCCCGCGACATGATCGGCAAAGCCCTCGGTCAGCCAGCTTGGGTAACGCGCGTCGGCGGTCAGGCCGTAGCGCGCGCGCGTCATTTGATGCGTCCATTCATGCGCGATCGTGCCGCTGAGAGCGCGTTCGCCACCGACCGTCCGCCCGTTCAGCGCGCGGTCGGCAGCGATGTCGTTACGGTTGACAACCACCGCCACCGACAACGGCCGGGTCAGTGCAAACGCGCCCGAACTTTGCAGCGCGAGGACATGCCAACGCCAGCCGCCGTCGGTCAGGAAAACCTGTCCGCCATGGCGCTCATCCGCCAGCGGACTCGCCGCGACCAAAGCTTCGGCATGATGCACGACCTGCACGATCTGCGGCGCGATCGGCGTTTCGGCATAGACCGTCACGTCGCCGACCGATTGTTTGTACGGAAACGCCAGCGCGACCGGCGCATGGATGACCACCGCGCCCAGAATCACCACGCTCGCTACCGCCCATTGCCAGCGGCGGCGCGGCTTGCGCCTGGCCATCAGTGCGTCGTGGGCGCAGTCGGGGCGTCGCCAAAGCCCCACATGCGCTCCAGATTGTAGAACGTGCGTACTTCGGGACGGAACAGGTGGATGATCACGTCACCGGCATCGAGCAACACCCAATCGGCGGCGGCCATGCCCTCGACGCGGACCGGGCGACCGGTGTGGGCCTTGATCTTTTCCTGCAGCTTTTGCGCCATCGACGCGACTTGGCGGGTCGACCGCCCGCTGGCGATGACCATGTGATCGGCGATCGATGATTTGCCGGCCAGCGGGATGCTGATCGCCTCAACCGCCTGATCGTCGTCGAGCGAGTCCATGATCAGTTTGTGGAGCGCCGCGATTTCTGCATCGGTCGATTGGCGCGGAGCGATGGTCGGGGCCTGATCGGCAGTGGCGGTCGCGGGCAAGTCTGTTCCTTTGGAAGCCGCCTACGCTGGCGGCGGGGTGGATATGGGGGTGACGGCGCGGGCATACCAGTCCGGATCGGCGCGACGGAGTTCGGTCGCCGAAATCGGGTCTGGAGGCAGGTGCAACAGCACGAGCGCCGGCGGTCTCCAACGCGTCCAATCTTTGCCGCCCGCGGTCCGGACGAAACGCCGCAGCCAGGCCGCGGCGGGACTCGCCGAGGCCATGCCGGAATATCCCGGACGCACCGCAACCGCAATGACGATCGACCGGGCCAGCCGCCGCCAGTCCTTCCACCGGTGCATTTCGGCAACAATGTCAGCGCCCATCACCCACACGAAGCGGCGGTTGGGATAGCGTTGGATCAGCTTGCGGACGGTATCGACGGTGTAGCGTGTGCCGAGTTTCGCTTCGATAGCGCTGGCACGAATCGGGCTGTGGCGCGCGACGCGGCGGGCGGAGGCGAGCCGCGCAGCGAGTGGCGCCATATCCTTGGCGCCCGTCTTGAGCGGATTACCGGGCGACACCAGCCACCACATTTCATCGAGCCCGAGCTGCTCCATCGCCGCGAGCGAGATGCTGCGGTGCGCGCGGTGCGCCGGGTTGAACGACCCGCCAAGAAGACCGGTGCGGATCAGAGGCGCACCTGGCCGCTGCCACGCCCGATCCATTTGTATGTCGTGAGACCTTCGAGCGCGACCGGCCCGCGTGCGTGGAGGCGGCCGGTGGCGATGCCGATTTCGGCACCGAGGCCGAACTCGCCGCCGTCGGCGAATTGGGTCGAGGCGTTGTGGAGGACGATTGCCGAATCGACGCGTGCGAGGAAGGCTTCGGCGACGGCGCGATCTTCGGTGACTATGGCGTCGGTGTGGCCCGAGCCGTGGCGGGCGATGTGCTGCAGCGCCGCGTCCACATCGTCGACGACCGCCACGGCCAGATCGGGGGCGAGGAATTCGCTGTCCCAGTCGCTGTCGCTGGCGAGGCCGACGCGCGGATCGAGCGCTTGCGCCGCCGTATCACCGCGCAGGATCGCGCCGGCTCCGAGCAGTGCCGCAACGAGTGCCAGTGCGGCGGGATAGGCACGGTCGATCAGTAACGTCTCCAACGATCCGCATACGCCGGTTCGCCGCAGCTTGGCGTTGACCGCGATCGCCTGCGCCATAACCGGGTCGGCGGCGGCGTGAACGTAAAGGTGGTTGTTGCCGTCGAGATGCGCGAGCACCGGCACACGCGCTTCGGTTTGAACACGGGCAACGAGCCCTTTGCCACCGCGCGGGATGATGACGTCGATCAGGCCGTTTGCGGTCAACATTGCGCCGACGGCGGCACGGTCGGCAGTCTCGACCCGTTGTGCTGCATCGGCGGAAATTCCGGTTTCGGTCAATCCACGCACGAATGCGGCATGGATTGCAGCATTGGACCGAGACGCCTCACTGCCCCCGCGCAAGATAATCGCATTGCCACTCATCACCGCCAGCGCCGCCGCGTCGGCGGTGACGTTGGGGCGGCTTTCGTAAATCATGCCGATCACGCCCAGCGGCACACGGACGCGGGACAATGCGATGCCATTGGCGGGGGTGCGCGTGTCAATGACTTGCCCCACGGGATCGTCGAGCGCGGCGACTGCATCCACCCCGGCAGCCATCGCTTCGATGCGATCGGTGTCGAGGCGCAGGCGGTCGATCAGTGCGTCGTTAAGACTGGTGGCAGTGGCGACATCGGCTTCGTTCGCGGTGGTGATGTTCGCCACGTCATTGCGAATTGCCGCCGCCGCCGCGCGTAGCCCAGCCCGCTTCGCCTCGGTCGAACACACCGCCAATTCCCGCGCAGCCGTTCGCGCCCGCGCGCCCATCGCCGCGATGATCGCGGCCGCATCCATGATCAAAAGTCCAGCTTGTCGTAATGCGCGGGCGGCGCGATCACGCCCATCCGTTCGGCCAACAGCGGCCGAAAGCCGGGCCGCGATTTCAGCCCGGCATACCAGGCACGCGTCCCTTCATGACTGCGCCAATCCACGCCGCCGAGATAATCCGCGACCGAAATATGCGCCGCCGCGGTCAGATCAGCGAGGCTCATCGTCGCCCCTGCCAGCCATTTGCGATGATCGAGCAGATAATCGAGATAATCGATCATGGCGTTCGCCGTGCGCATCGCATCGCGCAGCGCGCCGGTATCGGGACTGGTGCGATGGACGAGCCGTTTCAGCATGCGCTCACGCATCAACGGCGCGACGACCTCACCGTGAAATTGCTGGTCGAACCATGCCACCAGCCGGCGAATTTCGGCGCGCGCCACCGGCGTTCCGGCGATCATCGGCGATCGTTCGACGGTCTCTTCGAAATATTCGCAGATCGCGTCGCTGTCGATCAACGTAATCCCGCGATCGCTCTCGATCAGCACCGGGGTCTGGCCAGCGGGATTGAGATCGACGAACTCGTCGCGCCGCTCCCACGGATGCTCGCGGATCAGTTCGTAATCGACACCCTTTTCGGCGAGGAGCAGCCGCACCTTGCGGGAAAAGGCGCAAAGCGGAAATTGATGGAGCAGCCACATAGTGCGGCTGCTTTAACGACTGCTTCAGTGCGCGCTAGTAGCCGCTCTCGTTCAGCGCATGTTCGATCTTGCGCGCGAAATCGTTGGCGGCCGCCTGTACGGCGGTGGCGGTGCGGCCGGCCCGAACGGCGGCCCCTGCGGCACGCGTCATGTCCTGGCGGATATGTTCACGGTATGCGGGGTCCCGGCGGGCCATCAGATCGCCAATGGTGCGATCACCATTGTCGCGCGCCGAGGGGTCGGCGGCGCGACGGATGCCATCAATGCGCACGTCGAGCATCGCGTCGGTGACCGCCTCGACCGCCCCCATCACCTGGCGCGCAGTCGACGGATCGATCGGCGAGCGTGGCGCATATTCGCGGGCGTCCTGCCGATCATCGTAACGGGCATCGCGTGAATCCTGATATTGTTGCTCGCGCGCCTGACCATAAGGCTGCGGCGGCGGGGGGTAATCCTGCGCCATGGCGGCGGTGGACAGCAAAGCGAGCGGCAACAGCACGAGCGTCTTCATGAGCTAAACCTATCAGAAGTCAGCAGAATGCCAAAGCCCTGCACGTGCGGCGCTTTACCGCCGCTGAACGTCATTCGGCGGCGATGGCCACCTCGTCGTCGAGCGGGTGTGCCAGCCGCGTGAGCATTTCGCGGGGGACTACCTGCCAGAATTTGCCGACATAGCTGCCCCAATCGTCGAGGACCGATGCAGCCCAACGGCTGTCGGTCATCGCGACATGCGTTTCGATCAGCGCGCGCAACCGCCCTTCCCACCAGGCCGAGCCGATCCGGCGCAGGACGATGGTTTCGGGATTGGCGCGCGCTTCGAAATGGCCGTCGAGATCGAGCACGAAGGCCATGCCGCCCGACATGCCCGCGCCGAAATTGCCGCCGGTCCGCCCGAGGATCACGGCCACGCCGCCGGTCATATATTCACAGCCATTCGCGCCGCAGCCTTCGACCACCACGTCCGCGCCCGAATTGCGCACGCCGAAGCGTTCGCCCGCCTTCCCCGCCGCGAACAACTGCCCCGATGTCGCGCCGTACAGGACGGTGTTGCCGATGATCACATTGTCCTGGCTGGCGAGCGGTGAGCTGACCATCGGTCGCACCGCGATGATGCCCCCGGAAAGTCCTTTGCCGACATAGTCATTAGCCTCACCGAACACTTCGAGGGTGATGCCCTTGCACAGGAACGCGCCGAGGCTTTGTCCCGCCGAGCCGCGCAGACGCACCTGGACGTGGCCATCGGCAAGCGCGCTCATGCCGTATTTGGCAGTGATTTCCGCCGACAGCCGCGTGCCGACCGCGCGGTGGGTGTTGCGCACCGTGTAGGTCAATTGCATCTTTTCGCGGCGGTCGAACACCGGGGCCGTGTCGCGCAGGATCTGTGCGTCGAGGCTGTCGGGAACGGCGTTGCGGAACGTGCTGAGGCTGAAGCGGCGCTCCGCGTCGGTCGCGTCGACTTTCGCCAGGATCGGGTTGAGATCGAGGTCGTCGAGATGCTCGGCACCGCGGCTGACCTGACGCAACAGATCGGTGCGACCGATGACGTCGTCCAGGCTGCGGAAACCCAGCCGTGCGAGGATTTCGCGGACTTCCTCGGCGATGAAGGTCATCAGATTGATGACCTTTTCGGGCGTGCCGGTGAATTTTTCGCGCAGCCGTTCGTCCTGCACGCACACGCCCACGGGGCAGGTGTTCGAATGGCATTGCCGCACCATGATGCAGCCCATCGCGACGAGGCTCAGCGTCCCGATGCCGAACTCTTCCGCGCCCAAAATCGCGGCGATGACGATGTCGCGCCCGGTCTTGAGCCCGCCATCGGTACGCAACTTCACACGCCCACGCAGGCCATTCAGCGTGAGCGTCTGGTTGACCTCGCTCAGCCCCATTTCCCACGGCGTGCCGGCATATTTGATGCTGGTCTGGGGGCTGGCGCCCGTGCCGCCGACATGCCCGGCAACCAGGATGACATCGGCATGCGCCTTGGCCACCCCTGCCGCCACGGTGCCAATGCCCGCCGCACTGACCAACTTCACGCAGACCCGTGCATGCGGATTGATCTGTTTCAGATCGTAGATCAGCTGGGCCAGATCCTCGATCGAATAAATGTCGTGGTGTGGCGGCGGCGAAATCAGGCTGACGCCGGGGGTCGCGTGGCGCAATTTGGCGATGAATTCGGTGACCTTGAAGCCGGGCAACTGCCCGCCCTCGCCCGGCTTGGCACCCTGCGCGACCTTGATCTCGATCTCTTCGGCAGCACCCAGATATTCGGCGGTAACGCCGAAGCGCCCGCTCGCGACCTGTTTGATCCCCGAATTGGCATTGTCGCCATTGGGATAGGGTTTGAACCGCGCGCTGTCCTCGCCGCCCTCGCCCGACACCGCGCGCGCGCCGATGCGGTTCATGGCAATAGCCAGCGTTTCATGCGCCTCAGGCGACAGCGCGCCGAGCGACATGCCGGGTGTCACGAAACGCTTGCGGATTTCGGTGATCGCCTCGACCTCGTCGATCGGCGCGGGCTCCTTCGGCCAGTTGAATTCCAGCAGATCGCGCAGATAGACCGGGGGCAGATCCTGCACCCCGCGCGCGAATTGCAGATAGGTCGAATAGCTGTCCGACCCGACCGCTTTTTGCAGCAAATGCATCAGCGGTGCGGAATAAGCGTGCGCTTCTCCGCCCATGCGCTGACGATAGAAGCCGCCGATCGGCAACGTCGCCACCGCGCTGCCAAACGCCTTTTCGTGCCGCTCGGACGCATTGAGCGCGAGGCTGTCATAGCCCTCGCCCGAAATCTTCGCGGGCATGCCGGGGAACAGGTCGTTGACCAGCGCGCGGCTGAGCCCCACCGCCTCGAAATTATACCCGCCACGATAGGAGGAGATCACCGCGATGCCCATTTTCGCCATGATCTTGAGCAGCCCGTCATTGACCGCCTTGCGCGCGCGCTCGACGCTGTCCGCCAGCGGCGCATCGCCGAGCAATCCGCGCGCGTGGCGATCGGCGATCGCCGCCTCGCTGAGATACGCATTCACCGTCGTCGCGCCGACGCCGATCAGCACCGCGTGATAATGCGTATCGAGGCATTCCGCCGCGCGCACGTTGATGCTGGCGAACGAGCGCAGCCCCTTGCGGACGAGATGCGTGTGCACTGCCGCCGCGGCGAGGATCATCTGCATTGCCACCCGCTCGGGCCCGACGCCCTCGTCGGTCAGGAACAGCTCGCTCTCGCCCCGTCGCACCGCCTGCTCGGCCTCGGCACGGACGCGCGCAATCGCCGCGCGCAGTCCTGCCGCGCCACTTTCCGCCTCGTAGGTGCAGTCGATCTGCGCGACGCTGCCGCCGAAGCTCGCCTTCAGCCGCGCCCAGTCGGCATTGGTCAGCACCGGCGTGTCGAGCACCAGCACGCGGTCGCGCCCATCGCCCTGATCGAGAATGTTGGTCAGGTTCCCGAACCGCGTCTTCAGGCTCATCACCTGGCGTTCGCGCAAACTGTCGATCGGCGGGTTCGTGACCTGCGCGAAATTCTGGCGGAAGAAATGGTGGATCGCGCGCGGATTGTCCGAAATCACCGCGAGCGGCGTGTCGTCGCCCATCGAGCCGATCGCTTCCTTGGCATCCTCCGCCATCGGCGCGAGGATCAGTTCCATATCCTCCATCGTCAGACCCGCCGCGACCTGCCGCTGCGTCAGTTCGGCACGCGACCAGGCGGGTTCGGCAATGCCGGGTTCGGGCAGATCGGCGAGGGTCAGGAAATCGGCGACGCGCGCCGCATAATCCGCCTCTCCAGCCAGCCGATCCTTGATCGCGCGGTCGCGGTACAATTTGCCGCTGTCGAGATCGACCGCGATCATCTGCCCCGGCCCCAGTGCGCCCTTGGCGATGATGGTCGATTCGGGAACGACGACCATGCCTGCCTCGGACCCGACGACCAGCAAACCGTCGTCGGTCAGCATCGTGCGCAACGGTCGCAGCGCGTTGCGATCGACCCCCGCCACGGCCCAGCGCCCGTCGGTCATCGCCAGCGCGGCAGGGCCGTCCCACGGCTCCATCACGCTCGCCAGAAACGAATACATTGCGCGGTGCTCGGGCGGCATGCGCGGGTCGGCCTCCCACGCCTCGGGCACCAGCATTGTCTTGGCGGTCGGTGCATCGCGGCCCGAACGGCAGATCACCTCGAACACCGCATCCAGCGCGGCAGTGTCGCTCGCGCCCGCGGGAATGACCGGCTTCACCTCCGCCTGGGCATCGCCAAAGGCGAGGCTGGCCATGCGGATTTCGTGGCTCTTCATCCAGTTCTTGTTGCCGCGGATCGTATTGATCTCGCCATTGTGCGCGAGGCAGCGGAACGGCTGCGCCAGCCACCATTGCGGGAAGGTGTTGGTCGAATAACGCTGGTGAAAAATCGCCACGCGGCTGGCGAAACGTTCGTCCTGCAGATCGGGGTAGAAGACCGACAGGCTCTCGGCGAGGAACAGCCCCTTGTACACGATCGACCGCGCTGACAGCGAACAGATGTAGAAGCCCTGGATTTGCGCCTCGATCACCTTGCGCTCGATCTTGCGGCGCACGAGGTACAGCTGCTTTTCGAACTCCTCGACCGGCACTTTTTTGCTGTCAGGCCCGGCGATCATGATCTGCTCGATCTCGGGCCGCGTCGCCTGTGCCTTCAGCCCGATGACCGAGACGTCGACCGGCACTTGCCGCCAGCCATAGATATTGAATCCCGCGTCGATGACCTCGCTTTCGACGATCGTGCGGCATGCCTCCTGCGCGCCCAGATCGGTTCGCGGCAGGAACACCATGCCGACGCCGACCCACGCCTTGTCGATCGGTTTGTGCCCCGACGCGACGATGGCGTCGGCAAAGAACGGCAGCGGCAAATCGACATGCAGTCCCGCGCCATCACCGGTTTTGCCATCGGCATCGACCGCGCCGCGATGCCACACCGCCTTCAATGCATCGATGACGGATTGCACCACACGCCGCGACGGCTTGCCATCCACCGCCGCGACCAAGCCGACGCCGCACGCATCGGACTCGCTGTCGGGCCGGTACATGCCATGTTCGGCGAGGTAGGCGCGTTGGTCGATCATTTCTTCTGGTCTAGTTGCTTCGTGTCGACGCCGAGCAGTTCGGCCAGCCGCGTCCGGTCAGCGGGCGTCAAATCCTTGGCCGTCTTTGCCGGTGGCAAGTCGGCGGTCGCCTTGACCGCTTGCGCCATAATGTCGGGCATCGCCGCCATCAACTTGGGCATCATCGCCTGCATTCGGCTCATCACTGCCGGGTCGGTGTACAAGGTCATCTGCTGCGATGCGTAAAGCGATCCGGTCGGTGTGGAGAAGAATCCCGACAGTTCCGCCAGTTGCGCCTGCGAAAAGCGATTTTGCAACGACACCGCCAGCCCGGCGCGAATATCCGGTTCCATCGTTTCCATGACCGGGATCATCGCGTCGAACATCGCACCCGTCATCCGGCGCATGCGCTCGGCATAATTCGGATCCATGATCGTCATGATTTCGCCAAGCGTCGCCTTGTTTATTTTGGTCGCTATTGCTGGATCGAGCCCTGCAGCCTTGAGTATCGGGCCAATTGGCATATTGCCGACTCCGTCGGTCATGCTGCCGATCATCTGCTTCAACGTGCCACCCAACATCTGGCGGTAAGTGCCATTGGGGAGCAATTTGGCGGCGATCCCGACTGCCACGGGCGAAGCGACCGTTTCGACCGGCGCCATGACCGGCGCATTGCTCTGGGCCCAAGCGGGCGCGGCAACCGTCAGAGCAACTACCAATGCAATCGTCTTCATGCCGCTTTCCTCTCGCTAGCCGCCTTCGTCCGCAAAAACTTGTGCATCGCAGCCGCCACATCCCGCCCGTCACGGATCGCCCACACCACCAAACTCGCCCCCCGCACGATGTCGCCCGCCGCGAATACGCCGTCGAGGCTTGTCATCATCGTGGCATTGTCGACGCGGACGGTGCCCCAGCGCGTCACGCCCAGGTCGCGCGCGCCGAACAATTTCGGCAGGTCTTCCGCATCGAAACCCAGCGCCTTGATGACCAAATCCGCCTCGACGGTGAACCCGCCATCGGGATCGGCAATCGGCGCGCGGCGACCGCTGGCATCGGCGGCGCTCAGCTTCATTGCATTGGCCTCGACCGCCGTCACGCGCCCATCGGCACCGGTGAACCGTTCCGGCCCGGCGAGCCAGACAAAGCGCACGCCCTCTTCCTCGGCATTGCCGACTTCGCGCTGCGACCCCGGCATGTTGTCGCGGTCGCGACGATAAAGGCATTCGACCGAGGCCGCGCCTTGACGGACAGCCGTGCGGACACAGTCCATCGCCGTATCGCCGCCGCCGATCACGACGACGCGTTTGCCCTGCGCATTCAGCGAACCGTCATCGTACGCCGCCACCGTATCGCCGAACCCCTTGCGGTTCGACGCGGTCAGATAATCGAGCGCCTCGACCACGCCGTCCAGGTCTACGCCGTCCGCCTTGATCGCCCGCGCCTTGTACACGCCGGTCGCGATCAGGAGCGCGTCATGGCGCTGGCGCAGTTCGTCCATCGACGCATCACGCCCGACTTCGAAGCCTTCGTGAAACACGATACCCGCCGCCTTCAGGCGCTCGACGCGGCGCATGACCACCGGCTTTTCCAGCTTGAAGCCGGGAATACCGTAAGTCAGCAGCCCGCCCGCGCGGTCGTGCCGGTCGTAAATATGGACCTCATAGCCCTCGACGCACAGCAATTCGGCAGCGGTCAGCCCGGCTGGTCCGGCACCGATGATCCCGACCGATTGGCCGCGCGCAGCGCCGACCTGAACCGGTTCGACCCAGCCCTGTTCCCACGCCGTGTCGGTGATGAATTTTTCGACCGACCCGATCGTGACCGCGCCGTGGCCCGAGAATTCGATCACGCAATTGCCCTCGCACAGCCGGTCCTGCGGGCAGATCCGCCCGCAAATCTCGGGCATGGTCGAGGTGGCGTTGGAAAGCTCATACGCCTCGCGCAGACGCCCCTCGGCGGTCAGACGCAACCAGTCGGGGATGTGGTTGTGCAGCGGGCAATGCACCGTGCAGTATGGGACACCGCATTGCGAACAGCGCGACGCCTGTTCCTCGGCCTTCACCGGCGCATATTTGTCCGCGATCTCGGCAAAGTCTCGCGCGCGATCCCACGCATCGCGTTTATCAGGATAGTCCTGACCCGCGACCACGAATTTGAGCATGTCCCCCGGCATGACGGCGCTTTGACGGACCTTCCCCGCCACAGTCAATCAATAGGGTAATATATCTGACCTAGTTGGACCGGGACTTATTGGCTTAGCGGGAAGCTATGCCGATCAACCATTTTCTGTAAGTCCGTTTCGGCCCTAAATTGAATATAGCCAAACCAAGGCCGCGCTTCCAGCCAAAATTCGATACCAGGCAAACGGTGCAAAACCATGCCGCGTCACGATCGCGAGGAAGCCCTTGATCACCGCCATCGCCACCACGAACGAAACGACGAAACCGATCGCGATCAGGCTCAGGTCATGCGCTTGGATTTCATGCCGATGCTTGAACATCTGCAACACCGTTGCTCCGACCAACGTCGGCAACGCGAGAAAAAAGCTGAACTCCGCCGCGGTCCGCCGGTCGATCCCCAGCGTCATCGCGCCCATAATCGTCGCGCCCGACCGGCTGACACCCGGAATGATCGCGAGGCATTGCATCAACCCGACCTTGATCGCCTCGCCCGTCGTCACATTGGCGACGCCATGCACCTCGCGCGGTTTGGCCAGCCGCTCGATAATGAGGATCGCTACCCCGCCGACGATCAGCGCCCAAGCGACGACCACCGCATTCTGCAACAGCGCATCGATATGATCCTTGACCGCGAGGCCAACGACCACGGCGGGCAGGAATGCGACGAGCACATTGCGCGTAAACGCCACGGCTTCGGGCCTGCGCTGGAGCAATCCGGTGCCAACGGTCAGGAACGTCCGCCAATACAGCACGACGATCGCCAGAATCGCCCCCGGCTGGATCGCGATGTTGAACACATTCCACCGCGCATCGTCATAGCCGAGCAACTTGCTGGCGAGGATTAGATGGCCCGTCGATGACACCGGCAGATATTCGGTAACCCCCTCGACAATGCCGAGGATGATCGCGGAAATCGTGTCGGACATCAGGCTGCCGCGTCGGCGGTAAAGCGCCCGTGGCGACGGTATTGCACCAACCACCCATCGGTGACCGCATCGAGCGGCGTCGGCGTTATGCCAAGTTCTTTGAGCCCCGGTCCGCGCGCAACACTCGGCACACCCAGCATCGTCCACTGGTCATGCGTGATCGGCGCGAACGGCAGCCAGCCCGTCGCCTTGGCCATCAGGCCGGTCAGTGCATCGGGCAGCGGCAGAAATGCCTTCCGACCGATCGCACCGGCGATACGCCGGTTCAGCCCATCCATCGTGATCTCTTCGGGCCCGCCGAGTTCGAACGTCTCGCCCCGGCCCTGACCACTTACCGCTGCGGCAACGGCCTGCGCCACGTCGCGCACGTAAACCGGCTGAAAGCGCGCCTCGGGCCGCACGATCGGCACCACCGGCAACAGTCCCTGCAGCCGCGCGAAGCGGTTCACGAAATCGTCCTCGGGCCCGAACACGATCGACGGACGCAGGATCGTCGCCTGTGGGAATGCAGCGCGCACCGCAGCCTCGCCTTCGCCCTTCGAAGCGGCATAATCGGACGCACTCGCCGGATCGGCACCGATCGCCGACACATGCACCAGCGTTTCTGCCCCAGCTTGCGCCGCCGCCTCGGCAACGTGCCGCGCGCCGTCGACATGAAACGCCTGGAAATTGCCCTTGAGGATCCCGACCAGATTGACGACGGCATCGCTGCCATCGACGGCGCGCGCGACGCTCCCCGCGTTGCGAATATCGCACGTCGCAAAACTCAACTGCCCCAACGCCGCCTGCGGCCGCACGAAGAACGCCGCTTTTGGCTCGCGCGCGGCAATGCGGATGCGCCACCCCGCCCTGGCAAGCTCGCGCGCAGCATAGCGGCCGATAAAGCCGCCGCCGCCGATGATCGTGACCAATTTGTCCATCGCCGCGCCTTGCCGTCCGCCACTGCGATTGACAAGCCGCGTCGCCCCCTCCTACAGGCCGCCCCCTACCCCGTGCCCAGATGGCGGAATTGGTAGACGCACCAGCTTCAGGTGCTGGCGGTCGCAAGGCCGTGGAGGTTCGAGTCCTCTTCTGGGCACCAAGTATCTTCAGCTAAGTTGTTGGATTTACGGCAGAAAATGCCGCCAGCGCTTGGCTGCTCCCCACAGTTGTTCCCTCATCGTGTATTTGATCGACCGTGCACAACGGTGACCAAGGGCGACGGCATTCGCCCCGACAGATAGCGGTTTCTTCATCGGTGCCATCGCATATCGCGCGCTGGAATACGCAACATGCGGCGGAGCAGTCTTGAACGCATTCACATCCATCACGCCGATGAAAGCCGCCGAGCTGGTCGAAGCGGCTGGTATCGACAACGCTCGCCAGATCATCGCGGACCATACAGCTGCCGGGCTGGTGCGCTCTTATGCCTTGGTCATCGAGACGATTGATCAACGAGGCACAAGCGAATGCACCCGTGGCGGCGCGGTGCCCGTCGAGCTTTGGCAACGGGTCGTTCGTGAAGGCGTGGCCGACGATGTCTGGTCGCGGGGCACTGTCAGGTTGCCAGGCGCTGAGCTGATCGGCGGCAATTCTGCGGCTGTCGTGACGGGCATTACCTTTAGCCCCAAGCATATCGACCGTTTGATCGCTCACCATGTAATTGCCACGAAAGCCACAGCCACCAAGCAGGGGCGAACACTGCCAACCGCACCAGTCGAAACTCACGACGATGTGGTCCCTGCCGAACCTCAGGCGCGCCGCGCGGCCGATCCTTCAGCCATCCCCGCTGGCGCTATGCTCGCAACGATCCAGCAGGCAATGGCAGCGCTGGGGTTGAGCAGGGGCACAATCAACAAACTACTGGACGAGGGTCGTCTCGTGCGGAGCGAAACGGGAATGCGGGCTGTGCGGATCGACGTAGCCAGCATCCGCACCTTCGCAGGCATAACACCCTAATTGCTCAATGGCCGTGGTCGCCACTTGCAAGATGCTGGCGGTTTGATTGGTGGTCGTGCATTGTGAAGTTGTGGCTGGCGTCAACCCAAACATCCTGATCTGGGCGAGAGAGACCGCTGGTCTCGATTTGGAATCTGCTGCCCGCAAGATAAGCCTGAATGCGGCGCGCGGTGTGAGCGGTGCAGATCGCTTAGCTGCGTTTGAGGCGGGGGAAGGGTCGCCGTCCTCTACCCTTCTCGCGCGTATGGCGCAGCAGTATCACCGACCATTACTGACGTTTTATCTGCCGGAACGACCAGAGCCAGCCGAACTGGGCCAAGACTTCAGGACGTTGCCTGATCAAGGCGACCCCTCGAACGTCTTGCTGGCTACGCTACTCCGTGACGTAAAGGCTCGACAATCGCTCGTTCGCGATACTTTGGAGGATGACGACGAGGCGGAGTCGGTCGCCCTTGTCGCGTCGCAGCAAGGTGTCACGGAAGCTGGTCCGCTGGCTGCCGCCTTGGCAGAGGCGATCGGCTTCGACCGCGCTGAATATCGAGCCCGTGCCTATGCCGACGACGCGTTCACTTATCTTCGCGGTCTAGTGGAAGCGAGGGGCGTGTTCGTGATTTTGGCCGGCGATTGTGGCCATTGGTCCACCGCGATTGAGGTCAACGTCTTTCGCGGCTTCGCCATCGCAGATCAGCTCGCGCCGTTCATTGTTATCAACGACCAAGACGCGAAGGCTGCCTGGTCGTTCACGCTTCTGCACGAATTAGCCCATCTTCTCTTGGGTGAGACCGGGGTAAGTGGTGGCGCTCCGCAAGCGGGTATCGAACAGTTATGCAACGATACCGCTGCCGCCGTATTGATTGCTCCAGCCGAAATCGCGAACCTAGTACTCACGGGCGATGCCGCGGACATCGCCGCGATTGATGCCTTGGCCAATCAAGCTCGAGTCAGCCGGTCGATGATCGCGTATCAGCTTCTTCGCGCGCGTCGTATTTCGGTCGCCCGCTGGGAAGGTTTGCGAGATCGATTCCGCGCCGAATGGATTGCGTTAAAAGCGCGGGAGCGAGAGCAAAATCGCGCGAAGGATGGCGGGCCGAACTGGTATATCGTTCGGCGCCACCGCCTAGGACAGGCTCTTTTGGCGGTTGCTCGCCAGGGTATTGCAGACGGATCGCTTACGCCCACCAGAGCCGCAAGAATGCTTGGCGTGAAGCCAATGGCCGTTTACCCGCTCCTCGCTGACATTCGTCGGGCCTACGCCTGATGCTTTATCTGTTGGACGCTAACACGCTGATTAACGCCCACCGCACGTGGTATGCACTCAATCGCGTGCCGGAGTTCTGGCGGTGGATCTTGCATCATGCCGAGGCTGGCACGGTGAAGATGCCGCCTGAGATATATGCTGAGGTTGAAGCCGGCACGGACGATCTAGCCGCCTGGGTAAAAGAAGCTGAGCACAAGAAGTTACTGCGCCTCGATGAGGACGCCGACCTGATAAAGGTTCAGACGGTCTTGGCTCAGTATGGCGCGGGCCTGACCGAAGCCGACATGATCACGATCGGCCAAGACCCGTTTCTGATCGCTGCGGCTTTGGGACACGCAGATCGACGTGTGGTCACTGCCGAAGTGTCCAGCGCTGGCAAGCAGGGAGCGAAGCGCAAGGTGCCTAACGTGTGCGACAGCTGCGGGGTGCCCTGGCAGTCGCCAATCGAGTTCATTAACGAACTCGACTTCACGACCGATTGGGACAAGCCATAACAGTGACCGGGCCGCTGAAGGGGGAAGTGTGACCGACGACTATTGGAAGCAATCGGCCAAGCTCGTGCGCTTAGCCGGTGGAATGGCGCTTGCTCCTGACCCGCCGATCTGGTCGGAACCAAGCCAAGTGGCGGACGGCAATTTGAGCGATATGTTGCGTAAGTGGGCCGACTTGCCCCCTTCGCATCAGCCCCATCACGGCATCGAGATAAATGGTGACATATTGACTGAACCCGCCATCAGAGGCTGGATCGACCAGCCTCGCGATTAGCTGACAAACATCGCCTCGACGATTGCCTGCATCAGCACGCCCCGCGGCACCGGCACGCTGACAGAAGTGTAGCCGACATTCTGCGCACGACGCTGGCCATAGAGTCCAATCCACAGACGCCCGTGCTGGCGCCATGCGCGTTGCAAAGGAACGATGGGCATCAGGAAGCACACCCCAGATGGTGCGTATGCGTAAGCGATGAAATCGCAGGCCAGCGGCTTCTGCACCCAGCCTGGTGAGCGACGCGCTTCGTCACTCCACTGTTCGAGCAGGATGTCCGGCCAATCCTGTGTGCGTATTTTCTCGTCCACGGTGTAAGTGCGACCACAAGCCAGCGTCAGGACCCGATCGACGCCCCCTCGCTGTGCCCACCCGTCGTCACGAACAGATATGGCGGACTTCAGCCGCGGGAACATTCGCTCGTAAAGCGGATACCACCAGTCGGCGTCGGCATACTGTTCAGAGAGGCGAAGGCTGTCTGTGAAGTTGTGAACCCGGCCACGCGTGACGACGCCCCGGCCTTTCGACCGAGGCGCTGAATTGGGAGCCGAGGCCGCTGATGGCGTCAACTTGACGCTTTCGCTCTAAGGCGCGTTGCCGTGACGGTGTCGCGTCATGCGGGCGTTCCCGGCCTGTCTACTCGACCGCGGGTTCCGAGGTGCACCTTACCGCTGTCCGCCGACCGAACGTGGATGCCGGCCCCAGCGCCGCTGCCGCACTGAAACGTGCTCAGCAGGTTGGTATGGCCAACATAGGGGCGACGGCCGGTTTCGGGATCTGGCTCGATTGCAAAGCATGGCAGCGTGAGCACGTCGCCCATCATCTGCTCGCGCTCGCCAGCTTCTTCGGCCCCACAATCCTCCTCGGCGTCGTGTGGCTGATCTTCGATCCCGCTTTCAGGGTCGTCGTCCTCGGCGTGGTCGTCGGCTTCTGTGTCTTCCAGGAAGCCCCTGCATGTGGTGTTGCCATGCTCGGCCCCGAATGGGGACAGCTTATGCCGCCCCCGCGTGTGCCATTCGGCGAAGGATTGATCACCCTTCCAATCGTCATCGGGTTCGTCGTCGCCGCCATCCTCGTTCTCTGCATCACCATCGAGCGTGTCGAGAAGATCGATCGCCACCGAGATGAAGCCTTCGACCTGTCGGCGGTCGAACCGCGCCAGGATGCGCGACACGGCGGGCATGGGCGGCACGGACGGCAGCGCCGTGATGGGGTTGGTCGCCATCACGCTTCCTCCATCCAGCTTCGGGGCAACCGCGCCATTCCCTGACCGTCGTGGTCCACCTCGCCTAACATGCGGTGGATGCCCAGCAGGTCGCTCGCCTTCACCGGAAACTGACGCGGCGGATTCAGCATCTCAACGATCATGAAGGGCACGGCGTTGACCCACAGCCCCGCATTGAACGGGAATGTGCATTCGTCGGGCAGCGCCATGACGACGCGCTTGACCATGCACTGATGCTCGCCATGTGGCACCTTCTCGGGCTTGAACCACAGACAGACATATTCACCGGTCTTGGGCTTGCCCTTCTTAGTGAAGGCCAGGGTGCAGCCGTCCATATATTCCGGTTCGAGGCAGCGCCCCTTGCACACCGAAGCATAATAATCGGGCATGTCGTCCAGCGTCTCAACGAGCGCGGGGACCGATGGGTTGGTGGGCTGGCTCGCCATGTTATGCCCTCCCCTGCGCGCGACGAAGGGCCGCAATTGCGCCGACATGAAATCGGACATTCCAGTCAAGCGCGTCGCCGAGTGCGATAAAGTGACTGAGGTTTTCGCTACAGGCGGCTGCGTTATCCGATCCGTCAGTCAGGCTGCCGTCGTGGGCCAGCGCGACCCAAAGTTTACGTTCGGCGGCGCGGGGTGTGGGAGCGAGGTCAGCGAGGATGTCGGCTTCCAGCCGGTCAATCGTCTTCCAACGCGCTGCATCGTCGCCGGTCTCACCGTCCCCGATCGGTGAAGTGTTGATCGCTTGAAACGTGGCCTTCCAAAGACTGAATGCCAGTTCGCCCTTGTCGGTAGGCGCGGCTGGATCGAGCGCAAATGCGACGCCACGAGACGTGATGATTTTCGTCGCCAATGCGAGCGACGGAGGCGTGGCGAGCGGTGTCGCGGCTGTGCTAACAGCGGTCATAGTCGTGTCCCTTCCTCAACGAGGGGTTTCGATCAGAGCCGGGGTGGAAGCTGGAACTTCCCCTCGGCTCGCTACTCTGGTATCACGGTTTTCATGCCAGATCAAGAAACCGTGCAACCACAAAAACGGCGGGGGCCGAAACCGACTGGCAAGGGCGCCCCGATACAGGTTCGATTGCTGGCCGATGTGCTTCAGCCATTGGATAAGTGGATCGGTGAACAACCTGACCCGAAACCGTCGCGCCCTGAAGCGATCCGCCGGCTGGTGCGAAAGGCATTGGGCTTGGGGTGAAGGTCGCGCCTCCACCCCTTGGCGTCAGCTAGCCGACAACGCCCGGTGTCGAAGCACGTGGCATGCTACACACAAGGCCATCATGAACCGCCAGTCGTATCGGTCATCATGTCCGCGGGGCAACTCATGGTGCGCCTCGCGTGCCTGATGGCAACAGCACCCCTGACAAAAGGGATGCGCGTCGAGGAACAGGCCATTCCTTTTTTGCCGTGCATTCGGTTTGGTCGTGCGGCGTTTCTGCCTCCAGGCTTTCGTATTGGACATGTCTTTTTCTCCTCTGCCAGGATTGGCAAAGGACCTGCTCAGGTCACGGTTGTTGGCGGCTCGGGGCCGTCCGCTCGGTCGGCCGGCGGAGCCGCTAACGCCGATCGGTCTGGTAAAGTCTCCAGCAACGCACCGCAGGTTGCGCCCAAGGATCACGAAGTGATACGATCCGAGCCGCTGAGCGGCGACCACGAGCGACAGCGAGCCTGACGGCGGCCGAGAGGTCCGGGCCTGCTGAAACGGAGTGGAAGCGACCGTTAACGATACGCGGCACCGCGTAACGTTAGCGGTATTGCGCCTGAGCTAACCTGACGGGGAACCCGTCAAGTTAGCGGTATTGCGCCTGCGAAATTCGGGCGTGAAAGCCCTGGATCAGGCGGTGACGCGTCGCCGTCCTCGATTTCCTTCCCGGATAAATCAGAAGGGGTCCGATTTTCCACGCCTTTGGCAGCATTTGTGCGGTCTTCGGGAATGAAACGCATTTATGCGAGAAAATCAGCGAGGCATTGTTGCGGGGTAAAACGCATTTATCGGAGAGAAACCCCGAGTGCGGCCAGCCCTTTGAGATTGCTTGATTTCTATGCTTTGACAGGAGGACGGCAACGCCGCCTCCTAGCGATCGAACGATCCCCCAATGCCCGACCAAGGCGCTCTGCGGGCGTCTGGCGCGTGTTTTCCCGGATTAATCGGAGAAGCTGCAAATCTCGGGCCGAAGACCCGATTGTGGGCCTGATAGAGAGTTCGGCGGTTTTGCGTCGAAAACGCTGCCTGAATCACCTCTGCGGGGTAAAACGTATTTATGGGGGAAATGGAATCGGCCCGTCCGGGAAACCGCGACTTCAGCTTCAGGCACGACGTTCTGCCAATCCTCCGACGAAAAGCGTTCGACCGTGGATTCTAGGTCGCTCACCTTTGATTGTGCCTCGTCGGCCTTATCCCGGACGTCGCTCAATTGGCTCTGTAGCTGTTCGACCTGAGATTGCAGTTCCGCGTTCTCATCCTTGAGCTCGGCGTAAGATGGCTGATTTGTGCAGCCAGACAACATAAGCGCCGCAATCGCGATATAGATTTTCATAAGCCCCCCTCATCGCGTTATGCGACAGGCGTTGCTGTGCGACAACCAGACCGGTGCCTGCTTTACAAAATGCGCCACGTTGGTGCACGAGCGTCTTGTGAGCGAGCGGATTGCAGCAATCATCCCTTGGCTGGCAGTCGCCTTAAGCGTCGCCTTCACGGTCTACGCATTCACGACAATGTCGCAGGAACGCTACGATCGCATGGAGGGTCCGTGGACAATATGCCTTGCGATCGGCGTGGCGACATGGGTGATCGTGCGAAAGTTGGATGAGCTGAAACGTTGAGGCGTGTCTGGCGCACATTCGTGGTGGCTGCACTACTCTACGTCGAAATCTATCCAGCCGATCCGTCAGCGATGGTTGTCGCCTTCGTTCGCTGCGAGACTTGTCGGCGGTAAAGTGAACGCGCTGGCCAGTCGCGATTGCAGGCTGAACACTTCATTGGCGATGGCGGGTTCCGCGCGAGCAATCTTGGTCAGACCCTGAATGGCCGTAAATCCTGCCTTTGGATTTGGCTTCTTGAGCGCTCCAGCGATCCAGCGCGCCACGGTTTGATTGGCCAGCAGTTTGCCGCCGCCGAACTGCAATGCCGATGCGACTACGGGCACAAAGGGATTGAGCCAACCAGAGCCCATCGTCGCCATAGCAGAAGTGGCAATGCTTGTTTTCGACACGTTGGCGAATTGCCCCGCCGCCTTCATGCCGTCCATCACGCGGGCAATGTCGTCCAAGTCCTTGGCATGTTGTCCTTGAAACAAGATCGATTTGGCGCGGGGCGACATGCCATTCCACTTTGTGGCGAACGTGGCAGGCGAAAAGACGTCGCCATCCTTGGTCTGCTTGCCTGCCGCTGCATCGCCTAGGTGGCCGATAATGGTCGCTCGCACGCTGTCGGCCTCGTCTGTCGGCATGGAGCGCAAAGTCTGCGCCAGCTTGATCGGTTGTCCGCCTTGAGCATTGCCGAGCCGCTGGATTGCCTCAAACGCTTTTTGCGGGTCCTTCTTGCCGTCACTGCCGAGGACATCGCTCAATACGTTGTCGATCCGCGACTGCCGACCGCGCCAGAACTGGTTGACCCGCCCAAACTGAGTTAGAGCGCGCGGACTGGTCGCGGCTGCGGTCGCTTCCATATCCCGCGATAGCGCGCCGTAGAGGTTGCGAAGGCCATCGATCGCTGCGCCATCGCTTGACAGGCCGGGTTGCCCGACAATTTGCCCGACGATGGTGCGAAGGCGGCGCATATCCTTCCACTCAAGCTCGCCGCCTTCGGCTTTACCGGTGCCTTTCGCGGGAACGGCAGGGGTTCCCTCGATGTCCACGCCGAATCCGGTGCCGCCTTTTTGCGCTGGCTTCCCAGGCTCCATAATTTCCTTTGGAGTGAGTGCGTCGAGGGTCGCTTTCAGGCGGGGGTTCTCGGTCCATATCTTGGACAACTCAGGGTTGCTTTCCATGCCCGTCGTCAAATAACGAAGCGCGGCACGGCTTTCGCCTAACTGAACTTTGGCCTTTGCGTCGATCGGCAACGCATCCTCAAGCGCCTGCCCCTTGGCTTCTGTAGTGGTCATCCACTCCCGCGCGCCCTTTTGTGCCGCCTGTCCTGCGCCCGTCTTGTCGGTGACATTATCCACACCGCCAGCAAGCCGCGCCGCAATCGCATCGCGTGCAGCTTTGGCTTGGCCGATCAGTTCGGTGGCACGGTCAGCAAGTGGAATGCCGCCCAACGTAATGCCCGCGACTGCCGTGGCGAAGCGGCTTTTGGTCGCGTTGGGCAAGTCCGCAGCCATGAACCCAATATCTTGACGATCGGCTGCGGCAACGAACTTTTGAGTTTCTTGTGTCAGTTGTTGCGCGGGCGTCATCGGTGCAGCGCGTGCTGCCAGAGCTCTTTCAGCCAGCTTCGGCGCAAGGGTCTCGCCTGCCTTGGCCAGAACTCCACCAGTGACAGCGCCAATAGTGCCTTCGACTAGCGCGCCCTTAGCCGCGTCACCCAAGGTATCGGCAGACCCCGCACCGTGGGCAACACCATAAGCCGTGTTCGTCGCAATCATGCGCTGGCCGACAGCCCTTGCAGCGATCGTGCGAGCTTCGGCCATGCTCGCGCCGCCACGAAGCGCCTCCGTCCCTGCCTTGATACCAACGCCTTCGAGGCCGGTCGGAATGGCGAGCCCTCCCACCAACTGACCGATCAACCGAGCGGTGCCGTGATTCTGCTCATCCGAGCCGATCGCTGCGTTGTTCTGATCGAGCATCGAATGATAGGCTTGGTCGAAGTCGCCGCCAGACATCGCAGCCTCGGTGCCAGCGATCAATGCGCCCATCTTTGGCATCGTTCCGACCGAGACGGTATCCATCACCCCGCGAGCCGTCGCTTCAGGCGCAGTCGTATCAACGGGCGTGACCGGTGCATAAGCTGGCGAAAAGTCCACCTGCCCGCCTTTGGCGATTGCCGCGTCACGATCATGCACGAACTTGGCCATCTTGGCCGGATCGACGCTAAACCCGAAGCCCTCGACCTTGGACAAAATGTCATGCACCGAACCGTTGCGGATTACCTGTCCATATTCCGCCTCTTGGTCGGGCGTCAGCGTCTTGCTTGGCGTGATGTCATTCGGGTCGTTTACGGATGTGCCCGATACGTCGGTGACGTGTGGATCGCCGATCGCTGAGTAAGGATCGTTTGCAGGCGGCGCAGCAGTTTGAGTGGCGGGCTCAGGCGCGACGGCTTGTGGCGCTTGCTCGTGCGACGGACGATTATACGCGCCGGACGCCGTCACTTCATCTTTGACAGCAACGATAGGCTCGCCAAACGCAGCATAAGGATCCTCAGCCATCTTAGCGCCTTTTCAGCACGCGGCCGTCGTTCGTCACGAACATCGAGCCGTGCGGCAATTTAGCTGCCTGCTGCGGTGACGTGACGACGGCGGGTAGTGATCCGTTCGTGCGGAAATATTCGAGCGCTGCCGCCTTTGCCCGCGTGGCTTTCCCCGGCGCGAACTTGTCGAGATCGAGGTCCTTGCCGGTGTTATCCTTGTAGGCTTGGATCAACGGCTGATACCTGCCGAACATTTAGTCCATGTCGGTTGCCAGCGCCGTCTGAATGCCGGTCTTGCCCTTGGATGGGTCATAGCTTGCCATGTGCTCTTCGACTTGGCCCTGGGTCGGAGCTTTGCCTTCCAGAAACTTGGGCAGTTCACTTGCGACGAATTTGCGGCCCTCATTGTATTTGATCAACCAAGGCGCGTTGGTCTGGCCAGCCCACCACGATGAGACCGAGTTTTGCATCGACGTGGAGTGATCGGGGAGTTCGTGCGCTGCTTGAGCGAGTTCATAGATGTGGTTGATGAGCGTCGCCGCGCTGAGCATCGAGGACCCCGGCCCCGGACTGCCTGGCGTGTATTGTTTGATCGTATCGGCGCGGCGCCTGAAAGCCTGTTCGTCATACGATGGGTCAATCTGCAGCACAGCCGCGCGCAAAGCCTGAGCCTGCGGTGAGCGCGCTGTCGCCGGGGGATATGCAAGGCGCGTGTCCAATACGGCCTGAGCCTGCCGTGCGAGCGATGGGTTGGTCTTCATCAGATCTTGCTGATACGCATCCCCGGACAGATCGGAGTTTCCGGGGACCGCCGACTTTGCCGCACTATCCCCAATGGCTTGCACACCGCCATCGGGCCGCACTTCCCACACTTTGTCCGCCGAGAGCCCGCGCGTCGTTGCCTCTTGGGGAGTGAGTTGGCGGATGCCGGGCTTGTCAGGCGTCAGGCGACGATAGCCGGGGATGCCGCCAGCGTCGGGGGCGGGTGCGCCCTGCTGCCCATATTGATCAGCGAACGCCGTTGCCGCGCTCATGCGGACGTTTCGGTCACGGCCCGAGGATCGCTCATAATGTTGGTCGATCAACGCGGCTGCCTGCGCTGGCGTCTTTGCCGCGAGGATCGCATCGCGCTTGGCCACAGTCATGCCCGCCGCTACGGGGTTGTTCATTTCCCATGCGACGAACTTTGCCTGATCTTCGGGTGAGGCATCGGTGACAGACTTGCCGATGATGCGCTGGAAAGTATCGGCCCGGTCCTTATGCCATTGCGCTATCCCACTGGCCGATCCGCCGTCACCCTGAGCGCCGTCATAGCCGCCTTCGACGTGGAAATTGCCCATGAAGCCAGCGACGACAGCGGGTGGCAGACCCGCATCCGTGAGCGTTGCCGCAACCGACGTAGCTTTGGGCGACATAAGCGCGCGGCCAGTGGGTTGCACGCCAGCAACAGGTTGACCGGTTGGACCGGTTGCCTCGTAAGGATTGCCAGCCGCGTCTTTGATGATGGGCGAACGCGCTACTTCTTTGCCATTGTGGAAGCGCACGGCCCCCGCTTCGAGGGTGTAGTCTGGACTGTCCACAAGCAGTCCCAGCGCCTTCGCCTTTGTCGGGTTTGATGCAGAAAAGGCGAGCGACGCGTTGCCCGACAAATCCTTCATGGCTTGCTTTTGAACCGCCGGATCGGTCGATGCGAGGTCGTCGCGAATTTGGGTCCAGTTGTCCGTGGCGTGGCCTGCGGCTCGGTCAGCGGTGATCAGACCATCAACCTGCTTCAGTGCCAGATCGACCCGACCGCTCTCGGCAGTGTTATGCAGCGTGTAGAGCTGCAGTTCATGGGATTCCCGCACAGGCGCATCCAACATGTCTGCCGCTGATTTGAATGCTTCGGCGTGCAGAGGGTGCTGGGCAAGGATCGCCGCGCGCGATTGCGCGGTCGGGTTTGCGAGATAGCCCTGAATGTCGGTTTGATACTGCTGGTCTTCGATTCGCTTTTGTTGAGCATCTGCCAACTGGGCTTGCCCCTCCCGAAGCCTCTGATTTCCCAGCTGCTTATTTTGGAAGTCGCGGTCGCCCTGCGCAAACGCCTGCCCCGCCAACCCGCCCGCATTTAGCAGGTTGCCGATCATGTCGTCATAAGCGCTCATCGGACCACAAGCCCGCCGATTGCGTCCGACGGATCGATCATCATCATGTTAAAAAGCACAGGCGGGATCATTCTCACTCCTCCGACCTAAAGATCGAATGAAGGTGATGCCCCGCTGGTCGGGCGATCCGCAGCTGTGCGCTAATTTCTACGCCTCTTCTGAGATTGGGGCAAGAACGAAGGTCCGCTATTGCCGACTAGGTTAGCCCCAGGCTTGTGAAGGCACCTGTCAATGAGCGCTGCTCGCATTGCTAAAAGCGGTCGAACATGATGAACTCAGTCTAGAAAACGCATTAAAATTCCAATTTGCCAACCCTGAGAGAGCGATGGTTAAATCTTCCCGTGAGCGAGTGTTGAAGCGCTTGGCGGCGCGAGGTTGCCCCGTGCAAATTTCCCAACAGGGACCGCTAGCAATGAAAGGTCGCGCCTTTCGATTTTTTAATTCCGCGTATCTTGCCTCCGTTAGGCGTGGCGACATTCGCATCGGCACACTGGATTCTTTTCGAGTCCAAGATGGTATTGACGATGGCCGTTCCGACGCATTTGAAGGCGTGGCTTCATGGTGTCAGGCCGAAGAAGTTACACTCGTGAAAGGCGATGAACTCCGCGATATTGTCCTTCATCAACATATTGATCCACGCGTAAGAAGCGCTGATTTTGACCAAAATTTCTCTTTAGTTATTAAGAAAGGCGGACGCCACATGGTGATGGTGAACGCCTATGTAATTTGCTTTTCTTTAAACTTGAGCGACGAATTATGCCGTAATATGTATTCAAAATTCGGCTATGACATGTACCTTGAAGTCGTGAATATGAGAAAATACCTCAGAGAGATAATGAGACAGTTCCCAGAAAATACGGAAATGGCTGCTGTGCCGATAAACTATGTTAATGAATTAGAAGATACACGTTTCGTCGTAGACCCGTTCATAAAAATAACCTCTTTTTCTTGGCAAGATGAGTTCCGAATTGTGATCAGTGGCAAATCAGCAACGCCAATTATTGTCGCTGTGCCGAGCACTCGAAGGCTAGTCCGCGTTCACAAAAATCCGTGGGCCCCTTCCACACCAGAGATTCTGATGAAGCTCGCAAGTGATGCGGCCTCCTGATTTGGTGAGGTTACTTGGTCCCTGTGCTTTGCACGCACCCGTATTTACCCGGGTCAACCGATGGGATCGCGACGAACTTCCTCGTCCGCCGCAGCATCATATGCCATCTCGAGTAACTCCTCGCCAACGTGTTCGTGAGTGGCATGGATCTGGGCGACAACGGACGCCTCAAGGCCAAGCCGGATAATGTCGGGCCACCACTCGTCAAGGTAGCCAACGGCCCATTTTGTCCAGTGGAGGGCAGCGCGACCATTGTGAGATAAACAACGCTTAGCCGAACAGATAAAGAACGACGGTGCCCAGGGCCTAACGCGCCGACGTCTGCAAGTGGTGGACAGCGGATATTCAGAAGCCAGAGGTTTGGGTCGCCTGCTGCACCACCAATCGCCAGCTCCCATCTCGTTTTACCAAGACGTCCGTGAACCGGAGATACATCTCGCCATAATGGCCAAATGCGGTACCGCCGAGATGGTCGACGCCCGTAACAACTGCCGTTTTGCCATAGGTCGTGATGTCCAGAGGACCATGATCGATAAACTTCGGCTTGATCTTGCCAGTGGCGAACACCGCGATATCCTCAGCACGAGACTTCACCTTGCCGTCCATGCTCTGGATCCGCGCCTCTGCAGCATAAAATTGCTCCAGAAATGCAATGTTGCCTGCGATCCTCGCCTTCCGCCAGTCGTCCTCCGCTCTTGTAATCTCTTGCCGGGTGGCATCCGAAGTCTGAGCAAATGCCGATGTGCTGCACATCAGGCTCGTTATCAGCACGCTCAGCAAAGCTAGATTCCGCATCGAATCGACCTCCGTGCCGCTGTCTACGGATTCGGCTGAATGTCGGCAACTGGGGCGTTTTCGGACTGGCCCCTTCTGGGTTCGGCCCCCGTCGATCGGGAACGTCGCGACCTGGTGGTTAGCTGCCAGTCGGCTTTTGGCCTTCATCCTTCTCGAATTGTTGTTCGCACAGCCTTGTTGGTTGCCACGCCTGCGTCAGGGTTGTCGGCGGTCGGCTGGCGTCATGGAGGATCAATGCGAAGCCTCGCCGTGGATCTTTGCCAATTGCCATGAGCAACATCGGTGGGCCGGATTTGATCAGCAAGCTGTTGCCCGGACCGCGTCCAATCTGAACCCCGTCAGGCGTTTCAAGGCATGTGTCGCCGCTCACGGCGAAGAAGGCTTCCGGGCCGGAATGCGTATGAAGCGGTGCCTTGGTTCCAGGCTTGAAGATCGATCGCAGATATTCAGCGGAATAGTTCGATGCTGGTTCGATCGGCAGCGGTCCAATCACGGAGACGGATTTGCCGCCCTTCGCGCGCCATTTGGCTTGCTCGATGGTGAAAAGCCAGACTGCCCCGAACGCCTCGACAACTGTGCTCGCCGGACCCGCCGCTTTGTGAGCCGCACCTTTAGATTTGAAGCGATCCAAATGCCAGAAAGCCTGTCCCGACGGCAAGGAAGGCAAATCTTTCCGTGCCAGCATGCAAGCGGGACCAGCTTCCTCGGAGAGCGTGCATGCACGTGTCGTTGCTTGGCCCCAAACCGGCGCAGCCGTCATGCTCGCCAAAAGCAGCGTTGAACAGATTAGGACCGTTCGCATCCCGCGCTCCTTGCTCACCAATGGTCGCAAGCATGTCTGTTTTCGCGACGTGCTTCAAGGTGCCTGAACGGCCGACTTTGGGCGACAGCGGACCTGCAGCTATTTTCCTTTGCGTGCCAACAGCCGGTCACCGTCAGGCCTGAGTTCACCTTTCGGTGCCACGTGGCGATATAGCGTCTGCCGCGTGACCCCCAGCTCGGCGCAGAGCTCGGCAATTCTGGTTTCGGGCTTGCCCATCGCCGCTTGTGCAAGCCGCAGCTTGGCCGCCGTCATTTTGAACGGCCGCCCGCCATTGCGACCTCGAGCGCGGGCGGCGGCAAGCCCTGCCATTGTACGCTCGACGATCAATTCCCGCTCGAACTCCGCCAGCGCCGCAAAGAAAGCGAACATCAGCCGACCATTGGCCGTGGTGGTGTCGATCGACGCACCCTGGCCGGTAAGCACCTTAAGCCCGACGCCGCGGGCGTTTAGGCCCTGCACGACCTCGACCAGGTGCTTCAGGTTGCGGCCGAGCCGGTCCAGCTTCCACACGACGAGCGTGTCGCCCTCCCTAAGCGCCCTGATGCAGGCATCGAGACCTGGCCGGTCGTCGCGCTTGCCGGAGGCGCGATCCTCATAGAGTTGGTCGGCAGCGACGCCAGCCTCTACGAGCCCATCACGCTGTAGGTCGGTCACTTGGCTGCCGTCAGCTTTCGAGACCCGCATATAGCCAATTAACATGCCTGGTCCTCCCAATCTGTCGTGTCACCTAAACGTCCGTTTGCGAGCGCGTGACAGCATCCCCCGTTCCGACACCCAAAAGTGTAGACTTCAGCGCTAATTGACACAGTTCTGTCGGCGCTAAATGGCACCCCTGAATGCAAAAACGGTTGTGCTGGCTTTTCATAATGAAGTGAGACTATTGAAAAGTGTTGTGCGGTCGTCAGCTAAACTGCGACGCCTCATGTGATGTTAAGGCACCCTGCCGCTTACGCTGGTATGGCTCCGCGGGCGGAACTTGAAGTTCGCAGGCCGCGGCGACCATGTTCAACTTTTAGCAACTCCTGCCTAACCTCGCAGCTTTAGCGTTCTCTGCGCTTCAGGTGGCCGAACATGCGCTCTCGTCGTTGTCACGCGGGAACGTACCCTATCAGTATTTCCTCGCGGTCGCGACGCAGGCGGCGCACTTGCGTCCACATCGCGTTCCGCGAGGATGTTCTGCTTCCACAATCCTCTGCTCGCGCAACAATCTCGCTGTAACGGCAGCGTTGCCGGGATGCTAGGTTCACACGGCCCCAAGCGCGAACTGGTGACGGATTCGCGGTACGCTTTGGAGTAGACAAACACCGAATCTTAAAAACTTAGCGCGATTGCGATCTGAGGTGCGACATACGAGGCTGTGTTGCGACCTGCGACAGAGACCTCAACGCCTGCAATGATCCCCGCATTGGCCGACCAATTGTATTCTATAGCCGGGGCAAGCGCCGTGCTCGACGCGCGGGCGCCGGTCGTGCCGATCGGAGAACCTGTACCATCGACGCCGGATAACCGCGACCTGCCGGCATCGCTGCGCACTAGGTCGGCGGCCAGCACCCAGCGTTGGTCAATCGCATACCCGGCAGCGATCCCGATCTGGGTCGACACGCCCGGTCGCGCGCGCCCGGCGAAACCGGAGGCAGTGCCATAGACGCTCAGATCCTGCACACCCGCCGATGCCAATGGCTCCGTGGCGGAAGCGAAGACGCGAATTCTAACCGGATGCCCACCCTTGGTGTCGAACAGCGATTCGACCACGACCCCTTGCTTCGCGAGGGTGACACCACCGCCCAACCCATTGAGCGCATTGTGGAGACGATCGTAGCGCCCTGTAGGTAGCACCAACCCGGCGCTTGCGGTTATCGAGGGCGAACCGGTGCGACCATTCTCATCCTTCAAACGATATTCGAGTTCGATCGGAAGATCGGCGATCCCAAGACCGCTTCTGGAACGACCATCCGTCACGCGGACAAACGTCGGAAGCGCCTGAAAGCTAAGGCGGTCGGTGATGCCATACTTCATCACGATTACTACCTGGGTTTGGTCGATGCCGTCACCTCCCCGATTATGGTGACCGTTGTCCTCATACGCTCCGGTGTCGATCTTGTAGATCAGATAGGGCTCGATCGCGAGCGCACCGGCCTTAGCGAGCGCGGGCGACGACGCTTCGAGCGAGCCGGTGAACCATTGATTGCGCACCGCCAAGTCGGCCTCTTGGGCAAAGGCACCACACGGCAATCCCAGCGTGAAGACGGCGACGAGGGCTGTGGTAATTCTCATCGAACCGAACTCACCATACCGAGCCCGGGGAATAGGACGAGCAGCGCACTGGCCATGCCGCCGACCGCGATCGCGACAACCAGCAGTCCGAACACCTTCTCCGTGATCAGCAGAGCCTTTTCACCGATGACACGCGTGATCGGCGCTGCCAGGAAATCTAGCGCGACGATAATCGCCGCGTTCACTAAAATAGCGACCGTGGCTGCCAAATAGACTGGGCGGCTGCCGCTGCCCCAGGCAATAATAACCGACAAAACGCCCGGCCCGGCATAGATCGGAAAGCCCAACGGCATGATCCCGACCGAGGACGGCGACGGAGCGTCAACGCGATCCGCCACGGTCGACACGTGCGTGTTCGATGCGCGATGGTGGTGGCTGCGAGCTGGTCCATCGTTGGTCGGGGTAGGCGCGTTGAGCATCTGCCAGCCAATCACGCCGATGACCGCCATGCCTGCAACGCGGAGCGCGGCGACGCTCACGCCGAACACGCCGAGTGCTGCGTTGCCGGCGAATAACGCTAGCAGTCCGGCGACGATATAAGTCGCGGCGGCGATCAGCGCGGTGCGCCGCTGCCCAACAGGGGTTTGCCCCTTGGTGCTCGCTACGAACAGCGGCAGGATCGCGATTGGCGCGGTGATCGCAAACAGGCCAACGATCATCGTGACCAGCGCGCCGGTATCTAACGCGCCGCTCACACCACGCTCTCGAATGGCTCGAAGTCCGAATCCGCCGCTTTCCATCCGGGCTTGTGAAACGCGTAAATGATGAACGGAATCGCGAGGAAGAGTGCCGATCCGATCAGCAGGGTGCCGACGTACAGGACCGGATTGCCGGTACTGATCTGCGCGGGCGGAATGAAGCTAAATCCCAAAGCAACGAGCGCGCCTGCCAGTCCGACAAGGCCGACCAGCCACATGCCGAGAATGCCGCCAGGGATACGGAAGGGACGGAGTCGATCAGGCTGGCTGTAGCGAAGTTTGATCGCCGCGACGTACAGCAGGACGTACATCACCAGATAGATGATCGTCGCCATCTGGCTGAGCAACTGGTAGGCGGATTCGACCGATGGCAGCACCGTAAAGGCAATGCACAGCACCGTCACGAGCACCCCTTGGAGAATCAGGATGGCAACCGGAATGCCGTGCGCGTTCGTCCTCTGGAGGAGATGCGGCAAATATCCTGCCTTGCCGACGGCGAGGAGCCCGGTCGATGGTCCTGCGACGATGACGCTGACTTGGCCCAGCACGCCGAAGGCGAGCATGGCCGCCATGACATTGCCGAGCCAGGGCAGACCGAACGACGCCCACAACTCGTTATAAGCAACGAGCAACCCGCGATTGATATCGATCGCCTCGCGGGGAATGACCGCACCGACGGCGAGCGTGCCGAGCACGAAGATCGCGACGACCATGATCGTCGCGATCAGCACCGACAATGGATAGTTGCGGGTCGGGTTGGTGAGATCCTTTACGTGGACCGCCTGCATTTCCATCCCGGCGAAATACAGGAATACGCTCGCTGCCAGCACCATGCTGTGGAAATTGCTGAAATCTGGGATCAGGCTGCCATGGAGATCGAGATGCATCGGCTTGCCGCTCGCTACATACACTACGCCAAGTGCGATCAGGATCGCGCCGGGGACGATCGTACCGAACAGGCCGCCCAGAGAGCTAAGTCGCGTCGACGCGCCCATGCCACGAAAGGTAAAGAGTGTTACGAACCAGTAGACCGCGAGCAAGATGACGATCGTGTAGAGTTTGTTGTCGGCTAGTGCCTGGTCAAATGCGGGCGGCCACCAGATGTAGGCGAGTGCTGCCGCCGCGAAGATCAGGACGGTCGGGAACCAGATCACGATCGCCTGCCACTGGTAGTAAATGGCGGCGAAGCCCCAGCGCGGACCGAACGCCTCTCCAATCCAGCGAAACACGCCGCCCTGCTTCGGGAAGGCGGCGGCCAGTTCGGCGGCGACCAGCGACACCGGGATCAAGAATACGACCGCTGCGAACAGATAATAGAAAATTGACGCCATGCCGTACTCGGCTTGGGCTGGCATGCCGCGCAGGCTGACAATCGTCGTCACGTTCATGATCGCGAACGCCATCATACCGATGACGATCTTGGGGCGTGGCTTTGTCTGGCCGCCATGCGCGAGCCAGCCCACGGCCTTGGAGGTGCTGCCGGAATCGGCGGCAGGGAGCGTGCTCGCGGACATGGGAATGGCCTTGATTAAGCGCGCCGCCGACCTGGGTCGGCGGCGCGGAGGACGCTCGGGAAGATCAACGCTTCAGGACTTCGTCGCGCGCTTCCTCGACGCAGCGCAGCGCCCATTGCATCGTTTCAGGCGTGATGAAAACATTCATTGGAAACGATTTTAGCGCGTATACCACAGCTTCGGCGTCGGTGCCGTCGCGGTTGTAGCAGGTGTCGCGAAAGCCCGTGCTAAAGCTCATGTACGGCGTATACCTGCCGTCGATCTGCTTGCCCGCGCGGAACCACTCGAACAGCTTGTTGCCAACCGCCTCGGTGAGGTGGTTGTGCTTGATCAGGTCGCTACGGAGCGCAGGATCGTTTAGCTCGCGCCCATATTGCACCCGCGCATCGATCCCTTTGGGATAGACACGGAACAGAGTGATTAGCCCGTTGTCGTCAGGATTCACGCACACCATATCAGGGTGGCTTCCGATTAAGTCGTAAAGATAATATTTGGTCTCGAGGATGCCGCCGAGAATGGCTTGCATACCCTCTTTGCCGAAATATTTGAGCGTCGCCCAACCCGCGAGCGAACCTGAAGCCGTACGCGAGACCTCAAGCGTATAATACATCGGATTATAAGGCGTACGTGCCTGTAGATAGGCATCAGCGCCGCGGCGATGAATTGACTCGAATTCGGTCGCATCGCGATAGAGGAAGCAGCTGCTTACATAGGGTGCCCAGCCAACTTTGTGGAAATCGATGCCGACGCAATCAGCATATTCCAGATCGCGCATTGCGTCGCCATTACGCTTTAGCACTGGCAGGATCCGGTCGGAGAATTCGAGCGGATTGGCCTCGAAATCATAATCCTTAAAATAGATCCACGACCAGCCGACTACCGCATCGGCATATAGCACCGCTTTGCCGAAGCCTTCGGGGTTGGGGTGACGGTCCATAACCTCACGCACCGCACCAATCGGATCGAAGGCGCTCGCGTCGGTTGTGCCCATCGTGCAGACGACAGTCGCTACGGGAACGCCTTGGGCAGCGAAATCGGTGAGCAGCTCCTCAAGATGACCCAGATCCATCTGATTGGTAGCAATGTCGGTGCGCACATGGACTATATTGTCCATGCCGAGGCCGAGCCAGTCGGTCGCATTCTGCTGCACGTAATGCGCCTGCTGCGAACAGATAACCTTCGCGTCGGTCCGAACACCCTTGGCCCGCGATTCGGTCAGAACCCGCGTGAGACCGTATTTAAGCCCATAGGTCCAGCAGCCACCGCCCCCATAAGTATAGATCGCGCCGCTGTTGACCGGATTCCATCCAAACATGTTGCTGACCATGCCGGCAGTTTCGAGCTCGGCGCGGTGAACATTCCAAGCATATTCACCTTCGAGGATATTAGCGGAGAAGACCTGCGACAGCATCGATGCAACAACCGCAGCGGTATTGGCTTGCGGGATAACGTTGCACATTGTCAGCGGGTTACCCCAATTGGGCGCGCCTTCGAATAGATTGACGACATCATCGAGCACCGTGTCCAGATCGCCCATCGCTTGCGGGATCGTGATGTTCTTCACGTCTGGGTACGAATAGGTCAACGCGGGGTTCTTGCCGAGAAAAGCGGGACCGCCCTTTTCGGGCCGCAGCATGTCTAGCTTCTCGACAAACTTGCCGATCTGGCGGGCGAGCGGATCGTCCTGACCACGGAACGGCGAGGGGAATTCGCTCGCCATTTTGGCATGATATTTCGCCCATTTCGGCGGGTTGGCTGATGCTGCCGACGCCTCGCTCTCAGTTGCCTCGTCGACCGAGGATGCGTGCGCGATGGCCGCGGCGGCTTGGGTCCGATCGTGCATGGAATACCTCTGGTCATGAAATGGTCGTTGGGAAACCGTCTCTTCGACCTATCGGGACCTCTTTTTAACCATCGGGAACTACGCAGAGAAGTGACCGAGCTGACGAGTTTCAATTCGAAGCTTCGCGTTAAGCGTTCGATAGGTGGTCTCGTCAAACGACGCTGCGCTTCCCTCGCGCGCTTGGGTGACGCCGTAATTTGGGCAGGAAGCTAAGCTATCTTCGACGTGAGACGGAGAGACGGAAAGGAAGCCTACCTGAATCTGTGTCCGAATAAGGTACAGGGGCCGATCTGGTCGGGGCGATCAGCATTTCCGATCCACAGCACCTATGGTTTAGGCCACGGCATTCCACCCCGCCCAGCTACGGTCGACCGACGCATCGATTGCGATCAGAAGTGTCAGATCGCCGACGTTGGGCTGCATTACCCTGTCTCCATGGCGCTCTGCTTCGTACAAGAGCACGCTGCCTGGATCGAGGCTACCGAACAGCAACGCCTTTCCCCGCCAACCACTGGCGCGCATTTTTGCCAGAATATCCACGCCGTCGCATTCCTGCATTTCGAGATCGAGGATGATGCAGGGATTGTCGCGGGAAGCCGGATCAGCCAGAAGTGCCGCACAGCTCGCGTAAGACCTGACGTCGTATCTCTCGGACCGAAGTAATAACTGTCGGGCATGGCGGACGGTGGAATCGCCATTGACGAGAGAAACGCCGACTCCCTCCGGCAAAGAGATGTTCGTGTCGTCTGGCATGCGTGCGTCCTCGAATTTACCGTGGGTTCGCATGTTGGACGGTTCGCTGTCTGTACGTAGAAGGCGATGGGTCTCAGGCCGGATCGCCCACGCCCAAGCCAGCGGTAAACGCGATCCGCAGGACATCGGACAGGCTACGCGCGGACAGCTTCTCCATGAGATTGGCGCGGTGAACCTCGACTGTCCTTGTCGCGATCCCGAGGTCGAAGGCGATCAGCTTGTTGGGCCGACCGAGTACCATCCCGTCGAGCACATTGCGCTCCCGCTCCGTCAGCGCTGCCAAGCGGACGATAGCCTCGGCGGAAGCGAGGTGGTGCCTATCATTCCGGCCGGCCTGGTCCAGCGCCTCGTCGATGGCCTTTAGCAGCGCTGATCGTTCGAATGGCTTCTCTAGGAATTCGATAGCACCGGCCTTCACTGCGCGAACCGCAAGCATCACATCCCCGTGACCGGTCAGTATAATGATAGGGAGCATTATGCCTTGTTGGGCCAGTCGTCTCTGGACCTCCAGTCCGTCTATTTCGGGCAGACGCACGTCAAGAAGGACGCAACCTTGCGTCTCGCGTGTGGTCGCCTTCAAGAACTCTATGCCTGACGAATAGGTCTCGACTATGTGGCCCGCCTTGCGAAGCATGAAGCCGATCGAACGGCGGATCGCCTCATCGTCGTCGACAATGTGGATGGTACGGTCATACATCGTCGTCTCCTGCTAAGGGCACGCAAAAGTGAAACGCCGTACCCGCGCCGGTGCCAGCGTCCGCGTCCGCCCAAATCCGCCCGCCATGCGCCTCGACGATCGTTCGGCAAATCGACAGCCCAAGACCCATCCCATCTTCCTTGGTCGTCACGAAGGCGTCGAACAGCCGGGCGCGAATGTCGGGATCGAGACCGATGCCCGTATCTGCCACGGTCACCCGCACCCAGCCGTCCCGATCGGGCGCGGTGGCAATCGTCAGTTTTTTGCATGCGACGGTAGCCATCGATTGGATTGCGTTGCGGATTAGATTGACCAGCACCTGCTGGATCTGCACACGATCGACTAACACCGTGTCCAGGCCAGCGGCGATGGTCATCGTTACCTTAATTCCCGCTTCGTGCGCGCCAAGCAGACCAAGGCTGGTCGCTTCTTCGACGAGCATGTCCAACCGTTCAATTCCGAACCCGGTCTCACCTCCGTCGACGAAGGCGCGCAGCCGTCGCACGATTGTCCCCGCCCGGAGCGACTGGGCCGCCGCGAGACCGAGCGCCTCCGCGATCTCGCTCAAGAGGCCGTCTTTGGTGTCGCCAATCATATCTCGGGTCGTCTCAAGGTAGTTGGCAATCGCGGTCAACGGCTGATTGATCTCGTGCGCGAGCGTCGACGCCATTGTTCCCATCGCGCTGACACGGGAAACGTGGATCAGCTCAGACTGCAGTTCCTTTACCTGGCGCTCGGTTTTCTGGCGGTTGGTCAGGTCCCGGACGAACCAGGTGAAGATGCGCTCACCGGCGATCGAGGCCTCGCCGACTGCCAATTCGATCGGAAAGACGTCGCCGCTCGCGCGTTGAGCGGTAGACATTCGGACATTCCCGATGATGCTTGAGCCGCCAGTTGTAAGATAGTCGCGCAGGAATTTGGCTTGATCGCGACGCTCGATCGGAGGCATTAGTAAACTGACATTCTGTCCGAGGACATTGGTCTTGGCATAGCCGAACATCTGCTCCGCGGCCGTACTAAATGAGGACATGGTGCCGTGCTCGTTCATTACGATCATCGCATCGGGCACCGTGGCGAGAATCGAACGAAGGTGGTCCTCGCGACGCACCAGCCCCGCCTCCGCGGCTTTCTGGTCGGTTATGTCTCGGACAACCTTGCCAAACCCGCGCAATTCTCCGCCAGCGCCTCGGAGTGCGGTCAGAGTGATGCTGGCGAGAAACTCTGATCCGTCCTTGCGGAGCCGCCAACTGTCTTCCTCGATGCGGCCGCAAGCAGCCGCGCGTGCCAGATCATCAACGGGCTTGCCGATGGCGACATCTTCGAGCGTGTAGAACTTCGAGAAGTTGGAACCGATGATCTCGGCTTCTGTCCATCCCTTGATGCGCTCGGCCCCTAAGTTCCAAATCGTCACGCGGCCTTCGGTATCGAGCATGTAAATTGCGTAGCTCGTCGCCCCGTCGATGAGCAGCCCGAGCTCCTCCGCCATTACCGCATTCCTGTGGGTGATCGCCTCGCTGCTTGACGAAACATCGGCAAGCGTTGTGCCGCTCATAAAGAGCGATCGTTCAATCGGGGGGCGTGGCGATAGCTCATGGGAACACTCTACCTTTAACCTAGGCGTCCTCGAAGCTTCGGGAACCCGTGAAAAGCAACGTTCAGGGAGCGCATAGGACCCATCTTATATATTGGTTCGATCCCGGAACCGTTGTGAGGCTAAGGCGGCGGCGGTCTCCCGAAAACGGCTCCGCCTCCAACCGGCTAAACCGTGCCATCAGAATGTATCTGCTGATAGGGAGGCGTCATGCTCAAGCATCGGACAAAACGGGTCGCCGCCCGCGACGCGCGCGCCGTAAAGCGCCTCGCTGAAATCGAGGCGTCAATCGTAACGCTCAGCGACGACGACCTCCTCGACCTCGCCGATATCTTCAAAGGGGAGCTTCGCACTCCCTTAAGCGAAAGCGCCTCCGCCGAAATGGCGAAACGCAAAATCAGTCTTTAAGCGAATCCACCATATCGCGACGATCGCCAGAAATCGCCATTCTCGTCCTATCGCGTCAATCCCAAGTTGGCGGTTCCACTCGGGAAGCCACAGGCAGAGGTGTCTGACTTTTCAACAGCCGCGGTCGGTTCTGACACGCGCATCCGACCCATGCTTTCCGAGGCTTGGCGGGTGTCAGAAGTCCGCCCCACAATACCGGGCTTCCAAGGTTTGCAATTCGGTCATGACTGACCATGGGCGAGAGCAGCCGATCATGCTGCATCCGCGGTTGGCGCAGTCGGCTGACGCCCGAGCGTCCGGTACACGGTTGGCCTGGAGATCGAGAACACTTCGGCAAGATCGCTGATCGAGTAGTCGTTGGTGTCATACATGCGGCGCAGCTCCTTCTGCTGGCGATCGGACAGCTTGGGTTTTTTGCCGCGCAGCTTTCCCTTGGCGCGCGCCACCGCCATGCCTTCGCGAGTTCGCATTCGGATCAGATCCGCCTCGAACTCGGCGAAGGTGGCGAGGATGTTGAAGAACAACTTGCCCATCGGATCGGACGGATCATGCACGCTGGCCCCAAGCTGGAGCTTCACACCCCGCACCGCGAGGTCGTCACCGATCGCACGAGCATCCGGCACCGATCGGGCCAGACGATCGAGCTTCGGCACCACCAGCGTGTCGCCGCTCCGTACCGCCGCAAGTGCCTGATCGAGACCGGGGCGGGTCCGATTCGTCCCGGTAAAGCCCTTGTCGGTATAGATGCGATCGGCCGCGACGCCGAGTTTCACCAGCGCGTCCTGCTGGGCGGCAAGGTCCTGTTTGTCAGTGGAGCATCGGGCGTAGCCGATAAGCGTGTGCGTCATGGACGAATCTGTAACGTAAAGGGGTCCCTCAACGCAAAAGATATAGTACTATCTATGTGAGACTCGGGTTTGGCGGTTTTCTGTGCCTCGACAAGCCAGCTATCGACTGTCCGCTGAACGATCCTCTTTCGGACGGGGTAAATCACCATGACCGATGATCGAAGGCCAGAACCGGGAAGTGTGGAAGTCACGACGCGGATGGTCGTACTTCGCCGGCATCTCCATGATGCAGTGCCGCTGGCCGAGGCCGCGATCGACGCCGGCATATCGATCCGCACCGCCCGCCGCTGGCTTGCCCGCTACCGTGCCGATGGTCCGGCAGGACTTGCGCGACCAACCCGTCCGGAAGCGGGCAAGCGCACCTTCCCGAAAGAACTGGTGGAACTGATCGAGGGCATGGCGCTGCTCAAACCACCGCCATCGATTGTGACTATCCATCGTCGTCTCGCCGGCATCGTCGGCGAACGGGAATGGCGAATGCCGTCCTATGGCAGTGTGCGCGATATCGTCCGTCGGATCGATCCGGCGATGCTGACCTTGGCACATGAAGGCGCCGCTGCCTTCCGCGACAAGTTCGAGCTGGTGCATCGACACCGCGCCGAACGCCCCAATGCAATATGGCAAGCCGATCATACCCAGCTTGATATCCTGATTCTTGATGCAGGCGGTCGCCAGGTGCGGCCGTGGCTCACGACCGTGCTGGACGATCACTCGCGCGCGATCGCGGGCTACATGGTTTTCATCGGTGCGCCATCTGCGCTCAATACCTCGCTCGCGCTGCGGCAGGCGATCTGGCGTAAGGCCGACACGGCATGGCCGGTGTGTGGCATTCCCGATGTGCTATACGTCGATCACGGATCGGACTTCACCAGCCTCCACCTCGAACAGGCTGCGGCCGATCTTCGTATCCGTCTGGTTTACTCAGCCGTTGCGCGCCCGCAGGGACGCGGCAAGATCGAGCGGTTGTTCCGCACCATCAACACGGAACTACTGACAGAACTGCCGGGCAATCTTCGCAACGGCAAACCGGTCTCGCCTCCTCGCTTGACACTGCCCGAGTTGGACGCCGCGATCGGCGCTTACATCGTCGCGATCTACAACGTCCGCTCGCACCGCGCGATTGGCGTACCGCCCGTAGACGCGTGGCGTGGCGACGGTTGGCTATCCCGAATGCCGGAAACACTGGAGGAGCTGGACTCGCTGCTGGTCATGGTCGCCAAGCCTCGTACCGTCCACCGCGACGGCATCCGTTTCGAGGGGCTGCGCTACTTCGACCCTACGCTTGCCGCCTATGTCGGCGAGCCGGTGACAATCCGCTACGATCCTCGTGACGTCGGCGAGGTTCGGGTGTTCCATCGCAACATCTTTCTGTGCCGGGCTGTCAGCCCCGACCATGCTGGCCAGAATATCACGCTCAAGGATGTCCAATCCGCCCGCGTTGCCTATCGTCGTCGGCTGCGAAGCGAGATTGGAGAGAGAAAGGCCCGCGTTGCGGACTATCTGCCCGCGATCCTGCGCCCGCCCGCTTCGGGCACGACACAGGCTCCAACATCGAAACCCGCGCCTGCCACGACACCCGAGCCGACACGAAACAAGCCGCGCCTCCGCACTTATTATGAGGGTGAGTGATGGCGGACGGAAGCGCTCGCGCCACCAGCTTTATCTCGACGCAGGAGCATCGCCGCTTCACCGAATTTGCAAACGCCGTCCGTAAGCACCGCTACATCGGCTTGTGTCATGGCACGGCCGGCGTCGGCAAAACCCTGTCTGCGCGACGCTACGCTCGTTGGGACGGCGCAGTCGATCTACTCATGACATGGGGTGCGCGGCAGCCGTCAGACCTCAAAATCTACGCCGACCTCAATCGCGCGCGTGCCGTGTTTTATACGCCCACAGTGGGCAGCACGCTCCGCGAGCTTCGTCAGGACCTGCCCCGTCTCATCGATAGGGTCGATGCCTGCATCGATGAGCATATCCGTCCCAAAGATCAGATCATCGCGTCTCCCCGCAAACATTTTGTCGAATTGTTGATCGTCGATGAGGCCGATCGCCTGTCCAACACGGGGTTGGAATATTTGCGTGACCTGTTCGATCGGCAGGGCATCGGCCTGATCCTGATCGGGATGCCGGGTATCGAAAAACGGATGGAGCGATACGCGCAGCTTTTCAGCCGCGTCGGCTTTGCCCACCACTACCGACCGTTGCAGGATCAGGAACTGACCTTTGTGCTGACACGGCGCTGGCGCGACCTGGGGCTAGCGATGGACGATGCGGATTTCACCGACGCACAGGCAGTCGCCGCGATCGTGCGGATCACGGGCGGCAACTTCCGTTTGCTGCACCGCTTGTTCGTCCAGATCGAGCGCATCCTGAGGATCAACGGCCTCAATGCGATCACCGACGATGTGGTGGAAGCGGCGCGCAGCACCCTTGTGATTGGTGTCACTTAGCGCTGACAGGACTGTGCCAATCAGCGCTGACATCTACACCCAAAAGTGTCACGTAACCGGTCACTTTGTCAAAGAAACGCAAAGGTAGTCTGCATCGAGTTTGCGTGACAGCATGTCGTGAGCTTTGCGCTGTTCGGCGCAGAGTTCTGTCTATCCCCATGCTCCGGAGCAACCAATGGCCCGACGCGACCTGCTGAATACCGACGATCGCCGTATCCTTTTCGGCGTTCCGAGCGACCGGGATGCGCTCGCCCGTCACTACACCTTCGGCCCGGCCGACCTTGACCTGATCGAAGCGCGCCGCCGTTCGGGCAACCGGCTCGGCTTTGCCGTGCAGCTTGCACTCGTGCGCCATCCCGGTTTCGGATTGGCGCTGGCCGGTGACCTGCCGCCAGGCTTTGTCAGCTATGTAGCGGAGCAGATCGGTGAGCCGGCAAGCGCCTTTGTTACCTATGCTCGCCGATCCCAGACCCTGACCGACCATGCTCGCGAAATTACTGCTGCTCTTGGCTTACGAGCGCCGACCGTTGGCGACCTGTCGCTGATGATCGAGGCGGGCCCCAAGGCGGCCTGGTCAACCGACAGCGGTTTCGCGATCGCCACTGGCATCATCGATACCCTGCGCGGCGAACGCATCTTACTGCCGGCGCCGGCGGTCATCGAGCGCACCGGCCTGGCTGGGCGTGCGCGCGCCAGGAAGCGCATTGCCCACACGCTGATTGCCGGGCTGACCGCCGAGCAGCGGGGTCGGCTCGACGCGTTGCTGGTTGCTGATCCGGCGCGCGGGGTCACGCCGCTGGCTTGGGCAAAGGCTATTCCCACAGCGCCCAAGGCCGATCACGTCCGCAACCTGATCGAAAAGCTGATTTTCGTGCGCAGCTTTGCCATCGATCCTGGAGCCGGATCGAACATTCATCCCGATCGGCTTCGACAGCTCGTTCGGGAGGGTCGGGCATCGTCTGCCTATTTGCTCGACCGCTACTCGTCGCATCGGCGGCACGCTATCCTCGTCGCGCTCCTGCTCGATCTGGAGGCAAGACTGATCGATGCGGCGCTCGAGATGGCCGACCGGCTGATCGGCGGTGCCTTCACCAGGGCGCGCAAGGCACAGGATCGCAACTACGCCGCCACCGGCAAGGATGTGGGTCGGCTCATGAAGCTTTTTCGCGGCACCCTCGATGCGCTTAGTGATGCCGCTGACAACGATGCCGATCCCATGGAGGTGCTCGACAGCCGAGTAGGCTGGGCGAAGCTGATGCGTGCGCGGGCGGAAGTGACAGCGATCGCTGAACTTGCCGGCCAGGATCCGCTCATCCGTGCTGCCGATCGGTGGACGACGCTCAGGAAGTTTGCACCGCTCCTCCTCGAAGTGCTCGATTTCAAGGCGGCCCGCCCTGGGGATCCGACCCTCAAGGCGTTGCAGTTGCTGCGCGACATGAACCGTTCCGGCCGTCGGCAGGTCCCGGCGGATGCGCCAATGCCGTTCCGCAAGGACTGGTGGGCCCTGGTCAGCGCTGAAGGAAAAATTGATCGGCGCCTCTATGAGACGGGCATATTTGCGCACCTTCGAAACAAGCTCCGGTCCGGCGATGTCTGGGTAGAGCGATCGGGCAATTACCGCCGCTTCGATAGCTATCTCGTCAGCGCCGAGGCGGCAGCGCCGGTGGTGGCCGAGCTGAATCTGCCTGCCACCGCTGCCGAATGGCTCGAGACCCGAGGCCGCAAGCTCGACTGGCGGCTGCGGCGGTTCTGGCACCGCCTGTCGCGCGGCAAGCTTGATGGCGTCGAACTACGCGATGGCAAACTGCACATCGCGCCGGTTCGGGCTGCCACGCCGCAAGAAGCAGATCTGATCGCGGGTCGGCTTGATGGTCTGCTGCCGGCAGCGCGGATCACCGAGGTGCTGCACGAAGTGGCGCGCGAGACCGGTTTTGCCGCAGCATTCACCAACCTGCGGACCGGCGAGCCCTGCAGCAACGAAAACGCGCTGTTCGCTGCCATCCTCGCCGACGCCACCAATCTCGGGCTCTCGCGCATGGCCGATGCCAGTCAAGGTGTGACCCGCGACCAGCTGGTGTGGACGGCAGATGCCTTCATTCGCGAAGAGACCTATCGGGCGGCACTGGCGAAGATCATCGACGCTCATCACGGGCTGCCGATCGCGTCGGTCTGGGGCGACGGCACCACATCATCTTCGGACGGCCAGTTCTTTCGCTCGGGCAAGCGGGGCAGCGGCGCCGGCGAGGTCAACGCAAAATACGGCGTCGATCCCGGCTTCTCTTTCTACACCCATGTCTCGGACCAGCATGGTCCCTACCATGTCACCGTCATCTCGGCAGCGACGCATGAGGCGCCCTATGTGCTGGACGGGTTACTTAACCATAGTTCGTCGCTCGCGATTGCCGAGCACTATACCGACACCGGCGGCGCCACCGACCATGTGTTTGCGCTTTGCTCGCTCCTCGGCTTCCGCTTCTGCCCGCGGCTGCGCGATTTCCCCGACCGCAGGCTTGCCTCGATCGGCCCGGCCTCGGATTATCAGGGACTGGCGCCGCTGATGGGCAAGCGCATCCGGGCCGACGTCATCACCGAGCACTGGGGCGATGTGCTCCGCCTTGTCGCGTCGCTGAAAACCGGCGTCGTTGCGCCGTCGACGATGCTGAAAAAGCTGGCTGCGTATGAGCGTCAGAACCAGCTCGACCTGGCGCTTCAGGAAATTGGCCGTGTCGAGCGCACGCTGTTCATGCTAGACTGGCTCGAGATGCCGGAGCTACGCCGCCGCTGCCATGCTGGCCTCAACAAGGGCGAGCAGCGACATGCGTTGGCACAGGCCATCTGCACATTTCGGCAGGGCCGCATTGCCGACCGCAGCCATGAGGCGCAGCAGTTCCGGGCGTCCGGGCTCAACCTGGTAATCGCCGCCATCGTCTACTGGAATTCGACGTACATGGCCGATGCTGTTGCCCACCTTCGGGCCAACGGCGACGACGCGCCCGATTACCTGCTGACCCACACCTCGCCAGTCGGGTGGGAGCACATCGCGTTCTCGGGCGACTTCCTGTGGGACAGGGCTGCGGCGCTACCGGCAGGGCGGCGATCGCTGAATTTCGCCGGCCGGCGCCGTGCGGCATAGGGCCCGACCTTCCATGACTGCTTTCGCCCACTAGCGGACGTAGAGCAAGCCGCTAAGCTGGCTTATGACCATAGAAGCCTTAGCTCTCGTGGGAGCGATCATCGGGTTCCTTGCGGCGCTGCTGATCGCCAATTTTCGGATCGGATGTGCGGGCTTGTGGATCATCCCTATCGCGATGATCGTGGTAGTGATTGCCGAACAGCGGCTTCATCCCGAAAATGTCAGATCGACTAGCGCGCTCGATTTTGTGTTTGTACCACTTTGGCCGAGTCTTGGTGCATTGGCCGGTTACGCCGTCGGACGGTTAATGCGATCCGTAGTCGCAAAGGTTCGAAAGCGGACGGGCAGCTAACCACCACTTGCAGACATCGGCGCGTTAGGCCCTGGGCACCGTCGTTCTTTATCTGTTCGGCTAAGCGTTGTTTATCTCACAATGGTCGCGCTGCCCTCAGTGCTCTGCTCCGCCTTGCCATTGAGCCTGGAAGACGGATTCAACTTGGCTGCAAAGGCCGTCCATCACCTCATGATGCTCGGCGGGCACCGGGACGACGACCAATCGCTCATCGAGATGATCGAGAGCAACATTACGATCATTAACAAGCTGGGTCCGCAGTCGCATCAGGAACCGATCAACGATCACGTTGAGAGCGATGCGCAATGCAGCCTCATCGTAATAGGGCTCGACAGATGACAGAGTCTCCACCGTCACGAAACTGGATCTCGCGGCGCAACGAAATTCACCGTCATGACACGGTCACCCGGCATGATCGGGCCATGCTCAGCTTCGTATCGACGGCACGCGGTTTCAGGGTCTTCTCCGACGCGTCTGAGCACAACGCACGTTCGTTCGGCGTTAGCGGTATCGTTCGCTTCCAAGGCCTTTACTCGACGATCCAAATTCATGCGGTCTCACTCCTGCCGAAAAGCCATTCACGGAGCTCGCTCCGGAAATCTCGCGGGTTTGCCATCGGTCGTTGCTGCAGTTCTGTTCGCTCCCGTTGAGCTTGTTCGGCTTCAGCATAGGAGAGCGGCTCTCCAAGCCATTCGCGAACAGCAGGAGAGAGCACTGTGGGCCGCCCTGCCTCGATCGAGCGAAGCCGATGATTAAGCGACGGCATGGTCTTGTCCGTTCTGCACCATCTTGGCGATCGCATAATCCAAGGGCCAATTCGCGAACCGAACCGCCCAAGCCACCTTCTGTGCCGGCGCAAAACGCGCCCAGTCGGCTTCGTCGATCTGCGCTAACTCTTGGTCCATATTGGCAGCGATTGATGTCAGTCGGCTGGTCACTTCGGCAGCGTGCTCTTCGATCTGCGCGACACGCGCATCGACCGTCAGTCTTCGCGTTTCCAGCCGTTCGATCCTCGGCGATAGCTTGCTCATGATGCAGTTCCTTCCAGCGCAGCGATCCGACGTTCGAGATCACCAGTCTCGACGATGCCCTTGTGAGCGGTGAGGAGGGCCATCACTCCAGCGGCTTCCCCTGGTGTGATCTCCCCAGCGGAAAGCGCCGCGAGAACAGTGCTCGATGCCGCCACCGCATCAGCTGCGCATTCCACCGCAGGCAGATCTATTGTGATCGGCGCGTCCTTGCGCGCTGGGGCAAGGCGTTCGAGGCATAGACGCAGCGCAACCATATCGCCGGCCAAAGCCTTCGTAATTGCGACTTGGGTTAGCTGTTCGTGCTGGCCTTCCAGCAGCGCCTCGATGGCCCGACTGACACGCGATCGAGCGCCCTTCGGCTTGCCGGGATTACCATGCTTGAAGCGGGTGTCAGTCACCGTATTATCGGTGTCGTTACGGACGTTAGTCATTGTTGCTGATCCTGTTGCTGCATGGCGCGCGCCCACATGCGAGCCGACGTTGAAGAGTTGGTAAGGGCCGACCTAACGGCGCAATTGGCACTATCGGCACAGGCCAGCGCCGGTGCTCGTGATCGACTTATCGTCGGTCACACCAACTTCACTCTTGGTAACAGTCGTTTTGGCTCGCACAGAATTGCTCATTTCCCGCACCCGATATTCCTTCCCTTTGCCTCCGCACCGCACCCCCCCACCCCCATAAAGGGGGTGGTGGTGCGGAAGCTCGTAGGCCCGCACTCCGCACCGTTCCGCACCGCACCTGTTTCGTGGTGCGGGATCATGCCAGCACAGCCTCGCCGACCACGATGAAGGGTCGCAAATCTCCATGCTTGTCCTTGCGGCGATCCTCTTTGAGTGCCCCACCCTTGATCCATTCGGCGAGATACTTGCGCACCTTCGACTTGTCCGCCTTGCGCTCAACATCGAGGCCCAGCACTTCCGCAATGGGGATCCCGACCCAGTCGGAAGCCTGATCGCTCTTTCGCCATTCGCCATCGGCGATTGCTGCTTGGACGCGACGTAGATGATCCGGCGTCATGTCATCCCAAATGTCAGGCGGCGACCACGGCACCACGACTGGCAGGCTGTCGCCATCACCCCCGTTTTCGCCGTTGCCCAGGGACACGCTGACTAGCTCGAACCAGTCGGATTGATCGGCAGGTGGCGCACGGTTCGGCTTGTCGTCGTAGACCCGGAAATATCGACGCCTGCGCTCTTCCTCGATGGCAAACCGCGCTGCTTCCTCGTCGGTCATGCGATTGAGGACTTGTGCTGACCGTGCAGCGTTCACTAACGCCGAAGCACCGCGCGCCGCGTCCGCGTTGACTTCACCACCACGAATTTTGATCGAATGGTGGACGAGCTGAACGGCACAGTTTGCATCGACCGCGATGTGTGCGAACGCCTTGGCAATCGCGTCGATCATGCGGTTGTCGTTCTCGCTGGCTCGATGCGCGCTGACGAACGGATCGACCGTAAGCACGTCGATCTTCCGCGCTCGCAATTCCTGCGTCAGGTCAGCGATCACGTCCAACTTGAGCTTGAAGCCATCGGCACCCTCTTCCGCGACGACGAGTTCCGCACCCGACATGGCATTGTCGCGAAACAGGCGCCCTTCGAGATGTTCGGGCTGCAGTCCCCAATGGAGCACGCCGGCCGCGATCAGCCGGTCGATCTCATCAGCGCTGTCCTCAAGATTCCAGAGCCACACGCGCTTCGGCCCGCCCCAGACGGCTTGGCCAAGCAGATTGCGCCCTGATGCGAGTGACAGTGACTGGCCGACAGTGAAGGCAGTTTTACCCGCAGCACCTGGCGCGACGATCAACGACAGAGATCCACGCAACAGTGTCCGGCCATAGAGCCACTCTCGTTGGGGTATCGAGCGCGCATCCCGCCATGGCCAAGGCGTCGCGACGATCCTCGGCCCGTCGCCAATGTCGATACGATCAGCGAGCCGCACGATTTCAGCGCCCTCGACGCGTTCCCTGATGCCAGCCAGGGTCACCGTGCCACCCCGCGCAGTTCGTCGTTGAAATCCTTGTGACCATCCAGCGGGCGAATGATCCGAACCTGACGCCCAGGGCGTGCGAATGCCCGAGCGGCATCCTGCGCCGACCGCTCCCCGGGCTCGTCACCGTCAGCGCCGATCACCACCGATGCAACGCCTTCAGGTATGCGCATCGAGGGCAGCATCGACGCACCAGCCGCGACCCACACAGCGCAACCCAGTTCCTGTTGCAGCGTCAGGCCATCCTCGAGCCCTTCACACACCATGAGCTTCACGGCGCCGGGGGCCAGCCTGATTGCGCCACCTCTGACCGAGCCAAGCGAGAGCTTGGGCTTGGGCACTGCGGCCTTACCACCGCCGTCCGTCAGGTAGGTCCGCTGGATCCCGATCGCCTTGTTATCCACGCTGGCGACCAATGCGATGAGGCAGGGGTGCATTGGGCCGCGCTTGCCATATCGCAGGCGTGCAAATCGGAGGCTGTCGGGCAGGTTGAGCCACAAGCCGCGTCGCCTGAGGTAGGTCTCGGCTGGCGTTCCGCTGATGGGCGAGGCGTTGCGCCAAATGTCACGCGCCTCATCCCCGCGATCTTCCTTGGGCTCAGTGTCCGCTATCGCAGGCTGATAGGTCGTGACGGGCAGATTTCCGCCCGACAACATCGCGGCAGCATCGCGCAGCCCGACCCCGGCTTGCAGCTGCAGGAAGTCGAGCACATCCCCTTGGACACTGCATCCAAAGCACTTGAAGCGAGCGCCGCCAGAGAAAATAGTGAAGCTCGGACTGCGATCAGCATGGAACGGGCAGCAGCCCAGCCACTCCTTACCGACGCGTTTCAGCTTCACGGCCGCGCCAGCAATCTGGACCAGCGTCGGCCCACTCTGCTTGATGCCAGCGAGATCGAGGCCGCTCATGCCGCACCTTTCGGCGTCACGCCGTCCATGATTTCGGACAACCTCTGGCGCAACGTCAGGACTGCCTCGGACGCACGACGATCGACACTGCGTCGCCGTTTCTCGATCAACGGCATGAGGTCGATCACCTCAGCATCGAACGGGTCCAGCTCCCATTCTACGACTTTTGCTCCCACCGCCGCACCAAGACGGCGGGCGTTGAGTCGAGCCTCAGCTAGCGTGCCATAGGCGGCAAAAGCCGGATCGAGGTTCAGGGGCGGATGAGCTTCGACGCGCCAGGTGCCGTCGTCGTTCGGCTCGAGTTCAATGATGCGGCCACTCATGCCACCGCTCCCCAGATCGCGTCAGCGAGTGTTTTCGTGGACGCGCCGGTGACACCAATGAGAAGCAGCCGTTGAAGCCGGAGCGCCTGAGTGTTATCATTGGCGGCGCTGCTGTTGAGCAAAATCGTGGAGGGCTGGACTGTGGTGGTCCGGCCCTTTCGCGTCTTAGGGGCGACGCATACCGCTGCTGTGTTGAGCATGCTTGATCACGCTGCGATCTGTTCGAGTAGCTTGGTTTTCAGGCCGGTGATCGAGCGACCGGTGATCAGGCTTTTCCGCCCCAGCTTCACGAGTTCCAGGTCACCTCGATTGATCAGATTGTAAGTGTGGGCACGGCTGATGCCGCCGAGCTGAGCCTGAGTTTGAGGGATCGAGAAAAACGGCTCGTCCATGATGTTGCCTCCTAAAAGATGCCGGTGTGCACCGACGGGCAACGACACAATTGAACGCGATCGTTTTGGTTGGGACGAGGGATAATCAGATTTCGAAATTTACACCTTTGCCATCAAAACTGGCTCGGCTGCAGCAGCCTTCAATATCTTAGACGCCTGGTCGATAGTGAGCGGCCAATCCGACCCAGCACGGAACATAGCCATCTGCCGATCAAGGAACGCCGCCATTTTTAGGTCGGCCTTGGCCCAGCCGGATTGGCGCGTGGCATTCCACCAGCCACTAACTGTGCCGTAGCTTATAGCCCGCGCGCCGCCCGCCTGCTTTCGCCCAGAATGCCCGGCATCGCCGAGTATTGTTGCAACCAGCTTACAGGCATCCTCCTGCCCCATCTGCAGGGTGGTAAGCAGGGTAACGCCGAGTAGCGCATGCTGACGAACGAAGCGCCGCCCAGTGTGCTCCCTACCCTTTCCCACTCCGCGGACGGGTTTTAGAAGTTCGGGTTGTCCGCCTTGTTGAAGGTCGAAAATGGCGGCGATCACGTCGTGTAGGGGCGTGAGCCCAACATTGTTAGTCATTCCGGGCAGCCTGCCAAGCGCTATCATAACTTGGCCTATCGCCAAGGCTGCGAACGTTGCGCGGTTCGACCTTAGCGGAGGCCATGTATCTATCTCCTCGAGATCGTCGTTGGCGGCTGGCCGAGCGAGATAATCAGTTCCCGCACGTTCCAGCTTACCCTTCAATTCGGCAAGCCAAGCATCAGGGTCCCAATCACTCATGCCGGGCCCACCGCGCCGGCTACGAACTCGCCCCACGCTTCAAGCAAGGTCCGGCGCATCTCAATGAACGACGTGCGCTTGTATGCCGCAACGGTCGCGTCGGATACCGAGTGCGCTAACGCTGCCTCCGCAACGGGGTCCGGAATGTGCGGCATTTGCTCAGCAGCCCAGTCGCGAAATGAACTTCGGAACCCATGTGCATCATAGTTCGCACCAGCGCTTCTAAGGGCTTTGCTTGCCGTCATGTCCGATAGCGGCTCGCCTTTGCCATTGGGACAAAACAAGGCGTCCGGCTTCGCGCTACGTTCGAGCGATATTTCTTCCAATAATTCGATCGCGGCTGTGTTTAGCGTCACCATGTGTGGCACCCGCTCCTTCATCAGGTCCGCTGGCCGATCCCATTCGCGCTTGACGAGATCGACCTGATTCCATCGCCCGCGTCGAACTTCGCCAGGTCGTGCAGCCGTCAATATTTGCAACAACAGCAAGCGACGTCCTTGCGTCGGCGGTTCAGATCGGAGCTGTTGCACCAGCGCCGGAACGTTGGCGTAGGGCATCGCACGGTAGTTTCCGCCCTTAGGCTGCCGCGACAGTCCCGCGCCGACTGACTTGCTGGGCGCTTCAGTGGGGCGCCATCCTTTGTTGTGCGCGAAATTGAGAACCTTGCTTATGCGCTGACGGACTTTGCGTGCCATGTCGGGCTTGCTCATCCAGATCGGGATCAACGCTGCCGTGATGTCCGCCGCAGTGATCTTGTCCACCCGCAAATCACCCAACGCCTTGAACACGTGGTTCTCGAGAGACTTCAGGAAGACGTCGCCCCCCTTATCCGTGAGGCCGAGTTTCAAGATGGCATGTGTTGCCTTCGCTGCGTCGCGAAATGTCGGCACCGAATTACGCTCTTTGTCTCGCTCGGTAACGGGATTGAGGCCAGCCTTTGCAGCCAGCCGCAACATCGCAGCCTTATCTCGCGCTTCGCCGAGCGTAAGCACTTTCCGATGTAGCAGGGGGATGGCGATTTCCAGCGACACATCATTGGGGGCCTTTTTGGGGGCCTCGCTGTAACTACCCAACCCGATGTCACGCCGCTTGCCGTCAACCTGAACTCGCAGCAGCCAAGATTTCGATCCTGCTTGATCCGGTTTGCCGCTCTTCGGTTTGACCAGGAGGTAGAGACCCTTGCCGTCGGCGTGTCGGCCCGGCTTGGCACTCTTCGCGCCCAAGGCGGTCAGCATGGTCATCTGCTCCCCTATCCGTTCCCACACTTAGAACTGGCTTTGGGTGAACGTCAATGAACAACCGTGGAATGCTCGACGTGAATCTATAGGGAACGCTGTCTCGTCGGTGGCCAGTCATGAACATCCATGAACAATGGGTTCGAGTCCTCTTCTGGCACCATTTTTCCCATAGCCTCTGGCGTTCGCTCCCGGTGTCGGGCAGCAGGCGTGGGTGCGGGCAACCATTCACGACGTGGCGCTTGTCGCCAAGGTTTCGATCAAGACCGTTTCGCGTGTCCTCAACGACGAACGCTATGTCCGCGAAGACACGCGTCAGCGGGTGCGTGCGGCGGTCGCGCAGCTCAACTTTCATCCCAGTGCCGCGGCACGCCTGCTTGGCGGCGGACGCAGTTATCAAATCGGTTTCATCTGCGATAATCCCAACCCGTATTACGTGTTTGAACTGCAGATGGGCATCCGCGATCGCGCCGCGCAGGACGGCGTACGCGTGCTGGCGCAACCCTATGATCGCGATACCGACGGCCTGACTGCGGAGATCGGCGCGCTGATCCACGCGACCCGCGTCGATGGCCTGATCCTGACACCGCCGGTTACCGATCGCCGCGATGTCCTCGACCTGCTGGTCGGGAGCAGTATTCCGGTCGTGCGGGTCCAGCCGGGCAGCGATCACCACCTCACGCCTGCGGTCGCCATCGACAATGTTGCCGCCGCCCGCGCGATGACCGAACATTTGATCGCCAGGGGCCATCGTCGCATCGGGTTCATCGGCGGACCAGATGCGTTCAAGGTGAGTGGAGAGCGTCGCACGGGGTACGAGGCGGCGCTGAAGGCGGCGGGCTTTCCGATCGATCCCGCCCTGATCGCGCAAGGCGATTTTGGCGTGGCGGCGGGTTCGGCGGGTGGCGCATTGCTGATCGATGCCGAGGCGACCGCGATTTTTGCCGCGAGCGACGCGATGGCGGCGGGGGTGCTGGCGGAAGCGCACCGGCGCGGGATGACCCTGCCCCGCGACCTGTCGGTGTGCGGCTTCGACGATAGCAGCCTGGCGTCGAGCGTGTGGCCCCCCTTGACGACGGTGCGCCAGCCCTTGCGCGACATCGGCTGGCACGCGGCCGATTTGTTGCTGACCACCGACCCCGATCAGCCGCACCGGACACTGCCGTTCGAAATTATCGAGCGGGCATCGACGATGCACCGGTAGCCGCGCCTCTGGCCAATCGCCCGGCAATGTGACAGCGATGGACAAAGCCTTGGGAGGGGTCATGAACGGATCGCAAAGCGGCGCGCGCTGGACCATCGTGGCGATGGTCTTTGCCGCGGTGATGCTGAATTATGTGGACCGCCAGATTTTGGCGCTGCTCAAGCCGACGCTGGAGCTGCAGTTCAAATGGTCCGACGGCGATTACGCCAACATGTTGTCGGCGTTCCAGGTCGCGGCGGCGGTGGCGTTTCTCGGCACCGGCTGGTTCATCGACCGCGTCGGGCTGCGCTTGGGCTTCGCGCTGGGCGTCGGCATATGGAGCCTGGCGGGGATCGCGCATGCCTTTGCCGCGACGGTCGGCGGGTTCATCGGGGCGCGCGTCGTGCTGGGCGCGGCGGAGTCGGTCGGCACCCCTGCGGCGGTCAAATCGGCGGCGACGTATTTCACGCAGAAGGAGCGCTCGATCGCGCTGGGCATCGGCAACACCGCGCCCAATGTCGGCGCGATCATCACCCCGCTGATCATCCCGGCGGTGGCCGTGGCCTTCGGCTGGGAAGCGGCATTCCTGCTCGCCGGCGGTCTCGGCCTGGTGTGGGTTGCCATATGGTTCATGATCAAAGTGCCGGCGGTTGCGGAAGACGGCGTCAAACCCGCGCCGATCCGCTGGCTCGATCTGCTCCGCCGGCGCGAGACCGCCGCGATCGCCATCGGCAAGCTGTTGTCCGACCAGGTGTGGTTCTTCATGCTCGCCTGGCTGCCCGATCTGTTTCACCGGATGTTCGGCCTGCCGCAGGGCACTGTCGGGCTGCCGGTCGCGCTCGCGTACACCATGGCGGCGATGGGTGCGCTCAGCGGCGGATGGCTGCCGACGCGGATGATGGCGCGGGGGTGGACCGTGAATCGTGCGCGCAAGACCACGCTGCTGATCTATGCCTTGCTCATCCTGCCCGTGACGCTGGTGATGTGGACCACGAACGCCTGGGCGGCGGCGCTGCTGCTCGGGCTCGGCCTGTTCGCGCACCAGGGCTTTTCGACCAATTTGTTCGGTGTGGCGACCGATGTCGTCCCTGCCCGCGCTGTCGGATCGACGATCGGTATCGCGGCTTTTTGCGGCAATCTGTGGTCGATCGTGCTGATCCAGCTGGCGGCGATATCGTTGAGCCATGGCTGGGGCTATGGCCCGTTGCTGGCGATTTGTTCGGTGTCGTATCTGATCGCGCTGGGCTTCATCCAGTTGCTCATCCCTGTCATCCGCACGGTCGATGACGACGGATCGGGCGCGATCGCGATGGCGCATTGATTGACGGGGAAGCGTTCTCACGCTTCCCCGTACGACCTCAGAAGTTGATCCGCCCGGTCACGCCGTAATAGCGATCGGCATCGCGCGGGATCTGATAACGATACGCACCGCCCGGCCCGCCATTGATGATCGCCGCCGCAAAGCTGGTGTCGAACACGTTACGAACCTGGAAGGTCAGGCGATAATGATCGTCGGCGTCGGCGATACCCGCTGACAAATTGACCAGACCATAGGCTTTGATCGTCGCCAGTTGCCGCAGGATCGGATCTGGCGAGAAGGCCGACAGCTGTTTGGATTGATAGCTCGCCTGCGCGCCGAAGAAAGGTTCGATCGAGCCAGTGCGGATGCGATAATCCGCGGCCAGCGAACCCTTCCATTTGGGCGCATAAGCCAGCGGCGTTCCCGGCTGGACGGTGGCGGTTGGCGCCGCGCCCGGCGCCGGATTGAACTGGTCGACCTTGGCATCGGTATAGGCGACGCCACCCGAGATATTCAGGTCGCGGACCGGCCGCCACAACAGATCGAGCTCGCCACCACGCGTCGAAATGGTGCCGGCGTTGGTGAAGCGCGTCACGACCACGCCCGCGACGAGATCGGGATTATTCGCCTGGAAGTTATGATATTTGGCGTAATATGCGGCCAGATTGATGACCAACCGGCCGTTCATCAGGCTGTTCTTCAAACCGATTTCATAGGCGTCGGCGGTTTCCGGCGAAATCCGGTTGGTGCCCGTCGCGGTCAGGTTGAAGAACACGTTATACGCGGGGCCCTTATACCCGCGCGCATACGTCGCATAAGCCATGACATCGTGATTGACGTCGAATTGCACCCCGGCCTTGCCCGACAGATTGTCGTTGGTCGTCTTGGTCCGGAACGGCACGCCGTTGGAGCCTAGCGGCGCCTGGGCCAACGCGATTGCGGTCGGCGTACCAGCCGCAAGCAGGGCGGTGTAGCGATCGAATACGCCCTGATCGAAATTCGGCTGGATGCCCGGCGCGGCCGTCGGCACAGTCAGTCCGCCGGAAACGGCAGTAGCCAGTCCGGTTGTCGTCCGGATGTGAAATATATTCAGTTGATCGTCGGTGTAGCGCAGCCCACCGATGATACGAAAGCGGTCGCCGAGATTGAGCGTCGCCTGTCCGAAGAATGCCAAATTCTTGAATGTCGAGCCGTAATCGGCGGTGCCCGATGGCGTCGTCGATGGCGCGGCGCTGGCACTGGTGCACGGCGTCAACGCGGTCGGCGCCGGCACGACCGCCGAGGCGCAGACTACGTCGTTGCGGGTAAAGATACGCCGCGAGATCGCCCGCGAATAATAGATACCGGCAACGTAATCGATCAGCTGATGACCCGGTGACGTCAGGCGGAATTCCTGGCTGAAAGTATGCCCGGTCTGCGGTCCGAAATCGTGCAGCTGGTTGAAGCCGATATAGGCCCGGTCGAGGAAATCGCCGTCGCGGATCTCGGTGTTCTTGTAATTGCGATACGCTGTGATCGAGGTGACCGTCGCCATGCCGAGATCGGCATTGAGCTGTGCGGAGAAACCATAGCCGGTTTCCTTCGTCGCGGTGATCAAATTCTGGTTGATGGTCCGCGATTGATCATAGAACGGCGTGGGCAACGCAGCGGTAGAAGGGTTGGTCGTCGTCGCACCCGTCGCCCCCACGATTGGCGGTGAGCCAATCACCTCGGCACAGCAATCGTCGTTATTGTGGTGATAATCGCCGATCAGCGCGAGGGTCACGTTCGGCGAGAAATCGATATTCGCCTGGGCGCGGAATCCGTAATGCTTGTACCCGTTGACCCGGCGACCGCCAAACGCCTGGTTGCGGATGTTGCCGTCATAATCGCTGTAGAAACCGCCGATGCGCGTTTTCACATTGTCGCCGATCGGCACGTCGACGCCACCGCGCAGACGCCACTCCGCGCCATTGCCGCCAAAATAACCGCCTTCGACATAGCCGCCGAGTTCCGAACCGGGCTGCTTCGAAATGATATTGATCACGCCTGCGCTGGCATTCTTGCCGAACAGCGTCCCCTGCGGACCGCGCAACACTTCGATCCGGTCGATGTCGAGCAGATCGCCGAACGCTTCGCCCGAACGCGAATAGACCACGCCGTCGACGACCGTCGAAATCGACGGCTCACCCGCAATCGAGAACGTCGCGGTGCCGACGCCGCGCAGGAACAGCGACTGGTTGAGCGTGGTCCCCGATTTGAGGAAGTTGAACGACGGCACCAGGGAAACTGCGCCCTCGAGGTTGAGCTTGCCCTGTGCTTCCAGTGCGGCGCCGCTGACAACCGACACGGCGACCGGCACATCTTGCAACCGTTCCGAACGCTTTTGCGCGGTGACGATAATGTCCCCGGGACCGGTATCGTCCGGCGTGGTGGTCGCGGCTTCGGGCGCCGTTGCGGCCCCCGTCTGCGGCGTCTGGGCAAAGCCCGGCGACGCGACGATCGCGATCGCGGCGACTCCTGCAAGCATGTGTGTCTTGATCATTGTCTCTCTCCCCTAAAGGCCGAATTCGTCCATCGTCACCACGCGCTTTTCCCGCGCGCTGAGTTCGGCTGCGGCACCGATTGCGACGGCCATCATGCCGTCCTTCGCAGTGACCTCTACCGGGCCTTGTCCGCGAACCGCCGCAGCGAATTTCTTGTGTTGGTAAAAGGTCGCACCATGGTGATGCCCGGCGGCCAGCGCTTGCGGATCGACCGCCACATGCGTGCGCTCGATCGACTTGGGCTGCATGAAGCCGGTGCGGCGGCTGAGCGTCAGATCGCCGCCCGGGATGGTGACGTCGAGGCGCGCGGTATCGCCGACCGCCGTAATCTCTTCCTGATTCTCGGCACCCTCGGCGAACATCGACAGATCGAGCATCGCGCGCGTGCCGTCGGCGAAATCGACCGTCGTATAGCTGTTGTCGAGAATGTCGGGCGTGCGCCCGTCATAGCGTTCGTCGCGGTGGTTCACGTCCATCGCGCCCGAACAATAGACGCGCACCGCCTCCGACCGCGTGATCAGGCGCATTAGGTCGAAGAAATGACAGCACTTCTCGACCATCGTCCCGCCGGTATTCTCGCCAAACCGATTCCAGTCGCCGACCTTGTTCAGGAACGGGAAGCGGTGTTCGCGGATCGACAGCATGCGCAATGTACCGATCCGCTCGGCATGGACCTGCGCGACGAACTCGGTCACCGGCGGCATGTAGCGATATTCCATGGCGGTCCAGAAAATCCCCGGCGTCTCGCCGGCGCGCTGCACGATCCAGCGCGCATCATCGATCGTCGTCGCCAGCGGCTTTTCACACAGGATATTCAGGCCCGCGTCGAACAAAGGGTCGAGGACCGCGCGGTGCGTATAGTTCGGCGACGCGACGATCACCGCATCGACCAGCCCGCTCGCCGCCAACCCTTGTGCATCACCGAATTGGGTCACGGTCGCGCCACGCTCGCCCAACGCGGTTTGCGCCCAGCCGAGCGACGTTTGAACCGGGTCGGCGATGGCCGTGACGACGGCGCCCGGCGTGATCGCCAGGTTGTTCAAATGCTCGACACCCATCATTCCGGTGCCGACCAGCCCGTATCGGACTTGCTCTCCCAAGCGTATTGCCCTTAGTTATGACAACGATGTCTGAAATCCAGCTTACACCCGATCCGCGCCCGCTCGGCAAGAGTGGAATCATGGTCAGCCCAATCGCCTGGGGAATGTGGCGATTCGGCAACGCATCGGTCGACGAAGGGCGCCGGCTGATCGAAGCGGCATTCGACGCCGGGATCACGCTGTTCGACACGGCGGACATTTATGGCTTCAACGGATCGTCCGGCTTTGGCGATGCGGAAAGCCTGTTGGGCCAGGTGCTGGCGCAGACACCGGAATTGCGCGCGCGCATGGTGCTCGCGACCAAGGGCGGCATCGCCCCGCCGGTGCCCTATGATCAGAGTGGGGCGTATCTGATGGCCGCCCTCGACGCGTCGTTGCGTCGGCTCGGCGTCGAACAGGTCGATCTGTATCAGGTCCACCGCCCGGACATTCTGACGCATCCGCACGATCTCGCCCGCACGCTGGACGACATGATCGCCAGCGGCAAGGTTCGCGCGGTCGGCGTGTCGAACTTCACGCTGCCACAGGCGCGGGCGTTGGAGAGCTTCCTCGCCGCCCCGCTCGCCAGCTATCAGCCCGAATTCTCGCCGTTGCAGTTGGGACCGATGACCGACGGCCTGTTCGATCTGGCGATGGAGCGGGACATTGCGGTGCTCGCCTGGTCGCCACTGGGCGGTGGACGCTTGGGTGATCCGAAAGACGATCGCGGTGCGGCGGTTGCCAAGGCACTCGATGTGATTGCCGAACAGTTTGCGGTCAGTCGCGCGGCGGCGACCTATAGCTGGCTCATGGCACATCCGGCGCGGGTGATTCCGATCGTCGGGTCGCAGCGCGTTGAACGGATTGCCGAAGCGGCTGATGCGTTCAAGATTCGATGGACGCGCCAGTCATGGTATGACGTGCTGGTCGCGGCGCGCGGAGAGAAATTGCCATGACCGTTGACCGATCGTGCGAGATCAGCTGGTTTTCCGCGCTGTGCGACGACGACTATGAATTCCTCGGTGTTCCCGATCCCGCGCTCAAATCGAGCTGGGAACATTGCCGCGACATCGTCCTGACCGCCGAAACCGGCGGGTTCGACAACATCCTGCTGCCTTCGGGTTACCAGCTCGGCATCGACACGACGGCCTTTGCCGCCGCCATCGCGCCGATGTTGCGACGAATGGCTCTGCTCATGGCCGTGCGCATCGGTGAAACCTGGCCGCCGCAACTGGCGCGGCAGATCGCGACGATCGACCGGCTGCTCGGCGGACGCCTGACCGTCAACATCATCTCCTCCGATATGCCCGGTGAACAACTCGCCAGCGCGCCGCGTTATGCCCGCACGGTCGAGGCGATGCACATTCTCAAGACGCTGCTGAATGGCCAGCCTCTCGATCATCAGGGCGAGTTCTGGAAGTTGAAAGTCGATCCCGCGCGCGTCGGGACGGTCAGCGGCAAGGCGCCTCTGCTCTATTTCGGTGGCCTGTCGGAAGATGCGCGCGAAGCCGCAGCCAAAGGCTGCGACGTGTTCCTGATGTGGCCCGACAAGAAGGAAAATGTCGCGGCGATCATCGCCGACATGGATGCGCGCGCTGCCAGGCACGGTCGCAAACTCCGTTATGGCTATCGCGCGCATGTCGTCGTGCGCGATACCGAGGCCGAGGCGCGCACGTACGCCGACCGGCTGTTGTCCAAGCTCGATGCCGCCCAGGGCGCGGCGATCCGCGCGAAATCGCTCGATTCCACATCGACGGGCGTGGCGGCGCAGGCGGCGCTGCGGGACACTGCAGCAGACGATGGCTATGCCGAGGACAATCTGTGGACCGGCGTCGGCCGGGCGCGCTCGGGATGTGGTGCCGCGATCGTCGGCGACCCGGATCAGGTGCTCGCCAAGCTCAATATGTATCAGGACATGGGCATCGAAGCATTCATCCTGTCCGGCTATCCCCATGCCGCCGAAGCCGATCTGTTTGCACGCCATGTCTTGCCCAACATCGAGCATGCCCGATTGGTCTGACCAGGGTGAACCTTGGCTTGTTCGGAACCGCCCGCGCCACGGTCCGTTTTCCCTCCAACTCAAATGGAGGTCATTATGGGCAACGAAGCCGAGATCACTGCAAAATTCTGGAAGGCGCTGCGCAAGGACATGACCATGTTCTTGGGCCTGGCCGAAGGCGAGGACGGACACGCTCGCCCGATGACCGCGCAATTGGACAATGACGACACCGACGGCGGCCCGATCTGGTTTTTCACTTCGACCGACAACAAATTGTTCGCCCAACTGGGCGAAGGCGTCATCGGCGGTGGTCAGCGCGCGATGGCCCATTTCGTGTCCAAGGGGCACGATGTCTGGGCCACCCTGCACGGTTCGCTGTCGGGCACCCGCGATCGTGCAACAATCGAGCGCTTATGGAACCCGTTCGTTGCCGCATGGTATGAAGGCAAGGACGATCCAAAGATTGCGCTGATCCGGCTCGAGCCCGAAAACGCCGAGATCTGGATCGACGCCAATTCGGCGGTGGCCGGCATCAAGATGCTTCTCGGGATCGACCCGAAGAAGGATTACAAGGACAAGGTGGCCGAAGTCACGCTGTAGCAACACATGAGGCGCGGGGTTCAGCCCTGCGCCTCAAACGTTATGCGAAGCGATCCAGCCTTCGACAATCGGCGCGATGGTGTCACGCCATTTGCTGCCGTTGAAGATGCCGTAATGGCCGGCACCCGGAGCAAGGAAATACTTCTTTTCCGCGTCGGGTAACCCGGTGGCGATGGTCAGCGCCGCCTTGGTTTGTCCGATCCCCGAAATATCGTCGCGTTCGCCTTCGATCGCCAGCAATGCCGTCTTGGTGATCGAACCCGGATCGACGCGATTGCCATGGTGGATATAGTCGCCCTTGGGCAGTGCGTGCTGCTGGAACACCACATCGATCGTCTGGAGATAGAATTCGGCGGTCATGTCGCACACCGAGCGATATTCGTCGTAAAATGCCTTGGTCGCATCGGCACTGCTGTCATCGCCCGCGACGAGGTGACGGAACAGTTCCCAATGCGACGTCATGTGGCTGCCAAGGTTCATCGACATGAATCCCGCGAGTTGCAGGAAGCCCGGATAAACCTTTCGCCCGGCCCCCGGGTAGCTCATCGGCACGGTCTGGATCACATTCTGCTCGAACCAGGCAAAGGGCCGCTGCGTCGCGACGGTATTCACCGCCGTCGGCGCCTCGCGCGTATCGACCGGCCCACCCATCATGGTCAGCGTGCGCGGCGTTGCGGGATGGTTTTGCCCGTTCATGAGCGCGACCGCGGCATAAGCGGGCACCGACGGCTGGCAGACCGCCAGCATATGCGCACCGGGACCAACCGCCTCGAGGAACTCGATCAGATAATCGACATAGTCGTCGAGGTCGAACGTGCCGTCGCTCAACGGGACCTGACGCGCGTCGCGCCAGTCGGTGATGTAAACGTCATGCCCCGGCAACATCCGCTCGACCGTGCCGCGCAACAATGTGGCATAATGGCCGGACATCGGCGCGACGATCAGCAGGCGCGGTTGCCCGGTGATGCCGTCGCGCACGAAACGCTTCAGCTGGCCGAACGGCTTGCGGACCACGATCTCCTCGGTGACCGCAACCACATTGCCGTCGATGATTGTCGAGTTCAGCCCGAAATCGGGCTTGCCGCGCGTTTCCGCCGCATGTGCGAACACTTCCAGCGCCGACCCGAGCGCAGGGCCCCCGAACTTGGCAAACGGATGATTGGGTGACTGGAGCATTTCGGCGCTCCATTCGGCGGCGGCGCCCATCCCGGCCAACCAGCCGCGCTGAAACTCGTAAATGTCATATAGCACGCCAGCGGCATGGCGCATCCCGTTGCATGTTGCAATGCACAATGGACAGCCGCGCCACGGGGCCTTAGCCGCGCGCCAATGGCCGACGACACCATAGCAACGCCTTCCCGCAAACTCGCCAATCTCGACATCGTGTGGCGGTTTGCCAAACATTATCCGGGGCGCCTCGCCGCCGCTTTGGGGGCGTTGATCGTCGCCGGCGTGTCGTCGCTGGCGGTGCCGTACGGCTTCAAACTGATCATCGACAATGGCCTGATGCGCGTCGGCTCCAACATCGCACCATGGTTCGAAGGCCTGTTGGGGATCGTCGTGATCCTCTCCCTCGCCACTGCCGCGCGCTTCTACTTCGTGTCGTGGCTGGGCGAGCGCGTCGTCGCCGACCTGCGCATGGCGGTGCAAGCGAATTTGTTGCGGCTCAGCCCCAGCTATTTCGAGGAAAACCGCCCCTCCGAAATAGCCAGCCGCCTGACCGCCGACACGACGATCATCGAACAGCTTGTCGGGACGACAGTGTCGGTCGCGCTTCGCAATATATTGATGGGCGTGGGCGGTGTTGTTCTGCTCGTCTCGTTGGCACCCAAACTCGCCGGAATGATGTTGCTCGGCCTGCCGCTGATCGTCGTGCCGATTACCGTGCTCGGCCGCCGCGTGCGCAGCGTGTCGCGCTCCAGCCAGGACCGCATCGCCGATGTCGGCGCGATGGTCGACGAAGTGCTCGGCGCGATGAAGATCGTTCAGGCGTTCCGGCAGGAGGGCCGCGAGACCCAACGCTTCCGCGATGCCGCCGACCGGGTGTTCGCCACCGCCAAACGGCGCATCGGCCTGCGCGCGGTGATGACCGCGATCGTCATCATGCTGGTCTTCGGATCGATCACCCTGGTCATCTGGGAAGGGGCGGCCGACGTCGCCGCCGGGCGGATGTCTGGCGGCACCATCGCCGCGTTCGTGCTGTATGGCGGCATCACCGCGGGCGCATTCGGCGCGCTGACCGAGGTTTATGGCGATGTGCTGCGCGGGGCCGGCGCCGCCGCGCGCCTCGGCGAATTGCTGGAGGAACAGCCGGGCATCGCCGCGCCGGCGCACCCGACCAAACTTCCCGAGCCGCCACAGGGTCGCCTCGCCTTCGATCACGTCACGTTCCGCTATCCGACGCGTCTGGAAGTCGCCGCGCTCGAGGATTTTTCGCTGGAGGTCGCACCGGGCGAAACGCTGGCGGTGGTCGGGCCTTCAGGCGCCGGTAAATCGACCTTGTTCCAATTGCTGCAGCGCTTTTACGATCCGCAATCGGGCAGTGTCAGCGTGGATGGTGTCGCCCTCCCCGCCGCCGACCCGCACGCCGTTCGCGCGCGCCTGTCGATGGTGCCGCAGGAGACGGTGATCTTCGCGTCCAGCGCGCGTGACAATTTGCGCTATGGCCGCTGGGACGCGAGCGACGCGGATCTGTGGCAGGCCGCCGAAGCCGCCAATGCCGCCGAATTCCTCCGCCGCCTGCCCGACGGGCTCGACACGTTCATGGGCGAAAGCGGTGCGCGCCTGTCCGGCGGCCAGCGTCAGCGCCTCGCCATCGCCCGCGCGATCCTCAGCGATGCGCCGATCCTGTTGCTCGACGAAGCTACATCCGCGCTCGACGCCGAAAGCGAGCGGTTGGTGCAGGACGCGCTCGAACGCCTCATGGCCGACCGCACCACGCTCGTCATCGCCCACCGCCTCGCCACCGTCCGCGCCGCCGACCGCATCATCGTAATGGACCACGGCCGGATCGTCGAACAGGGCACGCACGACGCCCTGATCCGCGAAAAGGGACTTTACGCGCGGCTGGCGAGTTTGCAGTTCGAGATGACGGCCTGAAGACTGCGGCCAAGCTTAGCCCGACACTTCAAGCATTTCTGCCGATTATGGCCGTGGCGCCTGCGTCCTTCCAAAGGTAGGACGCTACGGACCTCGCCAGCAAGTGCCGCATTGTTGGAAGTCCGTCGCATAGGCCCGTTGGTTTAATGCGCTGTCGGGTTAGCCACGGTCGGTGTAGACGACGTTGCCGGCGTTGGGCTTGGCGCAATTGCTGGGGCTGGTGCTTGCGCGGGGCCATCAACACCGACGCGAATGAAAATAGCCTGATTGATTTTTTCAAATGCGTCTTGGTAGACCTTTGGATCGTTGATCGGCTCTTCGTCTTGCATAGCGCCCCAGCCAGCAGCCTGATTCTTGAATTTGCCCATGACGAATGTCAGCCGCACTTTGGTCAGCGTCGGCGACCGATCTTCGATATATGCAGAAACCACTGGCGTTTTTTTCGACGTGCCAAACCCAACGAATGGGAGCCACGTCATCTTGGTCTTTGTGCTCGCACTCGCCGTGATCAGCCCTGTGTCAAAGTCGGCCGATCCGATCCGATATCCCGAATCTTGAAACACGCTCATAACGGACGAAAACACGACACGTTTGGTTGCTTCAAAGTCCTTTGCTTGAATTTGCTGAAGTTCCAACCCGCTGATCTCGGGCGGCTTCTTTGCAATTGCAGGCGCGGTAATGGACAGCGCAAGTGCGCTCACTGCGAAAAGTTTAATCATAATGCCCCCCGTTAATTAGAAAGAGCTACTACGGCTCTTGAAGTCCGACACGACCTTGTTCGCGCCAAATTTAATGATCAAGGTCATCGTGCGGCTGGACTCAGTATTTTTACTCTTGGAGCTACCGAAGCCCAAACCGCCACCCGCTCCGACTCCGCCGCCACCGCCACCAATCAGCATCCCGATGGAAAAACCTGAGTCCTTCGACATGCTAACCGTTGCGTGGCTGACCTGACCCCCTGATTTTCCTCCAGATGCGATTAGAGTCCGGCCTGATGGAAGGACGGATTGATGAAGCGGATACGGTTTACGGAAGAGCAGATTGTCGGGGTGCTGCGGGAGGCTGAG
>NZ_CBCRXM010000003.1:233004-310505 GCF_965137005.1 Sphingomonas antarctica | reverse complement strand
CGAACCGTCTTGGGCCTGTGGGACCTGATCGGCAGGCTCGTCGATATCTTCCAGCCCACCGAATGCGCCAATTACTTCAGTTCGTGCGGTTATGATCCAGACTGAACGGAATCCGCTCTAATGCTTGTTGTGCTGTTCCGCCACTGATCCACGAACCGTGCCGGCACCTCGCAAGTGGTGCCGGTTCGATTCTACGCATTAAAAACGGCTACCGGTTTTACGATTCCGGCGCCCACTCCTACAAGATGGTCGATGTTTAGTATTATAGTCACCGAGCTCGACGCACTCGCACTGCGCCACCGGTTCCTCAACTTGCTGCACGGTCGCGCCGATATCTTCGCGGCCAAGACGATTACCCCAACGTTGGTCAAGCGGATCGATCGATATCTCGTCGCAGGCCTCGACTATGACGGCGAGCCGGGCATGGGCGGCTGGCCGTTGCCGACCGGTGGGCGCTATGCCAAACTGTGCTTCTCTCCAACGCTACAGGCCAAGCTCGGCAAAGCGTCCGCCGGTCAGCTGTACCGGTTGCCGCTGACGCTCCAGGACTACACTGCCTATGTCGAGAAGGTCACCGGGCTCGGCCCGGTTTGCGACCAGACGCTCATGGACCTGTTCCGGTTCTCGCCGACATGGCTGTTCGAGACGACTGCGACCATGCGTGTACAATGCCCCGAAGCCTGGGTCTTACTGTTGAGCAACGAGTTCGAGCTTGCCCGCAAGCTGTGGAAGCCGCTTCTCTCGATCGTTGAGGATAGTCCATTCCGACATGGGTTGATCCACGGGTTCATGATCCTCGCCGAGCTCGAGCGCGCGCATCTCATCATGCGCCATCTGGCCCGGGCGCGCGTGATCATCAACCGGCCGGATTTTGTCGATGCGCTGCGGTCGAGCCTTCCGCTGTCGTCATGGCTTAAGCCGGACGAGTTGCGCGAGATCTATCGCTGGCTCGAATATGCCTGCTTCTCATCGGGCGCATTGCGGGATTTTGTGGTGGATCGCACCGCCAGCCAGATCGCGGGCCTGCCGGCCGGCTATCCGCTATGGGCGGCGGCGCGCGGCGTGCCGCCGGGGCCGGCTCGCGGCTTCGGCGATCATTCCCAGGTGCGCGAAATCATGGCCAAGGTGTTCGTGCTGCCTCCGCTGCCGGCTTCAAGGGATGGCGAAAAGCCGCCCGTCGAGCGCAAGCGCCCGCTGCTGCGCGATCACACACTGTTCCGCTGGTATGGGCAGACGAATGCCGTGCTGCCGCTGATCGCGGTCGACGGCGTGCGCGACGTCTATCCGACCAAGCGCGTGCCCAACCTGCCATCCAATAGGCAGGCGAATACCGCATCGACATCGACCCGGTCGCAACTGGTCGCGCTCGCCTCGGCGATGCGGGCCAGCGCAGATCCCGCCATGCAGGCGGATCTGGTTGCCGCTTCCACGAAATACAGTGAGGGATCGCGCAGGTTCGCCGGCGCCGAAGTCGCACTCGACGGCAAACGCAAAGTCGGGCTGAAGATGGCGAAACTGTGTGTGCCGCCACGCGGGCGTGGCGGCTCGGGTGCCCGGTTCGATCCCACCATGTGGCTGACGCCGACGCGCGATGCCGGGTTCTGGCGTATGTTCATCGACGTTCGACGCGGCGGCAGGCTCCACCGCGCTCCGCATGCCCGGTTTCGCAAACTGATGCGCCAGTCGCTCGGCATCCTGCGCCGCGCGTTCGGGCCGATGTTCACACGCTCGTCCTGGTCGGACGAAACCGCGCGCGTCGTTTGCGATCTTGCCTGTGCCATCGGCCCGGTCAGCGGTAACCCACAGATAGCTTACGCGATTCAGCAGCTCCACCGAAAGCCAAGCATCGTGCGGCGACTAGGTAATACCGTACGCCGCCCGGGCTACGGACATGGCACGACAAACAGCGCAGCCGCGAAAATCATGCACGACTAGCTGCCGGATTTACATCGCGGGAGGTTGTACATCGCCAGCGGCCAGATCTTGCTGTAGACTATGTAACGGTCGCTTCGCGCCCAAATTCGGTCGTTTGCCTTGGCGCATGGGGGCACTGAAAGCTGCCGTCGATTAACGAGCAGCCCGCATTTTTAACTAATTTCCGGCCGGCTCACCTAATATTTGCGGTTTGGATCCACCATTGGCCGTGCTGACTGTGGATCGATCGTCACAGAAGAGTCTGGCATGGTGTGCCTCACGCTCGGATTGCTTGAGCCGAGAAGCATTTCGGCGCTCTGTCCACGTTCGAGGTCGCTGATCGTGCCGGTGTAAATGCGATTGATCTTGGTGCGCAGATCATCCTTGGGACCCATGCCGTCCAGCTGGAAGGAGGAGAAGAAGGCGTCGAGCTGCGATTCTGCCGGGGCCCAATTTGAGCCAAACGCGGTCCATTGAAAGAACTGCAATTCCGGTAAGTAGCGAGCCAGCGTTCCGAACCGGAGCAACGTACCGGAATACCTGAACAAAGCTCTTGACCCGCGTCCTGCTTTGGTGCAGCCAAGACCGTGTGGTAACACACTGAGCCGAGACGCTTTCGATCCACCTGCGAGTGGAGGTAGATACGGCAATAAAAGCGCAGAATCGATGCGTTAGTGTCCAATCGTTGTCGATGCGATTGGGTCGCCGTCCTTACGGGAAGGCACGGATGAGCTAGGAAATGGGCTCCTAAGATCGGGCTGTCGATTGCCGCGGTCTCCTTGAACTTTAATGTCCAAAGGAGACAGCCATGGGCGATTCTGCTCGTCGCAAGACAGAAGATGCTGCGCAATCGATCGGGCCTAGCACAGCCCCGAATAAGGCCCTGCCTCGCCGCGGTGGCGTCCCGCGTAGCAACTTGATCGAAGAACTAATCCAGGCGCGCCTGTCCGATTTCCGGTCGGTTCGTAACCTTGCCGAAATGGCTAACGTCACGCCTGCCGCTATCAGGAAACTGGAAGCCGGCAGGGGACCGGTAGCGACGCTCATCGCCGTGATGAGGACATTGCCCTTTCAAGTGACAGTCCTTTCTCCGGCCTCCAGCCTTGCCGAGCAGCTGCGCAAGCGTCGGGAGAAACTCGGCATGTCACTTGACGTTGTAGCCAGTAAAGCGGCTTTGCCGCCTGAGAGGATCGTCGAACTGGAAAGCGGTGGAGGCTCGGTAGAGAGTCTGCTGCGACTGTTGTCCGTCATCGCGCCGAAGGTGAAGCGGCGCGCGCCAGAGCGCGTGTATTGGGGTGCGGAACGAAAGGCAGAGCGCGACAGTCGCTTCACGCCCCCCGATTTCATGCAGGTGATTTACCGGGTGTTCGGCCCAGTGAATCTCGATCCCTGCGCCCATATTGCAAGCCCGGTCATTGCCATGCACCGCTTCTTTCTTGAGCAGGGCGATGACGGCCTGACCGACCCGTGGTCGGGAGGATTGGCATTCGTCAATCCGCCCTTCTCCGGAACTCTGGATTGGCTGCGCCGATCATACGAGGAATGGGCGGCCGGCCACGTCAAGACAATCGTATGTCTGGTGCCGGTACGGATCGATAGCCCGTTTTTTCAGGATGTCATCAAGCCCGTAGCAGACATTTACTTTCTCCGCCAACGCCTGAAGTTCGGTAGGGAGGGCGGGAAGCCGCAACAGACCCCGCACAGCCTCATGCTGGTAATCTTCGGCGCTACTGCCAGGCAGAAAGCCCTTTTGGCGACGCTCGTGCGTGGATTCTGGGCGGCAACGAATCATCAACCGCTGATGGCAAGCCTCGGCTCTGCAACTGTGGCGAGCCGCTCCCCGGTTCGAACGAGCGCATACATAATCGGCAGTACCTCATGCGCAGCCCCTCTCCGGCGAGATGGGCGACATCCCGTGCGCGTCTGCAGTGGTCCCTCCGGTCGACGGCAGGGGGGAGCGCGGTGAGCGAGGTGGGACCAGTGATCAGCGCGCTACCTCCGGAAGGTCGTCCCAAGACGGTGTGCACAATCTGTCCGAAGGCGATGTGGTATCGCTCGCGCAAGCACGGTATCCGCGCGTTCTGCCGTGAGCTTCGCCACATCACCTGGCAATCAGACGAGCAGGATCCCGTCACCGAATGTGATGGCCAGATCGCGGCCTCGGACACCTCATGATCTGTTGCTCGTCGGGCGCAAATCGCTGCGTCTCCCGCGCGGCAATTGAACACATCTGCAGCGCCGATCTGGCGCGCCATCAGCACGTCTTGCAGTTTGAAGGATTGCCTCATGGCCAAGAATCCCAAATCTACCGCGCTCGTCCCCGCCGGCCAGCGTAAGCCGCCCGCGAAGCGCAAAGCGGCGGTGCCCGCCGTCATGCCCGCCACGCCCGATGCATTGCGGCCGGTGCTTGGCCTTGACTTGGCCATCGCGAAGTTGGTCGGCAGCGGGGGCGATGTGGCGCGCGAGGACGGCATCGTGCGCGTGACTGGCCTCGGCTACGCCACCCGCGGGTGCGTCGTCCCGGCGGAGGAGATCTTCTACGACCGCTCGGCCCGGCGTGACGACGAGGGCGCGCGGCTCGGCGAAGCCGACAAGGTCAGCTGGCGCGACGAGGCGTCTGGCTACGACTGCATCATGCTGCGTGACAGCAACCGCCGCCACCTCTCCGGCTACGTTGGCGCGCCCCGCGACCACCCGATCTGGGGCTGGAAATGCGAGGCGGTGCCGCCCGATCTCGGTATCGACGTCCACGGGGGGCTTATGTATTCCCGGCTGTGCCAACACGGCCCCAGTCCCACGCCGGGCCTCGTCGTCGAGGCGGCCCGCATCTGCCACGTGCGCGTCGTGCCGCCGCCGCGCTTCGAACCGCTCGTTCACGCCACCGACCACCGCGTCGAACATGCTGACGCTTGGTGGTTCGGCTTCAGCTGCGACCAAGTGTACGACGTCGTGCCGGCCGACGTGCACGGCCAGGCGAAGTTCCTCCAGGCTGAGGTCGGCGCGGTGTATCGCGACGACGCCTACGTCGTGCACGAAACGGTCTCGCTCGCCGCTCAGCTTCGCGCGATTGCGGACGGCAAAGCCGCGCCGTCGCGCGACGGACCGCCGCCTCCGCCGATCGGCCTCGATCCCAGGCGGGGAGGTGGCCGTGGCTAAGTTCGAGCGCCACATCGGCGAACTGCCCTGGGGCTGGTGGCTGCGCGCTGGACACGACGGATTGGTCGACGACCGCGGTCGTGTCTGGGGGAGCGTAAGGGACGCCTTTTGGGAGGGCGAACTCGGCTTCCCGCCGGTCCACTTCGCGCGCGAACAGCATGAGTTGATGCTCCGGGTCATGACCGCGCTTCACAACGGCTGGCATGGGGTCGTGGAGCAGAAGAGCGACCTCTTCGACGGGGACATGATGTTCTGGCGGTTCCACCACTGCTGGCTCGCGTCGATCGGCATGCTTGAGACGTCGCCCGACGGGATCAGCGTCTCTCCGTGGTCGAGCGCCCTCGACGCCGGGCTGAGCGCGCTCGGCCGATCGGTGCTCATGATGCTGCAGGTCACGCGCGAGCCGGAATTCGAGCCGCTGCCGATGGGGGCGGTCGTGGTGGCGAGCAACGCTAACTGCGGCATCGACGCCGAGGCCCGCGAACGTGCGCTCCAAGAGTTTGAGCGCGAGATCGGCTTCCGCCGTCACCTCTTCGCGCGCGAAGGGATCGGCACGCACTACTTGGTAACGCTGACCGGGATGACGGCCGGCGCCCGCATGCCGACGCGCAACGTGGCCTGGTCGCAGTCGTTCGCCGATGCCAAGTCCCGTGACGACATGTTCGCGTGGCTGGCCGAGCGGGTACACCGCTGGGACGACTGGGGCGAGCTCGCGCACCGCAAGGGCGCCGACGTGCTTACCCGCCACCTGTTCTCGGTCGTCATTGGCGCGGGCGGATTGTCAAAATGACCCGTAAGCGCCTGTTTTCCACTGGTGACGCTAAGCGAGCCGCATCTCCCTGCATGAGCGACGTGGCCACCGCCAGCGATGTCCGGCGCATGGAAAAGGCCCGACGGCAGGCGCAGCTACGTTACGCCGAGATCCAGGCGACCCGCGACGCTCAGGCGGCGGTGGCATTTCGCGCCGAGCTGAGTGACGTTGTAAGGTCGGCCTCGCCGCTGCTGATCTCGCTGCTCGCGATCGACGGGCTGACGCTCGATGCCGCCGTGGCACTGATCGATCCTGCGCAGTCATGGCCGCACCAACCACGGCTGTCGGGCCGATCATTCAAGCATTCGGCTCACAATCACCTGCTACGCTATTACATCGCAAGGCTGCCGCCCGACCAGCGAGCTAAACCGCCATCGCACGAACATACGTTTCATCGCATCAACGGCAACTGGGTCACGATGAAGGTCGTCGATCACTTGCTAGAACCCGAGGCGCGGATCGCGCCGGTCTGGCTTGAGACGCGGTGCGGGGAACTGCGAGTACAGCTTGACGAAGCGTTGCCCGAAACGCTTGCCACGGCCGCCGTAGGGCGGCTGGTCGAGGAGATCGTCGATCACGTTGCCTGGCGCGGGCGCGGATGGCGAATTCTCGCCACCGAGGAGCCCGTGGCGTCGTATTTCGGGCAGACGCTGATCATAGCCACGGGATCTGTCCCGTATCGCATCGCCTGGCCCCAGCCAGCCGTTTCGGAGGGCAGATGATGAACACCAGAAGATGTCTTCTTCCAAGCACTGCCACTCACCATGCGCTGCGCCCGATGAGCGATATCGGGAAAGAGGCTCCTGAACTCGGTTTGCTGAAGCGCGAGCGTCAAACTTTTCCGTGTCGCTCGGCGCTGACCACGCGTCGGCTTGCGGTCGAATTCGGCCATGAAGCGATCTCGCGTCGATGCGGACGCGAGAATTGCCTGCTCAGTACATCGCACTCTCAGGGCCAGGATGACGCCGTACGCGACTGCGATTGCATTGACGCCCAGACGGGCGGCATGGGCCAGCATCAGCCAAGCACACAAGCCAATGATGATGAGCAGCATCAGGCAGCTCCTTTTTTCGGATCCCAACCGGATCGCTCCCTAACCCCTGCACTCAGACTTTCTTTTAGAATGTCCCAAGCATCTGCGCCCATGTTGTTGCGATGCATGGCGCATGTCCTCTGGCGAGAAACCCGGCCAAACAGGCCCCGCAATGGCGCTGGTCGACCTAATCAGGGCGATGGCTCGCGCCAACGCGGCGCGCGACGTCGCGGCAGTGCGCGCGGAACGCGCCAGTTCAACCGATGAGATTTCCGGATCCGGCGAGCCGGTCGACATTCGGTGACCCTCAACACCGCAGATTGGATCAGACATGAACGCTGTTATCTATGCCCGCGCTTCCTGCATCACGCCGAACGTACGCTTGACCGACGACCAGGTGTCCCTGTGCCGCGCGCATTGCGAGCGCGAAGGCTGGCCCGTCGTCCGAATCTTCACTGACCAGGCAGGCGGCGATGGCGCAGGACATGGCTGCCGTCCTCGTCCCGGACGTGTCGGGATGTTGTCGACCGTCGAAATCGGCGGCATCGATCGGATCGTGGTCGCGACGACTGACCGTATCGCTCGACACAAATGTGATGCGTCCGCCATCGAGGAACGCATTACGCTCGCCGGTGCCCGATTGGTCCCCGCCGAGGAAGGCCATGCCACCGACCTGTACGTCAACATACTGTCATTGTTCGATAGCGCTTTCACCGGGGCCAGATTGAAAGAGCGAAGCGTCGCAGGCGTGCCGTCCGCGTTGTCCGCGCATCCTGATCCCGGTCCTTCGGTAGCTTAGACATGCAGTCTGTCATTTACGCGCGCTTCTCGAGCGCCCTGCAGAACGCGCGCTCGATTGAGGATCAGATCGCCTTGTGCCGTGAGCGTTGCGAGCGCGAGGGCTGGTCGATCGTCGAGGTTTTCACCGACTACGCGATAAGTGGGGCCGCAGGTATCGATGAGAACTCCCGGCCGGGGCTAAGCGCGATGCTGGCCAGAATTGAGGCAGGGGGAATCGATCAGGTCGTGGCGGAGGCGACAGATCGCATTGCCCGCCATCAGGGGGACGCGTTCACGATTCGGGAGCGGATCACTTTCGCCGGCGCTCGGCTTTTCACCTTGTCGGATGGTGAAGTAACCGACATCACCGCTACTTTCCGAGGCCTGATGGATGCACAATTTCGTCGCGACCTAGCGGCGAAGATCAAGCGGGGTCAGCGCGGCACCATATCGCAGAAGCGGTCAGCAGCGGGACTGGCTTATGCCTATCGCAAAGCGAATCGGTTTGATGAACATGGAGAACTGATTCGGGGGTTGCGGGAAGTTGATCAGGAGAAAGCAGAAGTCGTTAGACGCATTTTCGAGGAATTTGCTGCCGGACAGTCCCCGCGCGCGATCGCGGAGCGGCTCAACCGGGATGGAATCGAATCACCGGGCGGTCGACTCAATGGGCCGAGATTTTGGCGTGCTTCAACCATCTACGGTGATCGCAAGCGTAAGAACGGCATCCTCCAGAACCGGCTTTATATCGGCCAACTTGTCTTCAACCGCACCCGCAAGGTCCTCGATCCTCGCACCCGCACACATCTCATCCGCGCCAACCCCGAGAGCGACTGGCTCATCGAAGACGTTCCCGACTTGCGAGTCGTCGACGACGCGCTTTGGGAAAGAGTGCAATTGGTGCTCGGTCGGGTTCAGAGTCGGGCTCCGGAAAAAAACCGCCGCCCGAAGCATATACTGTCCGGTCTCGTCTCTTGCGGGTCATGTGGCGGGACCTGGACAATTCACAGCGGTGTTCGATGGGGCTGCTCGCGCCATAAGGAGGGCGGGAAGCACGCCTGTGCCAACAACCGCATCGTCTCGACCGATCGCCTCGAGACGCGCGTGCTGCAAGGCTTGCAGCACTACATGCTCAACGAGGACCTCATTGAGATATACGTTGAGGAATATCGCGCTGAGTTCGCCAAGCGCACCAGGGAACTTGGTCGAGAGGGGGATCGCCTAAGAAAGCGGCATGGCGAGGCGGTCGCCAAAATCGAACGGTTGGTTGAAGCCGTCGCCAATGGTGCCCAGGACTTTGTTGAAATCCGTGACGTTCTCGCCAGAGCCCGAACCGATCGCGATCAGTTGGCCGAGCAGATTTCGCAGCTTCAACAGTTGCCAGTGATCGTATTGCATCCCGCCGTCGTTGCCGATTATCGCCGTCAGGTCGCCAAGTTGAATGCTGCGCTGACTGATAACCCGGAAGCCCGCCTCGAAGCGATCCCTCAACTCAGGGCATTGATCGACCAAGTAAAGGTGACCCCGTCCGAGCAAGAGAAGGGCGTCGCGATAGAGGTGATTGGCCGCTTGACCTCGATCATGGCACTGGCCACCGGTCAGCCGGTGTCCGACAAACAGTACTATAACGTTGGAGCGGGCGAAGGGATTCGAACCCTCGACCCCGACCTTGGCAAGGTCGTGCTCTACCCCTGAGCTACGCCCGCTCTGGCGTCATCGGCGAAGCGGCTTATAGGCCTGCCTGCCGGGTAGGGGCGCGCCACTAGCAGTGGGTTGCCGCACACGCAACCCTTGGCACAGCGCGCCGTCGTCGCCATGTTTGCGCAAGGACAAGGAGTTATCGAACTTGGCGACGCTGGGCATGAGCGCGGACGAAAAGGCGGCAATCGACCAGTTCAAGCTGGATGTGGTCGAACCGTCGATGACCGGGCTGGTCATCCTCTATTTCACCGCCGCCTGGTGCGGGCCGTGCAAGGCGCTCGGTCCCGTGCTGGAAAAAGTCGCTGGCGACTATGCGATGAAGGGCGTGTCCCTCGTCAAATACGATGTTGACGCGAATCCCGTCGTCGCCGCGCAATTCCGCATTCAGTCGATCCCCACGGTTTATGCAGTGTTCCAGGGTCAGATCGTCGGCGACCTGACACCCGCGCGGTCGGAGGGCCAACTGACGCGGACGCTCGACCAGTTGCTCAAACAGTTTCCCGTGCAGGGTGCGGCGCAGGACCTTCAGGCGCAGATCGAGCCGCTGCTGGCAATCGGGGAGGAGGCGCTGTCCGCCGGTGACGGCGAGGGTGCGGCTGGCGTTTTCGCGCAAATCCTCGACCTGGCACCCGACAATCTCGCCGCGCTGGGTGGTCTCGCCCGCGCGCTGGTGGTTGCGGGTCGTGTCGAGGAAGCGGAAAACATGCTCGCGGGGGCGCCAGACGACCCGGCACTGGAACGTGCGCGCGCCGCCGTGGCGCTGGCCAAGACGGCCGTGCCCGCAAGCGACCTTGGCCCGCTTGAGGCCGCTGTAACCGCCAATCCCGACGATCATCAGGCGCGGTTCGAACTCGCCAACGCCCAGATGGGATCGGGCCAGCGCGACGGCGCGGCCGACAATCTATTGCACATCATCGCTGCCGATCGCGAGTGGAACGATGGTGCGGCGCGTGCGCAATTGTTGAAGCTGTTCGACGTTGTCGGCTTGATGGACCCTTGGGTCTCGGCGCAGCGGCGGCGGTTGTCCGCAGTGTTGTTCACATGAGTTTCGAGGCGCTCACCGATGTCCAGCGGCTGTCGGTCTTTCCGCTGGCTGGCGCATTGCTACTGCCGCGGATGCATTTGCCGTTGCACATTTTCGAACCGCGATATTGCGCATTGGTCAGCGACGCGATGGCGCGCGACCGGCGCATCGGCATGATCCAGCCCCGGGGCGCGGGCGATGTGCCCCCGCTGTTCGATATGGGATGCGTCGGCCGGATCGCGCAGTTCGAAGCGCTGGAGGGCGGGCGTTACAATCTGATGCTGGAAGGGGTCGCGAGGTTCAAGGTGCGCCGCGAGCTTGAGGTGACCACCGCCTTTCGCCAGATCGAAGCGGAAATCGTGCCCGAAGATCCCGACGACGTGAACCTCAGTCTGGGACGCCGCGCGAGTCTCGAAAGCGAGAGCCGCACGTTCGCCGAAGCGCATGGCTATGCCGTCGATTGGGACTCGGTCGCGCGGCTCGATGACGAAGCTCTGGTCAACGGCATTGCCCAGATCGCACCGTTCGATGCGGCGGCGAAACAGGCTTTGCTGGAAACCGACAGCCTCGCCGACCGCTGCGATACGATCGTGCAATTACTCCAGTTCTTCGGCCGCCACGACGGCGAAGACCGGGTTACCTTGCAATAGCGCGTTCGGCCGACAGACGGCTCATCATGATGGCAGCGCGCTTGGCCTGCCGCCGGATGCTCGCCAGATCGACCGTTTCGCGCGGCGTGTGATCGCCCGATGAATCGGTACCGAGACCGGCCAGTCCATCGACATCGCCCGCGACAAAGCTGATGTCGCCCGCGCCGCGCTTGAGCGGATCGAGCGCGGGCATCGCCTTGAGGCCGAGATCGGTATTCACGACGTTGAGTTTGGTCAGGAGCGCGGCGTTGCCCGGGGTCGGCGCCATTGCCGGATAGCCTTCGTCGAAACTGAGCGTGGCGCCGGTGCCGGGCAGATGTCGGGCGACGATCGCGCGCATCTTGGCCTGTGTCCGCGCGATCTGGTCGTTGCTGAGCGCACGCAGATCGCCGCGCGCCACGGCGATCGGTGGAATGATGTTGGTCTTGCCCGTCGCTTCGGCGCGAACCTGCCCGGCGTCGAGCGTTGCGGTCTGGCCACCCGCGATCAACCCGACATTATACGTCAGATTGGTCTCGGACAGCTCGCGGCGGAAATCGTCGAGGATGCGCGCCAATTCGTAGATCGCGCCATAGCCCGCCTCTTTGGAAAACACGCCCGACGAATGGGCCGAAGTCCCCGTCGCGCTGACCGTCCAGCTCCCTGCGCTGCGCCGTGCGATCGAACCCCAATCCTGCCCGTCGATGACCACCAGCCCTTCGAAATCCAGAGCGATATCGGCGCGCTTGCCCGCTTCGATCAGGTCCTTGCGCGATACGCTCAGCGGATCGCCCGAATCCTCTTCGTCGCCGGTCATCACGACTTCGATATTGGCGGCCTTGAGCGTCCCCGCCGCGTTCATGGCCCGCAATGCCGACACGATCACGACCAAGCCACCCTTGTCGTCCCCGGCACCGGGACCATGTGCCATGTCGCCGCTACGCTCGAATTTGAGGAACCCCGAGTCGGGTTCGAAAACGGTGTCGAGATGACCGATCAACAAGAGTTTTTTGGTACCCGCCTTGCCGATATGCGTCGCGATCAGATGCCCGGCACGCTTGGCCTGACCCTGCGGCACCCAGCGTACGGTGAAGCCCAGCGGCTCGAATTCGGCGCGCATCATCTTGCCGACCGCATCGACGCCGGCAAGATTCAGGGTGCCCGAATTCTGGTTCACCAGTTTTTCGAGGAGCGCGACGGTGCGGTCATAGTCCGCATCGACGGTCTTGGTCATGGTCACTTCGGGTGCGGACAATTTGGCCATGGCGGGGGCGGCGATCAGGGCGGTGGCGAGGAGGATGTGCTTCATGGCGGCAGTGCTAGCGCGGCATGGCGCGCGCCACTAGATGGCATGGATGCTGACCGAACCAACGCGCTGGGACGCGCTCGACGACCTTAAATATCAGGATGAGGCGCTCGCGGTGCACGAACTGCTCGTGGCGCAGCCGCTCTCGCGGGTCGAACGCGCATCGATCGTCGCCGACGCGATCCGCATGGTCGAGGGCGCGCGCGCGGCGACCAAGAAGCAAGGTGTGGTCGAGAGTTTCCTGCAGGAATTCTCGCTCGGCACGCGCGAAGGACTGGCGCTGATGTGCCTGGCGGAGGCGCTGCTGCGAACGCCAGACGCCGACACGCGCGACCGGTTGATCGCCGAAAAGATCGGCGATGCCGATTGGGGCTCGCACCTCGGCGGGTCGGACAACTTGTTCGTCAATGCCTCGACCTGGGGATTGATGCTCACCGGCAAGCTGATCGACGTCGAACCCGAGGCGAAGGCGGACCTCGGCGGTTGGCTCAAGCGCCTCACCGCGCGAATGGGCGAGCCCGTGATCCGCCAGGCGGTCGGCGCGGCGGTCAAGATGATGGGCGAGCAATTCGTCCTCGGCCGCGACATCGACGCCGCGTTGAAGCGGTCGAAACGCGAAGGCTGGATGTGCAGTTTCGACATGCTTGGCGAAGGCGCGCGGACCGCGGCGGATGCCGAAAGGTTCGAGCATATCTATGCGGATGCGATCGAGGCGGTGGGGCGCGGGCGTGGACCAGGCCTGACGCCCGAAGACGGCCACGGCGTGTCGGTCAAATTGTCCGCGCTCAGCCCGCGTTACGAAGCGGTGCAGGAAGCACGGGTGTGGGAGGAGTTGTATCCGCGCGTGAAACGGTTGGCGCTGATCGCCGCCAGGCACGATCTCAATTTCGCGATCGACGCCGAAGAAGCCGACCGGCTCGTGATCTCGCTCAAGATGGTCGACCGGCTGGCGCGCGAGCCCGAACTGGGCGACTGGACCGGCCTCGGCGTCGTCGTGCAGGCGTATCAAAAGCGCGGGCGCGCGGTGATCGCCGAACTCGCCAAATTGTCCAGGGAGACCGGCCGGCGCATCATGGTCCGACTGGTCAAGGGTGCCTATTGGGATTCGGAAATCAAACGCGCGCAGATCGCCGGGCGGCCCGATTATCCGGTGTTCACGACGAAGCCCGCGACCGACCTCAGCTACCTCGTCTGCGCCGACGCGCTGATCGAGGCGTCGCCCGATCTCTACCCGCAATTCGCGACGCATAATGCGCACACGCTGGCGGCGGTGCTGGCGATGGCGAGTCGCAAGGGTACGCGGATCGAGTGTCAGCGGCTGCATGGCATGGGTGAGGCGCTGTATAAGTCCGCCGCGCAGGTGACCGTCCGCGCCTATGCCCCCGTTGGCGGACACGAAGAATTGCTGCCCTATCTGGTCCGGCGGTTGCTGGAAAATGGCGCGAATACCAGCTTCGTCCATGCGCTGCTCGATGCGCGCGTCCCGTCCGATCAGGTGGTGCAGGACCCGATCGCGCAGGTCGAGGCACAGCCCGGGCCGCATCCCAAAATCCCGACGCCCGAACATCTTTACGGTGCGGAACGGCGCAATCCGATCGGGCGCGACTATTCCATCCTGGAACAGCGCGGCTGGGCGGCACGGGCCGGACGCGTGCTCGACAGGCTGACCGCCGGGCCGATCGTCGGCGGCAAATCCGGTGCCGACGGTGCGCCCGTCGTCAGTCCGTCCGATCCGTCACGGATGCTGGGTCACGCTGCCGAAGCGACGACCGCCGACATCGACCGCGCCGTAAATCTGGCGCGCAAGGCCCAGCCCCGTTGGGATGCGCAGCGCGGTCACAGGCGTGCGCGCGTGTTGCGGGCGATGGGCGCGACACTCGAAAATCATACCGACCGGCTGGTCGCGATCCTCGCCGCTGAAGCGGGCAAGACGCTCAACGACGCCGTCAGCGAAGTGCGCGAAGCGGTCGATTTCTGCCGCTACTACGCCCATCTTGCCGAAAAGCAGTTTGCCGGTCCTGAAATGCTCAAAGGCCCAGCGGGGGAGACCAACAGCCTGGAACTGCGCGGACGCGGCGTGTTCGTGTGCATCAGCCCGTGGAATTTTCCGCTGGCGATTTTCACTGGCCAGATCGCAGCGGCGCTCGCGGCGGGCAATGCCGTGCTGGCGAAGCCGGCGGAGCAGACACCCCTGATTGCGGCGGAGGCGGTGCGGTTGTTCCACAAGGCCGGACTCGATCCCGACCTGCTGGCGCTGCTCCCGGGCGACGGCGCGACGGTCGGCGCGGCTTTGGTCGCGCATCACGGGATCAACGGCGTCGCGTTCACCGGTGGCACCGACACCGCTTGGGCGATCAACCGCACGATTGCCGCGCGGGAAGGGCCGATCCTGCCGTTCATTGCGGAGACCGGTGGCCTCAACGGCATGTTCGTCGATACGACGGCGCTCAAGGAACAGGTCGTCGACGACGTCGTCGCTTCGGCGTTCGGTTCGGCGGGGCAGCGCTGCTCGGCGCTGCGCTGTCTCTATGTACCGCATGACAGCGCCGATGCGTTGATCGAGGCCTTGTCGGGCGCGCTCGACGCGGCAGTCGTTGGCGACCCCGCCGACCCCTCGACCGATATCGGCCCGGTAATCGATGCCGACGCGCAGAAGATGCTCGAGGAGCATGAGGCGCGGCTGCGGCGCGATGCCAAAGTCCTCTACAAAAAGGACATCGGCGACCGCCCCGGCCATTATTTCGGCCCGGTCATTGCCGAAGTCCCGTCGCCCGATTTCCTCGAGCGTGAAGTGTTCGGCCCGATCCTCCACGTCTATCGCTACGATTCCGCCGATCTGGCGCAGGTTGCGGGAAAACTGGCGGCGCGCGGTTATGGCCTGACGCTCGGCGTTCACAGCCGTATCGACCGGTTCGCGGAAGAGGTTCAGGAGCTCGTTCCCGCAGGCAATATCTACGTCAACCGCTCTATCATTGGTGCGGTCGTGGGGGTGCAACCCTTTGGCGGCGAAGGGCTTTCGGGCACCGGTCCCAAAGCGGGCGGGCCGCACGCCTTACTGCGTTATGCGGTCGAGCGCGCGATCAGCGTGAATATTGCGGCGCAAGGCGGCGATCCGTCGCTGCTTAATCTGTAGTTCAATCGCCATGCGTGTTAAGGTTTACCCGATGAAACCCCGCAACCTCCTGGTATCGCTCACCCTTCTCGCCACGCAAGCCTATGCGCAGATGCCGCAGGCGGTGCCGGTCACGCCAAAGGAGACGCCGCCGACCAGCGCGCCCGACGCCGCGCCCGGCACATTGCCGCCACCCGCGTCGATCCTCCCGCCGCCTCCTCCGCCAATGCCGCTGCCCAAAATCAGCACCAGGCAAGAAGAGCAGGTGCGGGCCTGGCTGGCGCAAGGGCCGAACGAGGGGTTGGGCATCAGTTCAGCCCAGCAACGCACCGATCTCGCCGCTTTGTCGGGCGACGCCTTGGTCCGCGCCGCGCTCGATCGCGCCCGTGCGCTCAAGACCGGACGGCTCGCAACGCAGGATTACCTCAGCATCTGGGCGCTGCGTCCCGCGGCATGGGATCCACAGGCCGATTTCACCGCCGCCGCGGCGAGCAATCGTCTGCCCGGCTTCTTCAACGATCTGAGCCCGCCTTACGCCGGTTATGACGGTCTGAAGCAGGGGCTGGAAACCTATCAGGCGATCCGCGCCAAGGGCGGCTGGCCGATCCTCGCCGCCAGTTCGAAACCCGGCGCCGTCATTGCCCGCATCCAGATCGAGGACCCGGGCGCCAGCGGCAGCCTGGTCGACGTCCTCCAGCGCACCCAGAAACGCTATGGCCTCAATCCGACCGGCCGGCTCGACGCCAACACGCTCGCCGCACTCAACGTGCCGGTGGGGGATCGCGTCGCGGCGATCATGGCCAATATGGAACGCTGGCGCTGGTTGCCGCGCGAATTGCCGACGCACCGTGTGCAGGTGAATATCGCCGCCGCCGTGCTGACGGTGTTCGAGGGCGACCGTCCCGTCACGTCGATGCGCGCCGTCACCGGGCGTCCGGGCAATGAAACGCCGATGCTGCAATCGAGCATCCATTCGGTGGTGGTGAACCCGCCGTGGAACGTGCCGTCGTCGATTGCGACCAAGGAACTGTGGCCCAAGGGGCGCGCCGCGATCCTCGCGAAAGGGTTCAAGATCGTTGGTACCCCGCCCAACGAGCGGCTGGTGCAGCCCGCCGGGCCGACCTCGGCATTGGGCCGCCTCAAATTCGATTTCGACAACCCGTTCGCGGTCTACCTCCACGACACGCCGTCGCGCGGAAAGTTCGACAGTTTCGATCGCCTCGACAGCCATGGCTGCGTCCGATTGCAGAAGCCGGTCGATCTGGCCGAGCTCATGCTGAAGGACGATCCGAAGTTGAGCGGCCAGGTTCAGGCGATGATCGACACCGGAAAGACGCAGCGCGTCGCGCTTCCCGAACGGGTCGCCGTTTACCTGCTTTACTGGACGGCGTTTGCCAATGCTAACGGGACGTTAGGGTTCCGCGACGATCCTTATAACTGGGACAAGTTGCTCGCGGGCAAGATCGCCGCGTCTTCGAAGCGTGCGGAAACGGCGACGGCGGTCGCGATGAACAGGGTGGGCCAATGAAGAAGTTTTTGATGATGTCCGTCGCTATCCTGGCGCTTGGCGCATGCCACCGCGAGGGGCCGAGCGACGACAACAGCGTCAATATCGTTGCCGACAATGCGTATGAAAACATCATGCCGGACGAAAGCGCGATGCCGATCGACAATGCGATGAACGCGGCCAACATGGCGGCCGAAGCGCCGTTGCCCGCCCCGTCGGTCGACGAACAGGCGCAGACGCAGGACGATGCCGACGCCACCGGCATGACCGCGCGGAGCAATCGCGAAGCATCTACCGATACCATGACCAACGGCGCCGAAACCGTGCCGGTTGAACGGAAATAGGCGGCTTCCCATATGAATTTCATGGGAAAACAAGTTCTTACGCGCCGCCAGGTCGCTGGGGCAGGCTTGTTCGGTCTGGGCATGGCGCTCATGCCGAAGACGCTGGCGCATGCCACAGTTGCGCAATTCGAGGGCAATTACGGACTGGCTCCGGCGCAACCGATGGTCGCGCTGAACAGTCGTGACGCGCTCATCGAACGCGCGAAGCTCGCGCTCAACACCCATGCCGACAAGTTCCTGCTGCGCGATCGCATCGCTGTCGCGGATTTCAGCGTTGAGTCGAAGGAATTGCGCTTTCACATCGTCGACCTGATCGACGGCCGGATGAACGCCTACCTCGTCGCACACGGCAAGGGGTCGGACCCCGAGCATTCGGGCTGGCTACAGCGATTTTCGAACATTCCCGACAGCGAGGCATCGTCCGATGGCGTCTTCCGCACGGGCGACATCTATGAGGGCGAGCACGGCCAGTCGATGCGCCTGATCGGCCTCGATGCGACCAATGACATGGCCGAACCCCGCGCCATCGTGATCCACGGCGCACCCTATGTCAGCGAAAACATGATCGCGACACAGGGGAAGCTGGGCCGCAGTCAGGGTTGTTTCGCCGTCGCGCCGCATATGCTGCCGCAGGTTCTGGCGATGCTGGGGCAAGGCCGCATGCTGTATTCGGGACGTCTGGCCGCCCAAGGCTAGACCTGCCCGAGGGAACCGTTACGCTCGCTCATCATTCAATGAGCGAACCTGACGGGAGTATATCATGGCGCGCAGCACGACACCGCGGAGCGGCACGCGACGCAGCACGACGACGACGAAAAAGCCGGCGACGAAGCGCGTGACGAAGGCGACCGCACCGGCGGCAGGCGAAACACCGGCGGCTGCGGCTGCTCCAACACCTGCCTCGGCGGCCGTGAAGAGCACCCCCGCCGCGACCAAGCCGCGCGCCAGGAAAGCGGCGAAAGCGCCAGTCGCCACTGCAAGCGCCTCACCGACTCCAGTGGCCGAGACCGCAGCGAAGCTGAAAGCGCCAGCCAAGAGCAAGACACCAGCCAAGGCGGCATCACCGTCCGCTCCAAAAGCACCCGCCACACCAAAGGTCGTCGCGAAGCCGAAGGCGACCGCCAAACCGAAAGCCGCGGCGAAACCCAAAACTGCAGCCAAACCCAAGGCGACGGCCAAATCGAACGCCGTCGTCACAACGCGGACCGCGAAAGCCAAAGCTGCCGTCACCGGCGCCGCCACCGCAGTGGCGAGCAAGTTGCCGACCGTCAAAGTGCCCGAGATAAAACTGCCCGAAATGCCGGAAGTGACGCCAAAGCGCGCTGCGATCGGCGCGGGGCTGATTGCCGGGATTGGTGCGGCACTGTTCCTGTGGCGCAGTTCGCGCGCCGAGCAGCCGGATTATCGCGTGGTCGAACAGGATGGCGATTTCGAAGTGCGCGAATATCCGGCGACGACGACCGCCGCGACGTCTTCGCGTGGTCCGCGCCGCGACGCGATGGAGCGTAACTTCCGTACACTCGCGGATTATATCTTTGCCAAGTCGCGCCCGGGTGAGCGGCTGGCGATGACGACGCCGGTGACCACGGCCGGATCGATCAAGGATGGCTGGACGATGCGGTTCCTGATGCCCGGGGGCAAGGCCAAGGGCGATCTGCCCGCGGCGCCGCAGGGTGTGACGCTGGAAACCCACCCGCCGCGCCGCGCGGCAGCGATCCGCTTCAACGGCTCATGCACCGAGGCATTGCTCGATAACAAGGAAGGCGCGCTGCGGTCCTGGCTGCAGTTGAAGGGGTATCCGCACGAGGCGAAAGCCGAGCACGCCGCCTATAACTCGCCGATGATGCCGGGACCGCTGCGGCGCAATGAATTGCTCGTGACGCTCAGCGAAGGTTGAGCGTCACGCGGCGACCGGGCGGCGCACGAAGAACCGGCCCATCGGCGCAAAAACCAAGCCGACCTGGCTGAACCGGGGATCGACGAAGGTCAGCGCGATGGCGATCAATGCGCCGAGCGCCACCGCGATGCCCCGCGCGTGCAACATCCGCACATCCAGCGGATCGGCGTTCGGCAATCGGTCATCTGCGCGCGTGGCGAGATGTACGACCCACAAACTGGCCGTCGCCAGAGCGAGCAAACTGACATTATAGAATAATGCGGGCACGAACTGACCGAGGTTCTTGGCGAGAAATGCTGTCGAAAACGGCATGAATGCGATGCACAACAACAATATGAAGTTGGGGATCAGCAGCGACTTGTCGAACCGCGCGCGCATACTGAAAGCAGCGTGGTGCCCTGCCCAGAACCGCGCGATCACGGCAAAGCTGATCAGAAACGCAAAGAAGCTGGGCGTCGTTTCGAGAAGGACATTGCCATAGCCACCCGCCGCGCGCGCGTCGGCCACATCCGGGACGTGAATTTCGATAACCAGCAGGGTTATCGCGATCGCGAACACCGCGTCGGAAAAGAAAATCAGCCGCTCGAGCGGATGATCGGTCGTGACGCCCCCAGCCCGCATGTCAGCGGCACGGCCATTTCTGGCGGATCAGCCCGACCATGCCCTGTTTGACAGACAAGGTTCGCGCCTGCGCGGGCGGGATTTTACCAAAATAGGTGAGCAGCTCGTTCTGGCCGAGTTTTGAGCCCTTGGGGACGCAGGTCGGCGCGGGGCGCCCGGCTGCGAGTGCCGTCTCCTGATCGCGCTTGATCGATTCGCCGGCGGACATGCCTTCGGCCTTGAGCACGCCGATGTCGGACGAAAAGAGTGCCAACGGCCCCTTGGCTTTCAGCGCGTCGACCTTGGCCATGAACTCGGCCACGGTCATCGCGGAAGCGGGTGCCGCCACGCCAATCAAAGCCACCGCCAATATAATTCGAAACTTCATCACGACCCCTTCGCTTGGTAACGACCCTAACCGGCCGTCGCGCGATGTCGAGATATCATGACGCGGCTGAACCGCGCCGGAACCGTCAGGCTCCGGCGGGTGCCGCGCCGCCGATCCCGGGACGCTTGGTCTTGGGGATCGACGATCCGCCGACAATCTGCGCCGGGCGGTCGGAGCGAGCACGATCGCGGTCGATCGGTTCGCCCTTGATCGCCAATTTGGCTTCGTCGCCCGACAGCGTTTCGAGTTCGAGCAATTTTTCGGCCAGCTTGTGCAGTTCATCGAGATTGTCGGTCAGCACCTTGCGCGCGGTCGTTTCGCCTTCCTCGACCAGGCGGCGAACCTCCTGATCGATCAGGCGCGCGGTTTCCTCGCTGATATTCTGCGAACGCGACACCGAATGGCCGAGGAACACCTCGTCCTGATTGTCGCGATACCGCAGCCAGCCGAGCTTTTCGCTCATGCCATATTCCATGACCATCGAACGGGCCATGTCGGTCGCTTGCTGGATATCGTTCGACGCGCCGGTGTTGAGTTCTTCCATGCCATAAATGATCTGCTCGGCAATCCGGCCACCGAAGCACAGCGCGAGCCGTGCCTTCATCTGCTTCATATTGGTCGAATAACGATCGCGCTCGGGCAAATTCCACGTCACGCCCAGCGCCCGGCCGCGCGGGATGATCGTCACCTTGTGCAGCGGATCGCAGCCGGGGACGTGCAACGACACCAGCGCGTGACCGGCCTCGTGATATGCCGTCGCCTTTTTCTCGTCCTCGGTCATCACCATCGAGCGCCGCTCGGCGCCCATCATGACCTTGTCCTTGGCTTCCTCGAATTCGAGCATCGCGACCAGGCGCTTGCCCTTTCGCGCGGCCAACAGAGCGGCCTCGTTGGCCAAGTTTGCGAGGTCGGCGCCCGAGAAACCGGGTGTGCCGCGCGCGATGGTGCGAATATCGACATCGGGCGCCAGCGGCAGCTTTCTGGTGTGAACCTGCAAAATCTTCTCGCGGCCCTCGATGTCGGGGCGCGGCACGACCACCTGACGGTCGAAACGGCCGGGACGCAGCAGGGCAGGGTCGAGCACATCGGGACGGTTGGTCGCGGCGACGATGATGATGCCTTCATTGGCCTCGAACCCGTCCATCTCGACCAGCAGCTGGTTCAGCGTCTGTTCGCGCTCGTCATTACCGTTGCCAAGGCCAGCGCCACGATGGCGCCCGACCGCGTCGATTTCGTCGATGAACAGGATGCACGGCGCGTTCTTCTTCGCCTCGACGAACATGTCGCGCACACGGCTTGCGCCGACGCCGACGAACATTTCGACGAAGTCCGAACCCGAAATCGTAAAGAACGGCACGCCCGCTTCACCGGCGATGGCGCGCGCGAGCAGGGTCTTGCCGGTGCCGGGCGAACCGACCAGCAACGCACCCTTGGGTATCTTGCCACCGAGGCGGGCGAATTTCGTGGGATCCTTCAGGAAATCGACGATCTCCTGCAATTCCTCGCGCGCTTCGTCGATGCCGGCGACGTCGTCGAAGGTCACGCGGCCTTCCTTTTGCGTCAGCATCTTGGCGCGGCTCTTGCCGAAGCCCATCGCGCCCGAACCGGCAGATTTCTGCATCTGGCGCATCACGAAAATCGCGAGACCGATCATCAGAACGAACGGCAGCGCCTGATACAGCAGCACCAGCCAGATCGAGGCGCTTTCCTCGGGCTGACCCGAAAAGCGCACATTCGCCTTGGTCAGGCGACCAACCAGAGACGGATCGGGAATGGCGTTGGTCTTGAACGCCTCGCCATTCGACTGGGTACCGGAGATCACGTCACCGGCGATCTTGACGTCCTTGACCGACCCCTCGTTCACCTTGGACAGGAATTCCGAATAGGCGATGGCCGTGCCGGCGGTGGCTTTCTTGCCGCTGTCGAACAGGCTGACGAACAGCGCCAGGGCGGCCAGAATGCCGACCCAGATCAGCAGGCTTTTCACCCAAGGGTTACCGGGGGTCTTGTCGTCATTCATCAGCGCAAACGCCTTTCACCGGTAAAGATAGGCCGATTCACGTTAATGACAATGATACGGCGGCGGCGTTCAGTTCGGGCGGACGAATCGCGCGATGAAGAAGCCGTCGATTCCGGGGCGCGGCAGGATGCGCAACCAGCTTTCGGGCGTGCGCCCGGCCCAGTCGGGCAGAGGCTCCGAAATCGAATCGACCGGCAGCGGCGCGGCGGCGGCAATCGCCTCACCCTCCTCGCGCTCCAGCGAACAGGTGGCATAGACCAGCCGCCCGCCGGGTTTGAGCCAGTCGCAAGCGCGGGTGAGCAATTGCGCCTGAAGTTCGGACAGCGTGGCGATATCCTTGGCGCCAATGCGGTGGATCACGTCGGGATGCCGCGCCAGGGTGCCGGTCGCGGTGCAGGGCGCATCGAGCAGGATGGCATCGACGGGTTCGGCGGGTGCCCATTCGCGCAAATCGGCGACGATCGTTTCGACATCGAGCCGCGTGCGCTTCAGATTTTCGTGCAGCCGCTCCATCCGCTTGGCCGAACTGTCGACGGCGGTGACGCGCCAGCCGGCGCTGGCGAGTTGCATCGTCTTGCCGCCCGGCGCGGCGCACAGGTCGAGGACATGGCGTCCTTCGCCAGGCCCCAGCAACTGTGCGGGCAACGCGGCGGCGGGGTTCTGCACCCAGAAATCGCCCTCGGCATAGCCCGGCAGCTCGGCGATGCGGGTGCCCCGCACGAGCGTTTCCGACGCGCCGTCCTTGCGCGTGATCGCGACCGGCGGCTGTTCACCCAAGGCAGCGGCAATCTCGCCCAAGGCACCGAAACCCCAATGGCCCCAGCGGGCGGCGACGGCCTCCGGCAGCGTCGGTTTGGCGGGCAGCTTTTTTCCGCCGCGCACGATCGTGCCGAAGACGCCATGGACCAGTCGCTTGGGGCCGCCGGTGATCAACGGCAGCGCGGTGGCGATCGCGGCATGGTGCGGGGTGCCGAGCTTCAGCGCCTGGATTAAAGCGATGCGCAGGACGGTCCGCGCCTTCACGTCCTTGGCCAGCGGTTGCGGCGTCGCCGAATCGATCAACGCATCCAGATCGACCAGCCAGCGCAGCGTCTCGCTGGAGATGACCAATGCGAAACTCGCGTCTTCGGGCGGCAGCGCGCGCGTGAAATTGCCGTGCGCGGTGTCGAGCGTCTGGCCGCGGTTGATCACGGCGTCGAGCATGCGCAACGCTGCCATGCGCGCAGGAACGCCTCTTGCCTCTTCATTCTCGGGGTCCGACATTGTGCGCATGAACAGCAAGCGGCCCCCCCACGTCAAACCGCCCGCCTATTTGACGCCATCGCCGCCACTGCCTGCGCCGGAAGCCGTTGCGGAACAGAACGAACATGGCGGCCCCAAAGGGCTGGAGCCCACGCGTTACGGGGACTGGGAAAATAACGGCATCGCCTGGGATTTTTAGAACGCGTCGCCCCGGCGGAGGCCGGGGCCGCTACGAACGTGAGTGCTCCATCGGTAGCGGCTTCGGCCTTCGCCGGGGCGACGGCTACCCTTCAGCCCGCTGCGGCCGGCTGAGCAAGGCCGTCATGACGTCATCGACGGCCGCCGACCCTTCGAGCAGCGCGCAGACCGCTTCGACCACCGGCATGTCGACGTCGAGTTTGCGCGCCGATTCGCGCAGCACCGGCGCGGTAAAGGCGCCCTCGGCGACCGTCGCGCGGTCCGCCATCAACTCCGCCGCCGCAATGCCCTGACCCAATCCGACACCGAGCGAGAAGTTACGCGACTGCGTCGACGAACAGGTCAGGACCAGATCGCCGAGGCCTGACAGTCCCGCCAGAGTTTCCGCCCGCCCGCCGCGCGCCAAGCCGTAACGCGTCATTTCGGCAAAGCCGCGCGCGATCAAGGCGGCGCGCGCATTCTGCCCCAGCCCGCGCCCCTCCGCGACGCCACAAGCGATGGCGAGCACATTCTTCACCGCGCCGCCGATCTCCGCCCCGGTGACGTCGTCGGACGCGTAAATGCGAAAATTCTTGCGACCCAACCGTTCGGCGAGCGCGCGGGCAACCATCGCATCGCCGCAAGCCAGGGTCACGGCGGTGGGCAAACCCTGGGCCACTTCGGCGGCGAAGGTCGGACCGCTCAGCACCGCGACCGTCGCGTCCGGCTGAACTTGGGCGGCGGCTTCCGACATTAAGGCGTGGGTGTCCGCCTCGATGCCCTTGGCACACAGCACGAGCGGGCCGCTGAGTCGCGGCAATTGCGCCAGAATCCCGCGCAAATGCTGGGCCGGTACCACCGCCAGCACGGCATCGCATCCCGCCAGATCGTCCAATTTCTCGGACGCGCCGATCGACGGCGATAATTTCACGCCCGCCAGAAACAGCCGGTTCTCGTGCTCGGTATTGATGCAGCGGACGACGTCATGTTCGCGCGCCCACAGACACACCGGTTCGCCATGCGCCGCGGCGACCTGCGCCAGCGCGGTGCCCCAGGCACCACCGCCGATGACGCCAATCCTCACGCCTTCACCCCCGCACCGCGTGCCGCTTCGGCCGCGGGGTCGAGCGGCCAGCGCGCGCGCGCCATGGTGTCGAGCGGATCGGTCAGGCCTTGCGCGAATCGCTCGGCACCCGCCCACGCGATCATCACGCCATTGTCGGTGCACAGCCATAAAGGCGGCGCGACGAAGGGCAGTCCGCGCGCGATCGCCAGCTCCTCGAGGCTGATGCGAACCGCGCCATTGGCCGCGACGCCGCCCGCGACGACCAACGCCGTGACGTCATTATCGAGCGTCTCGAGCGCGCGGGCGGTGCGGTCGATCAGGCAATCGACCACCGCCTGCTGGAACGATGCGGCGATATCCTCGCGCGTGTAAATCCCCGCTTCGACCGCGCGTGCGACGGCACTTTTGAGGCCCGCGAAGGAAAAATGGGGCTCGCGCGATCCTTTCAGGGGGCGGGGCAACGGCACCGCCTTGGGATTGCCCGCGCGCGCTGCGGCCTCGACCGCCGGGCCGCCGGGGAAACCGAGGCCCAGCAACTTGGCCGTCTTGTCGAATGCTTCGCCCGCCGCGTCGTCGATGGTCGTCGCCAACCGCCGGTAATGCCCGACACCCCCGACCAGCAGCAATTGGCAATGCCCGCCCGAGACGAGCAACAACAAATAAGGGAATGCGAGATCGGCGTCGGCGAAACGAGGGGACAGCGCATGCCCCTCCAGATGATTGACCGCGATCAACGGCTTGTCGGCGGCGTAAGCCAGCCCCTTGGCGGTCATCAGCCCGACCAGCACGCCACCGATCAGCCCCGGTCCCGCCGTCGCGGCGATCGCGTCGACATCCGCCAATGACACGCCCGCTTCAGCCAACGCGGCCTCGACCAACGGCCCCACGGCTTCGACATGCGCGCGGGCGGCGATTTCGGGGACGACGCCACCGAATGGACGGTGATGCGCTTCCTGTGTGGCGAGCTTGTGCGCCAACACTGTCCGGTCATCTCTGACCAGCGCCACTGCGGTTTCGTCACAGCTCGATTCGATGCCGAGGATCAATGCCACGCCAGGGACTTAGGGCGTGGCGCGGTCGAGGGAAAGCGAGACCACGGTTCGGGGGCTTGACCTGTCGGCCCGCTTCTTACTTATCCGCGCAGGTGATCGTCATCATCCTCCGTCCCCAGCCGGGTGCCGATGCGACCGCGGCGCGGGCGCGGGCGCTCGGCCTGCAGATCGTCGTCGCGCCGCTGTTCGAAATCCAGCCGATGGCGTGGATCGCGCCCGATCCCGCGGCGTTCGACGCATTGCTGTTGACCAGCGCCAGCGGGGTCCGCGCGGCTGGCGAGAAATTGATGCGATTCGCGCATCTTCCCGTGGTGACCGTCGGCGAAGCGACCGCCGATGCGGCGCGCGGCGCCGGACTGGACGTTACCCAAATTGGCGAAGGTGACGGGGCGAGCGTCGTCGCGGCCAGTCGTTACCGCCATTTCGTCCACCTTGCCGGGCGACGCCATGTCCCGCTCGACAGTGCGCGCGTGACGTCGGTTGCGGTCTATGCGGCAGAAGCGCTGCCGCCGCCCAAACTGCCCGCCACCGGCGTCGCTTTGCTGCATTCGGCACGCGCAGCTCGACGATTTGGCGCGATTGTCCACGATCGGGCGGCCTACGCCCTGGTGGCGATCAGTCCGGGGGTGGCCGAAGCCGCCGGATCGGGCTGGCGCGCGGTCGTCTCTGCCGGTCGTCCCGCCGATGCCGCGATGCTGGCAATGGCCGCAAGCCTGTGCGAAGACCCCGATCATGGCGTCTGACCCCCGCAGCCGCACCTTCGGTACCTTGCTCGCCGCGGTGCTGATCGCGTTCGTCGCCGGGATCGGCGCGATGGCGCTGGCGATTCCGCGTTGGCAGGCCTGGCGCGCGACGCCCGTTGCGGCTGCGCCGACGACGGTCACGCAACCGGCGACCGCCACGGTGGTGCCGCCGGCCCAACCGCTGGCCACGACGACGCTGGGGCAGGCACAGGTCATCGACACCCGCGTCGCCGAAATCGAATCGCGAATGGCGCGCGTCGATCTTCGCGCCGCCGCCGCCGCCGGCAATGCCGACCGTGCCGAAAGCCTGCTGCTCGCCTTTGCCGCGCGCCGCGCGGTCGATCGCGGCGTCGGCCTCGGTTACGTCGAACAGCCGTTGCGCCAGCGTTTCGGCCAGACCCAGCCGCGCGCGGTCGGCAGCATCATCGGCGCCGCACAGTCGCCGGTGACCATCGCCGCGCTTCGTGCCGGTCTCGCCCAGCTTCAACCCGTCGTGACGCGACCCACCGCCAATCAGGGCTGGTGGCAGGCGACGCGCACGTCACTGGGCTCACTGTTCGTGGTCCGTCGCGAAGGCTCTGTGGCACCGACACCCGATGCGCGCCTCGACCGCGCGCGCCTCCTCGTCGAAAGCGGGCAAGTCGATGGCGCGATGACCGAAGTCGCGCGCCTGCCGCAGGGACCGCAGACCACTGCCTGGCTCGCCCTCGCGCGACGCTATGTCGAAGCGCATAACGCACTCGATTTGATCGAGGCGGAAGCGCTCACCCGACAGGATCCCCTAAGTCCCCCACCATTGGAGATGTGACCTCAAATGCCGATCGAAGCCGAATGGTGGGACTATGACGATGCGGATGAACTGGCCGACGCGGTTGCGGGCGATGTCGGGTTCATCCTGGATTCGGCGATCGACGCGCGCGGCGCGGCGCTGATCGCGGTGCCCGGCGGTACGACGCCCGTCGCGGCGCTGACCAGGCTCGCAGGCCAAAAGCGCGACTGGAAGCGCGTCACGATCATCCCGACCGACGACCGTCTGGTGCCGATGGGCGATGCCCTTTCGAACGTCACGATGATCGCCAAATTGTTCCTGTCGAAGGGTGCGCGCGTCGTGCCGCTGACCAGCGACAAGGCTCCCGATTACAAGGCGGCGGGACGGTCAGCCGATGCGTTGCTCGCCGATCTCGGCTGGCCACCGGATCTCGTCTGGCTGGGCGTCGGTGCCGACGGACATACCGCTTCGATTTTTCCGGGAGACGATTTCGATGAAGCGCTGAACGGCCCGCGCGAACGCCGCGCTCTGGGCGTCCGGCCCGCCGAAATGCCGAAGGAAGCGCCGGTCGACCGTGTCACCCTGTCGCGGGCGGCGATCGTGTCCGCGCGCACGCTGATCCTGACGATTACCGGCGATGCCAAGCGCGCGTTGGTCGAACGGGCGATCGAGGAGGGCGCGGCATCGCCGACACCGATCGGTCGCGTGCTCGCCGATTGCGAGCTGCCGGTGGACATCCACTGGGCACCCTGACTAGCGTCAAGGTGTTGTGGGGGTTGAACATCTTGTAGTGATCGCCGCGCGCGAACTCGCATTGTTCGCGGCGGCGGGGTTCCTGATCGGCGGGATCGACGAACTGCTCGTCGATCTCGCCTGGGCCGCGCGCTCGCTCCGCCGTGCCGTCGCATTCCGCCGCCGTCCGCGCGCCACCGTCGCGACGCTCCCGCTCCCCGCCGCGTCCGGCCGGTTCGCGATCTTCATTCCTGCCTGGGACGAAAGCGCGGTGATCGGCGCAATGCTGCGTCACTTGCTCGGCAGTTTCGGTGACTGCGTGGTCTATGTCGCAATCTATCCCAACGACCCGGCAACAGCTGCCGTACTGGCGGCGATTGCCGATTCGCGATTGCGAGTGGTGGTCAACGAGCGTGCCGGGCCAACGACCAAGGCCGACGCGCTCAACACCCTATGGCGTGCGATGCGCGCGGACGAGATATGCGACGGCGCGAAATATCGCGGCGTGGTCCTCCACGATGCCGAAGACGTCGTGCATCCCGACGAACTGATTGTTTTCGCCAGCCTGATCGACCGCTTTGCAATGATCCAGCTGCCGGTCCTGCCCCTCGTCGATCGCGGCTCACGCTGGATCGCCGGAACCTATCTCGATGAATTTGCCGAACATCACGGCAAGACCTTGCTCGCGCGCGAGGAAACCGGAGCGGGAATCCCGTCGGCCGGCGTCGGCTGCGTTTTCGCGCGCGCCGCGCTGGAGACCGTCACCGCCGGGCGTGATGGGCCGTTCGATGCGGCGAGCCTTACGGAGGATTACGAACTCGGCCTGCGTCTGCGTGCTGCGGGCGGGCGTGCCGCCTTCGTCCGGATCGAAGGGTCGGACGGGAAACTGGTCGCAACGCACGAGCATTTCCCGGCAACTCTGGAAGGGGCTATCAAGCAGCGCGGACGCTGGATCGCGGGAATCGCGCTGCACGGCTGGGACCGGCTGAACTGGCATGGTGGCGTCGCCGAACGCTGGATGCGCGCGCGCGACCGGCGCACGCTGATCGCCTCCACGGTGCTCGCGGCGGGCTATGTCGCGCTGTTGCTCTGGGCTGGATTGTGGCTGTTTGGGCGTGGCACACGCTTTTTCGATCTGCCCGCGTGGCTGACGATCAGCGTGACGGCACTGATGGTCTGGCGACTCGCGGTGCGCGCCGCCTTCGTCGTCGCGGCCTATGGCTGGCGGCAAGGTTTGCTGAGCTTCCCGCGCACCTTTGTCGCCAACGCCATCCTGATCGCCGCAAGTTGGCGTGCCGTGCGGCTGTACCGCGAATCGCGGCGGAGCGGGATGGTGCGGTGGGACAAGACCGCGCACGTCTTTCCCCAAAGCCCTTTATCTTGAAAGGTCTGCGCCTTGGGCCGCTCGGCGCGCCCGTCGCCCTGATTGCCGTCTGGATCGGGGTGCGGGTTGCGGTTTTGGCACCTTGGTTGACGACTGAGCGCGGAATGTTGCCAGGCGTTCCGCCTGCTCCTGTCGCGACGACCCCCAAGCCTCACGGCAAAGCTCACCAAAGTCCGACGATGGTTCTCGCAACGCTTGCCAAGATTACCCGTGAGCCTGGGGCCTTTAATAAGATACCGAATGTCCGGCAGATGCCAGCGACCGCCGCTCCGGCTTTCGCCGTTGCGTCTGCAGGACCTCAGAAATTCGTCGGGTTGCCAACCTCGGTCGATCCGGTCGCCAATGGGCGCTATCCGCAACTCCGCAGCGGCTTGGTCGATGCCAATTTCGTGCCGCGCCGGACACGGTTTCACGCGCTGACCGGCAGTGCGTGGGAATTGGTCAATGGTACCGGAGGTGCGGTCGGCGTGCCATCGCTCGGCGGTTCGCAATTGGGTGCACGCTTGTTCCTCCAAGGCGCGGACGCGCCGGTCGGGCTGACGGCGCGCATCAGCCGCGCCTTGGGCGCGCCTGACGTGGAAGTGTCGGCAGGCTATGCTTTGCGCGGGCGCGGCCTGGGACTGCTGGTCGAACGGCGTCAGCGGCTCGACGCGCAGGACGGCGCGTTTGTCGTCACCGCCTATGGTGGAGCCTATGACGTCAGGCTGCCTGCCGGAATGCGGTTCGATGGCTTTGCCCAGGCGGGCGTCGCGGGCGTGCATTCGCGCCGCTGGTTCGGCGACGCGCAGGCGCGGGTGACCAGGCGCGGCGAGATCTATCCGGGCATCAGCCTGGGCGCAGGCGGCGGCGCATGGGCCAGCGCGCAAGATGACACCCGCCGCGTGGAAGCCGGCCCGCTGGTCGAGATGCGGCTCCGCGCTGGCACGACCGGTATGCGGATTGCCGGGGAATATCGTTTTCGATTGACGGGCAATGCTAGGCCGCGCTCGGGCCCGGCAGTCACGATCGGTCTGGATTTCTAGGGCGTCGACAGCCGCAACAACGTCCTGTTCTGATCCTCGGCGATCAGGATACTGCCATCGGGGAGTTCGAGCAGCGCCGACGGAAACCCTTGCGGATGCACCCCTTCGCGGGTGGCCCAGCCGCTGACCACGTCGACTTCGCCGCCCACGGGGGCCAAGCCGTCGAGCGCGATCGCGACGATGCGGTGTCCCCGGGCGCGATAGCCGTGATAACCAAGGATCAGCTTGCCGGTCAGCACCTTCAGACGGGTGCCGCGATAGCGGATCATCGACAGCGGTGCGGCATGCGGGCTGAGCAGCATCGCCGGCGCACGCCTGGTCCGGCAATCGAAGCGCGGATATTCGGGGCTCGGCCGCCCCGCGTCGAAGCAATAGGGCCAGCCATAATCGCCCCCGCGCACGATCTTGAGCAACACGTCGTGCGGCAAGGCGTCGTCCGACAGGCGTTTGTCCGCCGAATCGATGTTGTCGCGACCGTTGGAGGCCGCGATCAGCGTGCCGTCGGGCGCAAAGGCATAGGCCATCGCATTGCGGATACCGGTGGCGAAGGGCGGCAGACTGGCGGCGGAGGCTGGCCGTACGGTCGTCGGGTCGAGCCGAAGGAGGCTGCCACGCGGCGGCCGTTCGCGCGTTTCGGGGCAGAGTGCCGCCGGATTGGGCAGCCTGCCCGCGTCCGTCTCGCAATTGTCGCTGCGCGCGCCGCTGCCGATGATCAGCGCGCCATCGGGCGCAAGGATGAAGGCGGTGAGATTGTGCCGTCCGTCGGTCGGCAAGCCCGAGACCATCACGCTGATCGTCGCTTGCGGGTTCGGCGCGCGCGGGTCGAAGCGGATGATCCGCCCGACTTCGCCGACATAGAGTTTGCCGTCGGCGGTTGCGGCAAGGCCGTTGGGCTGGTTCAAGCCGCTCAGCACAACCACCGGCGCGGCACGGCCATAATCGCCGAGCCTGAGAATGCGGCCGTGGCCGGGGGTGCGTGAGGCGAGGTCGGCGAGGTAGACGTCGCGCCCGATCAGCGCGAGCCCGCGCGGGAAACCAAGATGTTCGGCGACCAGCCCGACGCAGATGCCGCGCGGCGTCGTCAGCTGGACGCGCGGCAGGCCGTCACATGTGCCGGCGGCGACGTAAGTCGGCTTGGCAGTGGCGGGCGCGGCGATCAGCGCGACCAAGGCGAGGAGAAACCTCATTCCGCTGCAAGCAATTCTGTCGCGCCGCCCAGATCGACCGAGACGAGGCGGCTGATCCCCTGTTCGACCATCGTCACGCCGTACAAGCGATGCATCCGGCTCATCGTCAGGGCATTGTGCGTGACGACCAGGAAACGCGTGTCGGTGTCCGCCGCCATGCGGTCGAGCAGGTCGCAAAACCGCTCGACATTGGCGTCGTCGAGCGGTGCATCGACCTCGTCGAGGACGCACAGCGGCGCGGGGTTGGTCAGGAACAACGCGAAGATCAGTGCGACAGCAGTCAGCGCCTGTTCGCCGCCCGACAGGAGCGTCAGCGACGACAGCTTCTTGCCCGGCGGCTGCGCCATGATCTCGAGCCCGGCCTCGAGCGGGTCGTCCGAATCGATCAGCGCAAGGTGCGCCTCACCGCCGTTGAACAGGGTTGCGAACAAGCGGCGAAAATGCCCGTCGACGGCTTCGAACGCGGCGCGGAGCCGCTGACGCCCCTCGCGGTTGAGGCTGCCGATCGACCCGCGCAGGCGTGCGGTGGCTTCGGTCAATTCGGCGATCTCATCCGCCTGCGCGCCGAGCTGGGCGGTCACTTCCTCAAGTTCGGTTTCGGCGACGAGGTTGACGGGGCCGAGGCGCTCGCGTTCGAGGGTGGCGCGTTCGAGGGTGGCGGATTCCCCGGGGACCGGGCCGACCGATGCCTCGTCAAAGCCCAGTTTTTCGGGAAGGACGGGGGCGGGGCATTGAAAGCGCTCGGCGGAGACGCGGCCCATTTCGATGCGGCGCGCTTCTTCGTTCTCCGCGCGGGCGGCGCCACCGGCTCGGGCTTCGCGCGCTTCGGCGAGCGCTTCACCGGCTTTGGCGGCAATGTCTTCGCGTTCGCGCAAGACCGCCTCGCCCTCGACTTCGGCGCGGACCCCTTCGGCGCTGGCGAGCGCGGTACGCTCCACATTTCCGGCCAATGCGGCTCCTGCCTGGCTGGCGCGGCGGGGGTCGGCTTCGAGTTTTTCCGCTTCGGCGGCGATCGAGGCAGCGCGCTTGTCCATTTCGGCGACGCGACGCCCGGCAGCCCCGCTGCGCGCGCGCCAGTCCTCGGCCTCCTTGCGCGCCTGCGCCATGCGGGCGCGATCGACGGTCAAGCGATTGTCAAGCCCGGCCAGATCGTTGTTCAGCGCGGTCAATGCGCGGCGCGCCTCGGCAACCGCAGCGTCGAGCGCACCAAGAGCGGCACCATCCGATGACGACGGCAGGGCGTCGACGGCGATGCAAGCATCCTGCGCTGCGGCCTCTGCGGCGGCGACGATAACCGCCGCGCTCTGGATGCGGTCGGCGAGTTCGGCATGACGCGCCGTCAACCGTTCAAATTCCGCAGTGGCGGCGTCTTCGGTACGCAAGGCGTGGCGCAGCGCGGCGTCGGCCGCATCGCGATCGCGCCGCGCCTGTGCCAGCACGGTCGCCGCCGTGGCTTCAGCGCCCCGCGCCTCCGACAGCGCCGCGTCCGCCGCCGCCACGGCATCGCGCAGGCCCGGCAATTCGGTATCGAGCATGGCCAGCCGGTTGCGGCGGCGCAGCGTCTCGGCGGTCGCCTGACCGGCCTCGTCGGCGATGAAGCCGTCCCATCGGCGCATCCGCCCATCGCGCGTGACGAGCCTCTGTCCGGGGCCGAGCGGCTGGTCCTCGTCGCGTTCGACGACCGCGATCTGGGCAAGGCGGCGCGCGAGTTGGGGCGGGGCCGCGACGAATTTGGCCAATGGCTCGCCAGCCTGGAGCGGCGGTTCTGCCGTGTCTGCGCCGCCTCCCGCCCAGCGTCGAATGCCCTTGAGGCCGGCATCGAGGTCGCTGTCGAGCGCGGCGGCCAGCGCGGCCTCATAGCCCGAATCGACGCGGATCAGCTTGAGCACGCCCTCTCCCGCGTCGCGCGACGACGCGAGCGCGCGCGCCTCGCTCTCGGCGGCGGCGAGCGTGGCGCGCGATGCCGAAAGCGCCGGTTGTGCAATACCCACAGCAGCAGCCGCCGCTGTCAGCGCGTCCTGTTGCGCGGCGATGGTGCCGTTGGCTGTCGCTTGCGCGATTTCCGCTGCTTGGCGGTCCGATTGGGCCCGCTTCGCGGCGGCCTCCGCATCCGCGAGTGGCATGAGCGCAGCGGCTTCGCGCGCAAGGCGATCATGGTCGCTCTGTGCGCGTTCGAGCGCAGCGTTGGACGCGGCGCGCGCGGCTTCGGCGACGCGGCGTTCGGCATCGGCGCGGGCCTGGGCGGCGAGCGCGTTGGCGCGCGACAATTCGGCGGCGGCGACCTCCCGGTCCGCGTCGGCAAGGCGCGTCGCCAAAGCAGGGCGACTGGCGGCGGTGTTGCTGATCGCGGCGTCGAGCGCCTCGGCTTCCGCGGTCAGGCGCGCGATCGCGTCGGCGGCATCGCCGGCCAATTCGCCTTCGCGGGCGCGATCGGCCTCGAGCTGACGCCGGGACTGTCCGAGTTCGGCGAGCCGCGCCTCGATGCGGTTGCGCTCGGCCTCGGCACTGGCCTGGGCATGACGGGCTTCGGCGGCAGCGTCGCGCAGCGTCTGTGCCGTGCTGCGCAGGGTGGCGAGCCGATCGGCGGCCTCGCGGGCCCAGGCGGCGGCGGCGCGTTGCGCTTCGGCAGCGGATGCGGCGAGCGCTTCGGCGGTGACGGCTTCGTCGCGGGCGGCGCGCGCGGCATCGTTGGCGTCACGCCAGCGGGCGAAGATCAGCCGCGCTTCGGCCAGGCGCAATTCGTCGGTCAGGCGGCGATAGCGTTCGGCGGAGCGCGCCTGACGCCGCAGGACCGCGGCGCGGTTTTCGAGTTCGGCAAGGCTCTGGGCGACTTTCTCGAGATTGGTCTCGGTCGCCTTTAACCGGATCTCGGCTTCGCGGCGGCGAACGTGGAGGCCGGAAATGCCCGCTGCTTCCTCGAGCATCTGGCGGCGCTCGGCGGGCTTGGCGGCGATGATCGAGCCGATCCGGCCCTGACTGACCAAGGCGGGCGAATGCGCGCCGGTGGCGGCGTCGGCGAACAGCAATTGCGCGTCGCGCGCGCGGACGTCGCGGCCGTTGATGCGATAGGCCGATCCCGCGCCGCGTTCGATGCGACGCACGACCTCGACCTCGCCATTCTCATTGGTAGCGAGGATCGCGACTTCGGCGAACTGGCGTTGCGGGCGGCTGGCGGTGCCCGCGAAGATCACGTCTTCCATGGCGCCGCCGCGCAAGGATTTGGCGCTGCCTTCGCCCATCGCCCAGCGGATCGCCTCCAGCAGGTTCGATTTGCCGCAACCATTGGGGCCGACGACACCGGTCAATCCCGGCAGAACGCGCAGTTCCACCGGATCGACGAAACTCTTGAATCCAGTCAGCTTGACGCGCGACAGGCGCAACCGGCGGCCCTCCCCTCAGGGCAGCTTAACTTGGCTCAGGCGCGGTTCAAGCGCCCGCTTGCTTGAGCGCGGGCTCAAGCGTTTCCCAATTGGCTGAATTGGGAACGATCTGGCCGTTGATGAGGAAGGTCGGGGTGCCCACGAAGCCGTCCATCTTGTTCGCGGTTTCGACCATCTTGGCGAGCTGTTGCGCTTGCGTCTGGTCGGCCAGGCAAGCATCGGCCTTGGCCGCGCCGACGCCGCGCTGAGCCGCGAAATCCTTGAGTCCGGTCAATTCGGCAAGCTTGGGAAATTGTTGTGCCGGGGGCAGGTTCTGGATGCTTTCCAATTGCGCCTGCGGCACCGCCTGGATCTTGGCGAACCAGCTCGCCTGCGCGGCGTACATCGCCTCCAGCATGCCGAAATACGACGCCGGGCCGTTGCAGCGCGCGATCAGCGTTGCGGTGGTATCGACCGCGTCACGGACATAATTGCGGAATTCCCAGCTCAACTTGCCCTGCTGGACCAGCGCTTTCAGCGGCGCAGTGCCTTTTTCCGAAAATTCGGCGCAGTGCGGGCAGGTCAGCGAACCGTATTCGACCAATTTGATCGGCGCATTGGGGTTGCCCATGATGAAGCCGCCTTCGGGCGACGAGGCGAAGGTGGTGGTCCAGTCCTGACCCGCGGGCGCAGTCGCCCCGGCGACGGGCGCCGACGCGGCGACGGTCGTGTTGGTTTCTTCCTTCTTGCACGCGGCGAGCGCGAGAATGGCCATCAGGGCAGCGGTCTTTTTCATCAATTCACTTTCGCACGGAGTTGCGGTTCGAGACTTTTCCAGTCGCCGCCAAGGAGTTGGTCGTCGAGGATGAAGGCCGGCGTGCCGGGAATCTGACGCTTCTTCCAAGCTTCATCGGCTTGGGCGACCAGCGCGGCGCGCATCTTTGGATCGGCGAGGCACTGATTCTGGCGCGCGAGCGGCACGCCTTGCGCGGCCATCAGCGTCGACAGGCCCGAACCGGTGGCGAACGCCTTGACCGCTGCATCCATGCTGGCGGGGGCGGGGTTGGCGGCCTGCCACGCTTCGATCTTGGTGAACATCGCGTCCTGATTGGCAAACACGGTTTCGCTGCGCGTAAAGAAGCTCGCGGGCGCACCGCACCGCGTCAGCAAGGCGGCGGTCAAGTCCAGCCCGTCGCGGATCGCGTGGCGGAATTCGACCGACACCTTGCCCGAGCGGATGTAGTTCTGGCGCAGCGGGGTCGCCGATTCCTTGGTGAAATGCGCGCAGTGCGGACAGGTGTAGCTGAGATATTCGACCAGCCGGACCTTTGCCGCCGGGTTGCCCAGGACATACGCGCCGGTCGGCGTCTGCGTGACGCGGCGCGTCCAATCGGGAGCGGGTGCGGCGGCGGTCAGGCCGATGGCGGCGAGGATAGACAGGATCTGGCGCATCAGGATATTTTCCCCATGACGGGAATGGCGGTGGCGGTCGCAACTCCGCGGGCGAGCGATTCGAGGACGGCCTTCAACTCGGGATCGGCGATGGTCTTGAGCGACGCACCGAGTTCGACGGGCAAGGCAACGAGTTCCAGCGGTATGGCGCGCGCCGGGCGCTTTGGCATATTGCCTTGGCGGATCACCACTTTGGCGACCGCGCTGTAGCCGAAGAAGCGGTTGACCCGTTCGATGATGACGCCCGTCACATGGCTCATCATCGGGGCGTGCGCGCCGGTAACGAGCAAGGTCAGCGTGCCATCCTGGCGCTTGCCCTGCGGAAAGCGGATCGATTCGGGGACCGAGGCGTCGGCGTAGCGCTCCCCGACGATCTCGCGCCAGCGACTGACGACCGAGCTTTGCACGAAGCCGAAGCGACGAAACGCCATGCGCCCGACTTCGGGGACGATTTCCGACACCGCACGCGCCCGGCCGCCACGGGGGCGTTCAGCAGGCGCGATTATGGCTTTGGCCTTGGGCATCGCGCAGCGTCATGGCACAGGCTTGGCCCACGCTAAAGAGACTTTACCTGAACGACTTTTCCGCCCGCTTGCTGGACTGGTACGATGCCCACCGGCGTGACCTGCCGTGGCGCAGTGACACGCCCGATGCCTATGCGGTGTGGCTGAGCGAAATCATGCTGCAGCAGACCACCGTGGCGGCAGTGATGGCTTATTATCGGCGGTTTTTGACGCGGTGGCCGGATGTGCGGGCACTGGCGGCGGTCGAGGATGCCGAGGTGATGCGCGAGTGGGCGGGGCTCGGTTATTACAGCCGGGCGCGCAATTTTCTGGCGGCGGCGCGCATGATGGCAGCGGAGGGGTTCCCGGTTGACGAGGCGGGGTGGCGCCAGCTGCCGGGGGTCGGGCGCTATACGGCGGCGGCGGTCGCAGCGATTGCGCTCGGTCAACGGGCGGTGGTGGTCGATGGCAATGTGAAGCGCGTCGTTGCGCGGTTGTTCATCGTCGAGACGCCGCTGCCCGCCGAAGACGAGATTTACCGCCTGACCGACGCTATCACGCCCGGCGAGCGCGCAGGCGATTTCGCGCAGGCGATGATGGATCTGGGCGCGACGGTCTGCACCCCGCGCAGTCCGAAATGCTTGCTGTGTCCGGTTCGTGCGGGGTGTCGCGCTTACCGCCAGGGCAATCCAACCGACTATCCACGCCGCTCGCCAAAAAAGGCGCGGCCCGAACGGACGGCGACCGCTTGGTGGATCGAGCGCGGCGAAGGCGTCGCGCTGGTCCGGCGGCCGCCCAAAGGGTTGCTCGGTGGAATGCTGGGGTTGCCGGTCAGCGAAGATGCCGGCGCGGGCGAAAGGCTTGGGCAGGTGACGCACGTCTTCACGCATTTTCGCCTGACGCTCGATGTGCGGCGCGGAACCGAAATCGCGCTTGACGGCGACGTCGAGTGGTGGCCACGCGAAACGCTGGACGAAGCGGGTTTGCCGACCTTGTTTCGCAAGGCCGTAACGATAGCGATGCAGGAGGATGCGAATGTTCGATCAGGCGGTTGACCGGCGGCGGTTTATGGGTGGCAGCGCATTGCTGGGCGGCGTGTTGCTGGCTCAGCCGAGTTGGGCGTTGTCGCCGGCGATTCCCGATCCGGCCATCGCGGCGACGCAAGCTTTGTTCGACGCCTATATCGCCGACGACCGGTTGCCGGGCGCGGTCGGGGCGATCGGGCGCGGCACGCTCGCGCCGAACTTCGCGGTGCGCGGCAAGCAGGGGCGCGAAGCTGGTGCGTTGGCGATGAGCCCCGACAGCCTGTTCCGCATGTATTCGATGACCAAGCCGATCACCGGCATCGCGGCGATGATGTTGGTCGAGGACGGCAAGCTGCGGCTGGACCAGGATGTCGGCGATTTTGTGCCCGGTTTCCGCAAGCCGATGGTGGCGCTCGATCCGGTCAAGTCGCTCGATGCGCGGCCCGCGTCGAAGCCGCTGACGATCCGCCACGTCCTGACCCATTCGGGTGGCCTCGGTTATGCAATCATCAGCAAGGGCGCGCTGCACGATGCCTTTGTGCACAACGGTCTGGCATCGGGCGCGGTGAGCCACATGAAGTTGCCCGGTCTCGATGCGATCCCGCCCGCGCCGAGCCTCGCGGCGTTCGCGGAGCGGCTGGCGACGCTGCCGCTGATCGCCGATCCGGACACGCGCTGGAGCTATTCGTGCGGCCTCGATCTGATGGGCCACATCATCGAGCAGGCGAGCGGCATGGAATTCGAAGCGTTCCTGCGAAAGCGGATATTCCAGCCGCTGGGCATGACGAGCAGCTGGTTCCAGGTGCCGACGTCCGAATTGGCGCGGATGACGACCAATTACGGCATTCTCGGCACCGCGCGCGCGCCGATCGATCCGGGCGCGACGACCATTTTCGCGGACAAGCCAGCGCTGAAACTCGGCGGCTCGGGTCTGGTCATGAGCCCGCGCGATTATGACCGGTTCCTGCAAATGCTGGCCGGCTTCGGCGCGATCGGGCGCGTGCGGGTCATGAGGGAGGCGACGGCGCGGCTGGCAATGTCCAATTTGCTGGCGCCAGGCGTGGACACTAGCGGGACATTCGCCGCGGGTCAGGGGTTCGGCGCGGGCGGGCGCGTCCGCATCACGCCCAACGGGCTGGGCGAAGGCGTCGGCACTTATGGTTGGGGCGGCGCGGCGGCGACGGTGGCGTGGGTCGACCCATCGACCAAGTTCCGCGCGTCGGGCTTCGCGCAATATATGCCCGACAGCGCGATGCCCTTCACCAAGGACTTTTCGCGCACCGTCTATACCAGCCTGTGATGCCTCCGGCCCTTACTGGCTATCCGCTCGATCGGGCCGACCATTTGCGGCAGGATGCGGATGGCTATGCCGCCCTGTTCGACTGGCGCGCGCGGGTGCTGCTGCTCGACGGGGTCGAGCCGCAGCTGGGCGATGATGGCTCGTTAAATTGGGGCAGCCTGGCGGAGGTCGATGCCGAAGCGGACCTGATCTTCCTCGGGCTGGATCAGGGGCGGGCGCATTTCGTGCCGGCACCCGATGGGCCGATCAATGCGGTGATGCGCTCACCGGCGATGTTCGCGGCATTGAGCATGATGCGGGCGGGCGATGCGGCGATTTTCGGGACGGCGATCAGCCTGATCGGGTGGCACGGCGCGCACCGTTTTTGCGCGCGCTGCGGGCATGGCACGGCGGTGTTTCGTGGCGGCTGGGGGCGCAAGTGCGGCACCTGCGGCACGGAACATTTCCCGCGCACCGATCCGGTGGTGATCATGGTTGCCGAACATGACGGGCGGGCGCTGTTGGGGCGCAATGCGGGTTGGCCGGAGGGGCGCTATTCGGCACTGGCGGGGTTTCTCGAGCCCGGCGAGTCGATCGAAGAAGCCGTGCGCCGCGAGATCCTGGAGGAAACCAGCGTCCCGACGGGCGCGGTGCGCTATATCGCCAGTCAGCCGTGGCCGTTTGGCGGGTCGCAATTGATGATCGGCTGTGTGGCGGAGGCGCTGGACGACGCGATCACGCTCGATCCGAAGGAATTGTCCGATGCGCTCTGGGCGACAAAGGACGAGGTGCGCGCCGCGCTGGCGGGTGAACCCGGACGGTTCGTCGCGCCGCCGCCGTTCGCGATTGCGCACACCCTGCTGCGGGTGTGGGCCGCCTAAAGGGCCTTTTCTAAGACAACGAATTCGAGTTGTTGCTGCGGCAAGCCGAAGCGTTCGTCACCCATCGGAAAGGGGCGGCGTTCGCCGGTGAGGGCGTAGCCTTTGCGTTGATAGTAAGCGATCAGTTCGGTGCGGCCGTCGATGACGGTCATTTCCATCCGCGTGGCATGGAATTCGTCGCGCGCGGCCGCTTCGCAGGTGGCGATAAGTTTTGCGCCGATGCCGCCGGTTTGCAACTCTGGATCGACGGCGAGGAGGCCAAGATAGGCGGTGCCGTCGTTTTTCGCGGTGAGTTGGACGCAACCGGCCAGTGCGCCGTCGCGCTCCGCCAGCAAAATCCGCTGCTGCGGGTCGGCGATGATCGCGCCCAGCGTGTCTTCGTCGGTGCGTTGGCCGCCAAGCATGTCGGCCTCATGCGTCCAGCCGCGCCTGGCGCTATCGCCGCGATAGGCACTTTCGACCAGCGCACGCAGCGGCGTGAGGTCGGCGGCGGTCGCGGCGCGAATATCAGCCACGCGGATGTTACCCACGCGGCCTGGCCTGGGGATAGCTTCCGAGCAACCGCACCCATTTCGAATGGAAGGTCAGTTCATCGAGCGCGCGCGCGACCGCTGGATCGCTGGGGTGGCCGTCGAAATCGGCGAAGAACTCGGTCGCCGAAAAACTGCCGCCATGCTGATAGCTTTCGAGCTTGGTCATGTTCACGCCGTTGGTCGCGAACCCGCCCATCGCCTTGTACAAAGCGGCGGGGACGTTCTTAACTTCAAAGATTAGCGTGGTCATCGTCGGCGTACCCTCGGGCGGCGGCGGGGCTTCATCGCGCGACAGGATGACGAAGCGCGTCATGTTGTCCGAGGAGTCCGCGATCATGCTTTCGAGTGTTTCGAGGCCGTAAATCCCGGCAGCGAGCGGTGGGGCGAGCGCGGCGATGCTCGGATCGCCGGTTTCGGCAACCTGCGCGGCGGCCCCGGCCGTGTCCTCGTGCTGGACCGGCTGGATGTTTCGCGCGCGCAGCCAGCGGCGGCATTGGCCGAGCGCCTGCGGGTGGCTCATCGCCGCCTTGACGCCCGCGATCGGCCCCGTGCCCATCAGCGAATAATGGATCGGCAGGAAATGCTCGCCGATGATCGTCAGCCCGCTTTCGGGGAGCAGGAAGTGGATGTCGGCCACGCGCCCGTGCAGCGAATTTTCGAGGGGGATCATCGCGCGGGCGGCGCGGCCTTCCTTCACCGCGTCGATCGCATCCTCGAACGAAAAGCACGGGATCGGCAGCGCCCCGGGACAGGCTTGCTCGATGGCGATATGCGAATTGGCACCCGGCGCGCCCTGGAACGACACCGCATTGTCCGGATCATGCTCGGCGGCGGCCAGCATTTTTTCGACGATCGGGCGCGCGGGAGCGGGAAAGCGGTTCATGGCGCGCCCGCGTAAGCGAAGCACTGCGCTTGCGCCACCCCGCCTGCTTTCCTAAAGCGCCGCGACTATTTCCGAACAGGGTGGAAGACGCATGGACGACCGGTTCAACACGATCTCGATGATGGTGCTCGGCGCGGGGATCGTGGCGCTGGGCGCGACGATCGTGTCGAGCGAGTATTTCCGCGGCGAAAAGCCGGAACATCCGGGATATGTCGTCGAAGGCGTCGTCGAAGAGAGTGCCGACGCCGGTGCCGTCGCCGATCCGCCGATCGCGATGCGGATGCAGACCGCCGAGGAGGCCAAGGGCGCGGAAACGTTCAAGAAGTGTGCATCATGTCACACGATCACCCAGGGCGGTGCGAACGGCATCGGCCCGAACCTGTATGCCACAGTCGGTGAAGCCGCCGGCGAGGGCAAGGGCGGCTACGCTTTCTCCGATGCGCTCAAGGGCAAGGGCGTGAAATGGGGCTTTGCCGAGCTCGATCAGTGGCTGACCAAGCCCAGCGCCTATGTGCCGGGCACCAAGATGAGCTTTGCGGGCCTCAGCAACGCGATGGATCGCGCCAACGTCATCGCCTATCTGAACAGCCAGGGGTCGAACCTGCCGCTGCCGGCCGCGCCAGCCGCCGGGGCGAGCGGCGCGCCCGAAGCGCCGGCTGGGCAAGGTGCCAAGACCGACACGCCGCCTTCGGGGCCGCAGCCGGGCGGGACGCCGGGCAATAGCAGCGCACCGGCGACCAAGCCGGGCGCTTAAGCCGCGTAGAAATCCTGGACGATCTGCCACGCCTCTTCGGCGGTATCGACGAAGCGGAACAGGTTCAGGTCCTGCGGGCCGATCACGCCTTCTTCGACCAACGCCTCGAAATTGACGACGCGGTTCCAGAAGTCGCGCCCGAACATCAGGATCGGGATCGGCTTGATCTTGCCCGTCTGGATCAATGTCAGCAGCTCGAACGTCTCGTCGAACGTCCCGAACCCGCCGGGAAACACCGCCACGGCGCGCGCGCGGAGCAGGAAGTGCATCTTGCGCAGCGCGAAATAGTGGAACTGGAAACTCAGCGTCGGGGTAACATAGGGGTTGGGCGCCTGTTCGTGCGGCAGGACGATGTTGAGGCCGATCGACTCCGCGCCGACATCCGCCGCGCCGCGATTGGCCGCCTCCATCACCGACGGACCACCCCCCGAGCATACGACGAAGTGGCGCTTGCCATCCTCGTCATGCGCATTGGTGCTGGCGAGGGCAGCGAGCTTGCGCGCTTCGGCATAGGTCCAGCTATTGGCCTCGAGCCGCGCGGCGATCTTGGGATCGGGGTTCTGTGATTTGACGCCGGGTTCGGGAATCCGCGCCGAGCCGTAGAACACCATCGTCGAGGCGATGTTGGCTTCGTCGAGGAACAGTTCGGGTTTGAGCAATTCCAGCTGGAAGCGGACGGGGCGCAGGTCGGGGCGCAGCAGAAAGGCGTTGTCCTGGAATGCCAGCTTGTACGACAGGCTGTCGGTCTGCGCGGTGTGGACGATGTTCTTGGCGTCGACGGCGCCTTGCGATGCGTCGGGAAAGACGCGCGACGGGATGTGTGTTTCGGTCATCCCGGCCCCTTAGCGGCAGAGTCGCGCGCCGCCCATATCCAAGTGGAGATGGTTCTCGTGCAGCGCATTATAGTCGGGCGACAATACCGTCCTGAACCGGCGGCAGGCAGCATCGCGGACTGCGCGCAGGAAGCGGCCATTGGCGGGATCGCCGCGCCATCCGCCGAGCACCGCGATGCGCCGCCCGTCCTTGAGCACGAAGGCGGACACATCGACGGCATTGGCGAAGGCGTGTTCGGACAGTCGGCCCTCCGCCGCGTTGTTGACGTTGCGGCAGGCATAGGTGCCGAACGTCTCGACCTTGACCACCGGGCTGCCGAACTCGCCCATCGCCGGGATCTGCAGGTCGGACTGCACCCATTGCGCGAAACTGGACGCGAGCGGGCACGTCATCGCCCCCAAATTGGTGATCGGCGTACCAATATCGAGCAATTGCACCGCGCCTTTCGCCGAGCAGCCATTGCCGAAGTCGCGGTCGGGCAGCAGCCGATAACGCGCCACGCCGAGGTCGAGTTTCGACAAGCATTGACGCAACGCGGCGGAATCCATGACGCGCTCGGCTTGCGGCGGCGGGCGCTGGCGGCGCGGTGCGCCGATGCACGAGGCGAGCGCCAGCAGGCACAATAAAAGCACGGCGCGGCGCATCGATGGCGAGGTTAGCGGCTTGACGCACCGCAGCAAGACTCTAGGGCGGTCGACGGGCCACGCTGTCCCAACGCAGCGCGTGCTCTCTGTGAGGAGAGACTGAATGACGACGTTATCGGAACGCCCGGCGCCATCGGTTGCGCCTGCGCAACGAGACCGGCCAACAACCCGGCCTGCACGCCCCTATTTTTCATCGGGACCCTGCGCCAAGCCTCCGGGCTGGGATGCCTCGCGCCTCGCCACCGGCGCGCTGGGCCGCTCGCATCGCGGCAAATTGGGCAAGGCGCGGCTTAAATATTGCATCGATCTGATGCGCGAAATGCTCCAGCTGCCTGACACCCACCGCATCGGCATCGTGCCGGGCTCGGATACCGGCGCTTACGAAATGGCGATGTGGACCTTGCTCGGTGCGCGTCCCGTCACGACGATGGCGTGGGAGAGTTTCGGCGAAGGCTGGGTGACCGACGCGGTCAAGCAACTCAAGCTCGATCCGACCGTCCTGCGCGCCGATTATGGGGAAATCCCCGATCTGGATTCGGTCGATTGGTCGAGCGATGTCCTGTTCACGTGGAACGGCACCACGTCGGGTGTGCGCGTTCCCGATGGCGAATGGATCGCCGCCGACCGCGAAGGATTGAGCATCGCCGACGCGACCAGCGCGGTGTTCGCTTATGATATTCCATGGGACAAGGTCGATGTCGCGACGTTCAGCTGGCAAAAGGTGCTCGGCGGCGAGGCGGCGCACGGTGTGCTGATTTTGGGCCCGCGCGCAGTCGAGCGGCTGGAGGCACACACGCCGTCATGGCCGCTGCCAAAAATATTCCGGCTGATGGCCAAGGGTGCGCTGAACGAGGGCGTGTTTACCGGCGAAACGATCAATACGCCTTCGCTGCTCGCGGTCGAGGATGCGATCTTCGCGCTCGAATGGGCCAAGTCGATCGGCGGTCTGGCCGGGCTGCAGCAGCGCGCAGCGGACAATGCCGCGGCGCTCGATGAAGTGGTCGAAAGCCTGCCGTGGCTGTCGCATCTGGTCGATGATCCGGCGATCCGCTCGAAGACCAGCGTGTGCCTCAAGGTCGAAGGTGCTGACGAAGCCAAGATCAAGGCGCTTGCCGGCGTTCTGGAGGCCGAGGGCGCAGGCTATGATGTCGCGGGTCACCGCGATGCGCCTGCGGGTCTGCGCATCTGGTGCGGCGCGACGGTCGATGCCGCCGACATTACGGCGCTGGGTCCGTGGCTCGATTGGGCCTGGGCGCAGGTCAAAGCCAGTTGATCGTCGCCCCGGCGAAGGCCGGGGCCGCTGCACACGGCAGCGCTTTCATTCCAACGGCCCCGGCCTCCGCCGCGGCGACGTGAGGTTCCAAACAAATGCCCAAAGTTCTTATTTCCGACAAAATGTCCCCCCTGGCCGCCCAGATCTTCCGCGAACGCGGGGTCGAGGTCGATGAGATCACCGGCGAAACCAAAGATCAGCTGATCGCGCGGATCGGCGAGTATGACGGCCTCGCCATCCGCTCCTCGACGAAAGTGACCAAGGAAATCCTGGCCGCCGCGACCAACCTCAAGGTCATCGGCCGCGCCGGTATCGGCGTCGACAATGTCGATATCCCCGCGGCGTCCGCGCAAGGCGTGGTGGTGATGAACACGCCGTTCGGCAACTCGATCACCACCGCCGAACACGCCATCGCCCTGATGTTCGCGCTGGCGCGGCAATTGCCAGAAGCCGATGCCTCGACCCAGGCGGGCAAGTGGGAAAAGAACCGCTTCATGGGCGTCGAGCTGACCGGCAAGACGCTCGGCCTGATCGGCGCGGGCAATATCGGCTCGATCGTCGCCGACCGCGCATTGGGGTTGAAGATGAAGGTGGTCGCCTATGATCCCTTCCTCACCGCCGATCGCGCGGTGGAACTCGGCATCGAAAAGGCCGATCTCGACACGCTCCTCGCCAAGGCCGATTTCATCACACTGCACACGCCGCTGACCGACCAGACGCGCAATATTTTGAGCCGCGAAAACCTCGCCAAGACCAAGAAGGGCGTGCGCATCATCAATTGCGCGCGCGGCGGATTGATTGACGAAGCGGCGTTGAAGGACGCGCTCGATAGCGGTCAGGTCGGCGGTGCCGCGCTCGACGTGTTCGTCGAGGAACCGGCGACGGCATCGCCTTTGTTCAACACCCCAAACTTCATCTCGACCCCCCACCTCGGCGCATCCACCAACGAAGCGCAGGTCAATGTCGCGCTGCAGGTCGCCGAGCAGATGGCCGATTTCCTGGTCACCGGCGGCGTGACCAACGCGCTCAACATGCCGTCGTTGAGCGCCGAGGAAGCGCCCAAGCTGAAGCCGTATATGGCGCTCGCCGAACGACTCGGATCGCTGGTCGGCCAACTCGCACATGACGGACTGACCGCGATCTCGGTCGAGATGGAGGGGGCCGCCGCGGCGCTCAATCCAAAACCGATCACGTCCGCCGTCCTCGCCGGGCTGATGCGCGTGCATTCGGACACGGTGAACATGGTCAATGCGCCGTTCCTGGCGCGCGAGCGCGGCATGGACGTGCGTGAAGTTCGCCGCGAGCGTGAGGGCGATTACCATACGATGGTGCGCGTCACCGTCGCGACGCAAGCGGGCGAACGCTCGGTCGCGGGCACCTTGTTCGGCAACACCGCTCCGCGTCTGGTCGAGCTGTTCGGCATCAAGGTCGAGGCCGATCTGGCGGGCGACATGTTGTACATCGTCAATGAAGACGCGCCGGGATTCATCGGGCGGCTGGGTTCGACGCTGGGTGAAGCGGGCGTCAATATCGGCACGTTCCACCTCGGTCGCCGCGATGCGGGGGGCGAGGCAGTGCTGCTGCTATCGGTCGATACGCCGGTCCCGGCGGCGGTGCTCGACGCGATTTTGAAGCTGCCCGGCGTGAAGCGCGCCACGGCGCTCAAATTCGATTAGGGCGCGCTCAATGACGATTCCCGCCGGATTGTTGCCCGAGGGGCTGCGCGACCGTTTGCCCGGCGAGGCGGCGGCGGCATTGGCGCGTGTGGCGGCGATGCTCACGGCAATCGGGGATGCCGGGTTCGCTCAGGTGTCACCGCCTCTGGTCGAATATGAGGACGGGCTGGCGGCGCGGCTGCAGGGTGCGCGCACCGATCTGGCGCGGTTCGTCGATCCGAAGACACAGCGGCTGTTGGCGGTCCGGTCGGACATCACCCCACAGATTGCCCGTATTGCCGCGACGACGCTGGCCGCGGCGCCGCGCCCGTTGCGGCTCGGCTATGCCGGGCAGGTCGTCAAACTGGCGGCGGGCGGCCTCGATCCGGCGCGCGAACGGACGCAGATCGGCGCGGAATTGATCGGTCTGGACACGGTCGACGCAGCGCTCGAGATCGTTGCGCTGGCCTTGGCCGCCCTCCGAGCCGGCGGGGCGAAAGACATCACCGTCGATCTGACGTTGCCCGATCTGGTCACGATCCTCTGCGGCAAGATCGAACCTGCCGAGCGTGTGGCGGCGATCGATCATTTGCTGGATATGAAGGATGCAGGCGGGCTGGTTGCGGCGGAACTGGGCCACTGGCTGCCCCTGCTCGGGGCGATGGGCGAACCCGGCAAGGCGTTGAGCGCGTTGCGTCGCTTCGACCATGCCGGGCTTTTGACCAGCCGCATCGACGGTATAACGCGCATCGCCGACGCGCTGGCCGCCGATGGCGCACGCGTCACCGTCGACCCGACCGAACGGCACGGCTTCGAATATCAAAGCTGGTTCGGTTTTTCGCTTTTCGCCGGCGAACGCGAAATCGGCCGCGGCGGCAGTTATGTCATCGCGGGTACCGACGAACCGGCGGTCGGATTTTCAGTTTATCCGGGCAGTTTCGGCTGAAACCTTATCGCGGGGATGTCGTGGCATTGTCGGCGGGCGGCACCGCCGGCTGATTGCTCGCCTGAGCTTGCTGACGCATTGCGCGCATCGCTTCCATCCGCTTGGCAATTTCACCCTTGCAACCGTCGGACAATTTGTCGCGGCTGGCCATCATGCATTGACGGCGCGCATCGCGATCGGTGCTGGCGGGGCACAGCGTCTGGACCTCGGCGCGGCAGGCGTCGCTGAGCATCGGGCGCGGTGCCGGTACATCCTGTGCCATCGCGGCGACGGCGGAAAAAGCGAAGGGAATGAGCAGGGCGATCGAGCGCATGGCGGGTCTCCGGCACGAGCAGGGTGGACGCGCGCGCGTATCGCCCATAACCGGCGCACGCCTTTCCCATATCTGAACGGAACCGAATCTTGGCCAACGTCACCGTAATCGGCGCGCAATGGGGCGACGAGGGCAAGGGCAAGATCGTCGATTGGCTCGCCGCGCGCGCCGATGCCGTGGTGCGCTTCCAGGGCGGGCATAATGCCGGGCACACGCTGGTCGTCGGCAATGAGGTCTATAAATTGAGCCTGCTGCCATCGGGCATCGTGCGCGGCACGCCGTCGATGATCGGCAATGGCGTCGTGCTCGATCCGTGGCATTTCCGCGACGAGGTCGAAAAGCTCCGCGCGCAAGGCGTAGCGATTTCACCGGAGACCTTGTCGGTCGCCGAAACCTGTCCCTTGATCCTGCCATTCCACCGCGATCTCGATGCGTTTCGCGAGGATGCCTCGGCGTTCAAGATCGGCACCACGCGGCGCGGCATCGGTCCGGCGTATGAAGACAAGGTCGGGCGCCGCGCGATTCGCGTGTGCGATCTGGCGCATCTCGACAGCCTCGCTCCGCAGATCGACCGGCTGTGCGCGCATCACGACGCGATCCGCGCCGGGTTCAACGTCGGCCCGGTCGATCGTGAGCGATTGATGCGCGATCTGGCGGCGATCGCGCCCGCGGTGCTGCCTTACGCGCGTCCGGTGTGGCGATTGCTCGACCAGGCGCGGCGCGACGGCAAGCGTATCCTGTTCGAAGGCGCACAGGGCATGCTGCTCGACGTCGATCACGGGACCTATCCGTTCGTCACCTCGTCCAACACCGTATCGGGAACCGCGGCGAGTGGGTCCGGCATGGGTCCCGCCGCGACCGGTTTCGTGCTGGGCATCGTTAAGGCCTACACCACGCGCGTCGGGCAGGGGCCGTTCCCAACCGAGCTGGACGATGAAACGGGTGAGCGGCTGGGCACGCGCGGGCATGAATTCGGCACCGTGACGGGGCGCAAACGGCGCTGCGGCTGGTTCGACGCGGTGCTGGTGCGGCAGGCGGCGGCTGTCGGCGGGATCACCGGCATCGCGCTGACCAAGCTCGACGTGCTCGACGGGTTCGAGACGCTCAAAATCTGCACCGGCTACCGCGTTGGCGGCAAGACTTACGATTACCTTCCGCCACATGCGATCGATCAGGCGGCGGCCGAGCCGATCTATGAAGAGATTGAAGGCTGGAGCGAATCGACCGCGGGTGCGCGCAGCTGGGCGGAACTGCCGGCACAGGCCGTCAAATACATCAAACGCGTCGAAGAATTGATCGACTGCCCCGTGGCACTGGTTTCAACCAGCCCCGAGCGTGAAGATACGATCTTGGTCCGCGATCCGTTCGCGGGCTAGAGTTTATGGGCGCCGGGGCTGCCCTCGGCGCCTTCGCTGCGGAGTGACGGCGCCGCTTCCGCATCGGTGACCCGCTGCCAGCCCGCAGGTCCCAACCGCTCCATCGGGCGGAAGCGCGCCTTATATTCCATCGCCTTCGCGCCCTGTACCCAATAGCCGAGATAGACGTGTGGCAGGCCGGCATCGGCGGCGCGGGCAATGTGATTGAGGATGATGAAGGTGCCGAGCCCGTCATAATCGGGATCGAAAAAGCTGTAGATCAGCGACAGCCCGTCGGCCTGGCGGTCGGTCAGACAGGCGCCGACCAGCCGTCCGTCGTCGCGATATTCGACGACATAGGAATCGACCGGCGACACTTCGATCATTTCGGCGAAGTCGGTTTCGTCCATGCCGACCATCCCGCCGCGTGCGTGTCGCGCCTCGAGATAGCGTTGCAACAACCCGAATTGTTCGGCGGTCGCCCAGGGGCGGCAGGCGGCGATGTCGAGCCCGGCATAATGCCGCGTCAAACGGCGCTGCGTCGCATTGGGGGCGAATTCCTGAGTCAATGTGCGCACCGAAACACAGGCTGAGCACGTCACGCATGACGGGCGATACGCCACGCTCTGGCTGCGGCGGAAACCGATCTGCGACAGCGCGTCGTGCAACTCGGCGGCGCCCGCCCCATGCAGTTCGGTGAACAATTTGCGCTCGGTCTGCCCGGGCAAATAGGGGCAGGGCGACGGGGTCGTCACAAAGAACCGGGGAAATTTGGTCTGGACGCTCACGAGTCGAGGTTATGCGCAAAGCGGCAGAGTGTGAAAAGCCGGTTAACTCTCTTTTTCAGGCGAGCTCGATCGGGGCCACGTCATACTCCGCCGCTTTGAGCGCCGCGACCAGCCGTTCCAGATGCGCCCCGTCGCGGGTTTCGCATTCGATTTCGGTGACCAGCCCCTTGGCGGGGAGGTTCGTGAACACGCGCTGGTGATACACCTCGATGATGTTGACCTGCTGCTCGTGGAACACCTTGGCGACATGAAACAGCGCGCCGGGACGGTCCTGCAGGCGAATGCGCAGACGCGCGAGGCGGCCTGATCGTGCCAGATCGCGCAGCAGCACATTGGCGAGCAGCCGCGTATCGATATTGCCGCCGCACAGCACGATGCCGACGTTCTTTCCCGCGAACTTTTCGGGATCGGACAGTAACGCGGCGAGACCCGCTGCACCAGCGCCCTCGACCACGGTTTTCTCGATCTGCAGCAACAGGCTGACCGCGCGTTCGAGTTCGCGCTCGCTGACCAGCATGATGTCGTCGGCGACCGCGCGGACGATTTCGCGCGTGATGTGTCCCGGCTCCTTGACCGCAATCCCCTCGGCCAGCGTGTCGCCGCCGCACGGCAGGTCGGCGCCGGTGATGACGTCGTACATCGACGGATACAGCTCGGCCTGGACGCCGTGCACCGCGATGCCCGGACGCAGCGCGCGCGCCGCGGTACCGATACCCGACAGCAGTCCGCCGCCGCCGATCGGAATGACCAGCGTGTCGATCTCCGGCGCATCGGCGAGCATTTCGAGCCCGACCGTGCCTTGCCCGGCGATCACGTCCAGATCGTCGAACGGGTGAACGAAGGTCAGGCTGCGCTCGATCTCGAGTTCGCGGGCATGTGCATAAGCCGCGTCGAACGTCTCGCCGTGCAGGATCACCGTCGCGCCATGTCCTTCGGTCTGCATCACCTTCACCGTCGGGGTCGGGTGCGGCATGACGATGGTCACCGGAATGCCCAGCCGCGCGCCGTGATAGGCCAGCCCCTGCGCGTGATTGCCCGCCGACGCCGCGATCACGCCCTTGGCGCGATCGACCTCGGCCATCAGCAGCAATTTGTTGAGCGCACCGCGTTCCTTGTATGCCGCCGTGAATTGGAGGTTTTCGAACTTCAGCCAAATGTCGCAGCCGAGCATGTTGGACAGCGTCTGGCTTTTCATCGTCGGCGTGTGGATCACCGCCCCCGCGATGCGCGCAGCGGCGGCTTGAATATCGGCGAGCGTGACGAGCGGCTGGGTGGAAGGCATGCGCGGCCCCTTAGCGTGCGTGGCCGCTACGGCAAACGTCAGTGCTGACGGCCGTCCGTATCCATCAGCACTTCGCGCCGCCCGACATGGTCGGGCCGCGAGACGAGGCCGTCAGTTTCCATCCGCTCGATCAACCGCGCCGCCGAGTTGTAACCGACGCGCAATTGCCGCTGGAGCCAGCTGGTCGAGGCCTTCTGGCTCTCCGCGACCAACTGCCGCGCCTTGCGATACAATTGATCCTCTGCCGAATCTTCGCCGGTCGGCGCGCCGTCGAGGTCGAAGCCGCCGTCCTCGGGCTCCTCGGTCACCGCCATGATGTAATCGGGCGTGCCCTGGCCGCGCCAGTGATCGGCGACCGCCTTGACCTCTTCGTCGCTGACGAACGGGCCGTGGACGCGGACGACCTGCTTGCCGCCGGGCATGTACAGCATGTCGCCCTTGCCCAGCAGTTGTTCGGCGCCCTGTTCGCCGAGGATCGTGCGGCTGTCGATTTTCGAGGTTACCGCGAACGAAATTCGCGTCGGCAGATTCGCCTTGATCACGCCGGTGATGACGTCGACGGAGGGACGCTGCGTCGCCATGATCAAATGAATGCCCGCGGCGCGCGCCTTCTGCGCGAGGCGCTGAATCAGGAATTCGACCTCCTTGCCCGCAGTCATCATCAAATCCGCCAATTCGTCGACGATCACGACGATCTGCGGCAGCGGCTCGAAATCCAGGCTCTCTTCTTCGTAGATCGGCTGCCCGGTTTCGGCATCGTAACCGCACTGGATGCGCCGCCCGAGCTTCGAACCCTTGGCCTTCGCCGCGAGCACTTTCTCGTTGAAGCTGGCGAGGCCGCGCACGCCGATCGACGCCATCATGCGATAGCGGTCTTCCATCTGCTCCACCGCCCATTTGAGTGCGCGGATCGCCTTCGCTGGCTCAGTGACGACCGGGGCAAGGAGGTGCGGAATGTCCTCATAGCTGGACAGTTCGAGCATTTTCGGATCGATCATGATCATGCGACACTGATCCGGGGTCAGCCGGTACAGCAGCGAACAGATCATCGCGTTAAGTCCGACCGACTTGCCCGAGCCAGTGGTCCCCGCGACCAGCAGATGGGGCATCGGCGCAAGGTCGGCGATCACCGGATCGCCCGCGATATTCTTGCCGAGTACCAATGGCAGCGACCCGCCGGTATCGTCGAACGCGTCGCTGGCGATCAGCTCGTGCAGCACCACCGCCTCGCGCCGCGCATTGGGCAGTTCGATGCCGATGACCGTGCGGCCGGGGATCGTCGCGATGCGCGCCGACAGCGCCGACATGTTGCGCGCGATGTCGTCGGCCAGCTGCACCACGCGGCTGGCCTTGATGCCCGGGGCGGGCTCCAGCTCGTACATCGTCACGACCGGGCCGGGACGGACTTCCTTGATCTCGCCCTTCACATTGAAGGTATCGAGCACGGTTTCGAGCAGCCGCGCATTCTTTTCGAGGCTCGCTTTGTCGAGCGCGGGACCGGTCGAGGGCGGCGCGGGCGTCAGCAGGTCGAGCGACGGCAGGACGTATTTGTCGCGCAAGGCGAGGCTCGGCTGGCGATCCTTATTGGGTGCGCGGGCCGGGGCGCGATCGGCAATGACGGGTTTGGAGCGGACCGTTTCGGGCAAGGCAGCGCGCGGCAATGCGGGCTTGGCCGGTCGCGGCATTTTGACGATCGAGGGTTCATCGTCGAACGCGATCTCGTCGCGCGCCGCGCGCTCGCGCCGCGTGAACAGGAACGCGCGTTCGACCTCGTCCAGCGCCAGCGAGCGCGCCCAGACGAAGGTGGCGATCAGCGCGAACAGCCCCGCGACTGCCCAGCCCGCCGGTGCAACCCACGCCGGATCGGGAACCAACGACAAGGCGGACGCCGCGCCCTTGCCGACCAACATGCCGATCACGCCGCCATAGCCTGCGGGCAGCCCCGGCGCTTCGCCACCGACGACGATGCCGATGGCTGCCGCGAACAGGGCGACCGCGAGGAGGGTGCCGAGCAGCTGGCGCTTCCACCCGGCGGGGTGCGAATCGCGCCACAGCCGGAGTGCCAGGACGGCAGATACCGGCAGCCACAATGCCGACGCCGGTCCGAACAACGTCAGCAGGACATCCGCAGTCCATGCGCCGGGCACACCGATCCAGTTGTGCGTCGCGCCACCCGCGGCGGTGTTCATCGACCCATCGGTGGCGCGATAGCTGAGCAAGGCCAGTCCCAGCGCCAGCGTCACCGCGAGCAACAGCACCGCACCGGTCAGCGTCCCGCCGCGTACCGCGCCGCGCTTCATCGCATCCTGCCAATTGCCCTCGGCCCGGCTCGCCATTGTCCCCGCTCCGTTTGTTCGGTCGTGTGTGGAAGAATCCCATGTCGGGGAGTCGCCGTCAATGCACGTCGCGTCGCCCCGGCGGAGGCCGGGGCCGCTCGCTGTGGAGCACGACCGTGGCCGACGGCCCCGGCCTCCGCCGGGGTGACGGCGTGGGTCGGGGCGGCTATTGCACCCTCATGCAACGCACGGACGTCCTCATCCTCGGCGGCGGGTTGGTCGGGCTCACGCTCGCATTGGCGCTGGACCGGCACGGCGTCAGCAGCGTGGTCGTCGATCCTGCCGATCCGGCAACCACCCTTTCACCGACGTTCGATGGACGCGCCTCGGCGATCGCGTCGGCCAGCTGGAACATGCTCGAAGCGATCGGGATTGCCGAACGGCTGGTCCCGCATGGTCAGCCGATCCACCGCATCGAGGTGCGCGACGGGCTGCAACGCGATCCGCTGGTGTTCGCGGACGAGCGGCCCTTGGGCACGATGGTCGAGAACCGCATCTTGCGCCGCGAATTGCGTGAAGCCGCGCTGGCATCGTCCAATATTGACCTGCGCATGCCCGCGCGGGCCGAGGTCGACCGGCGCGAAGACGGCGTGTTCGCGACATTGTCGGACGGCTCTGAAGTCCGTGCCGACCTGCTCGTCGCGGCCGAGGGACGCCGGTCGCCGACGCGCGACGCGGCCGGCATTCGCATCGCGCAGTGGCAATACGCGCATTCGGCAATCGTCACGGCATTCGATCACGAGCGCGACCACGGCGGCGTGGCACACGAGATTTTCTATCCTGCCGGCCCGTTTGCCTTGCTGCCGATGATCGGTGGCAAGCGCTCTGCGGTCGTGTGGAGCGTCCACGGCAAGGATGCCGCCGGCATGATGGCGCTCAGCGACCACGCTTTCGCGGTCGAAGCCGAAAAAGCGGCGGGCGGACTGCTTGGCAAGTTCACCATCGCCGCCCCACGTGCCGCTTGGCCGCTCGGCTTCCATCATGCCGCGACGATCATCGGCGAGCGGCTGGCTTTGGTCGGCGATGCGGCGCACGGCATTCACCCGATTGCCGGGCAAGGGCTCAATCTCGGCTGGCGCGATGCTGCCGCACTGGCGCAAGTGATCGTCGAGGGCAGCCGGCTCGGCCTCGATCTCGGCGATGCACAATTGCTGGCGCGGTATCAGCGCTGGCGCGGGTTCGATGCGATGGCGGTATCGGTCGCGACCGACTCGTTCACGCGGCTGTTCGGCGTCCCCGGTCGAATTCCCCGCGCCGTCCGCCGTTTCGGCATCGGCGCGGTCGAACGCATCGCGCCCCTCAAGAGCTTCTTCATGGCCGAAGCGCGCGGCGAAGTCGGCGAACTACCGACGCTGCTGCGGGGCACGATGATCTGACCGATCCGACCGTCCTCCCGTCCGGCAGGCGTCTGCTGATCATGACCCTGACGATGGCGGCGACGTTCATCGTGGTGCTCGATACGACCATCGCCAACGTGGCCTTGCCGCATATGCAGGCAGCCTTGAGCGCGTCACCGGATACGATTTCATGGGTGTTGACCAGCTACATCCTCGCGAGCGCGGTGGCACTGCCCCTCACCGGCTGGCTATCGGCACGGCTCGGACGGCGGATGCTGTTCACCGTTGCGGTCGCCGGCTTCACGATCTCCTCCGCTTTGTGCGGCGTCGCCAATTCGCTGACCACGATGGTCGCGGCGCGATTGATCCAGGGGCTGTGCGGTGCCGTCCTCGCGCCGATGAGCCAGGCGATCATGTACGACATCAACCCGCCCGAAAAGCACGTTCAAGCGATGACCCTGTGGGGGCTGGTGATCATGGTCGGGCCGATTCTGGGGCCGGTCGTCGGCGGTTATCTCACCGACAATTTCAACTGGCGCTGGGTGTTTTACATCAACGTGCCGATCGGCATCGTCACCGCGATCGGCGGCTGGTTGCTGCTTTCGGGCGGCAAGCAGGCCGGGCGGCGGTTCGACCTGACCGGCTTCGTGTTGCTGGCGACTGCGCTCTGCTCGATGCAGCTATTGCTCGATCGCGGCGTGCAGCTCGACTGGTTCGACGCAACCGAGATCTGGGTCGAACTCGGCATCTGTTTGATGACGTCGTGGATGTTCATCGTCCACACCGTGACGACGAAGGACACGGTGCTGCCGCGCGCGCTGTTCGCCGACCGCAACTTCGTCACGGCATGCGTATCGATCTTCGTACTGGGCGGGATTTTGATGGCGGGTGCGGCGCTGGTGGCACCGATGCTGCAGGCGTTGCTCGGCTATCCGGTGTTGCTGGCGGGGGTGCTGACCGCGCCGCGCGGTGTCGGCACGATGGCGGGGATGCTTCTGGCGGGACGGCTGGCCAGGATCATCGATCCGCGCGTCCCGATCCTCACGGGGATGGCATTGCTGGCGTTGTCGCTGTGGATGATGACCGGGTTCGACCTGCAGATGGACCAGCGGCCGATCATCGTCACCGGGCTGATCCAGGGGCTGGGCCTCGGACTTGTCGTGCTGCCGATGAACCTGCTGGCCCTGTCGACTTTGTCGAGCGCCCTTAGAACGGACGCTGCGTCACTGTACAATCTGATGCGCTCGATCGGCGGGTCGGTGGCGATTTCGCTGATGACCGCCCTGATCGCGCGCAACACTCAGGTCAGCCATTCGACGCTGGGCGGCCATTTGTCGCAAACCCGGCTGCCGTTTTTGGGGCAGGGGATCTTCGAACAGCTCGGCTTCGACGGCGCGGCGATCACCCAGATGATGAACAGCGAAGTCACGCGCCAGGCGGTGATGATCGCCTATCTCGACGATTATTATGTGATGATGTGGGCGGCGATCGCGGTGATGCCGCTGATCTTCGTGATGCGCCGTTCGCGTGCCGACTTGCCCGACGTGGTGGTGGACGCGCATTAGCCTTCGGGCCATAGGGGGCGCGAACCCGCATCCGAGGAGGCAGCAGCGATGAGCGAGACCGGCCTCTCCGACCGTCCCGAAACGCAACTCGACGAAGACGACCGGCTGCGCCCCGCATTCGTGCGTGACGTGCTGGCGGCGGTCGAGGCGCGTGACGATGCCCGCGCGCGCGAACTGGTCAGCCCGCTGCACCCCGCCGATCTGGCCGATCTGTTCGAACTGACCCCACGCGAATTGCGCGGCACGTTGACCCGTGCCTTGGGCGATCTGGTCGACGCGGACGTGTTCGCCGAACTGAACGAACATGTCCGCGAGGAGATGGTCGATACGATGAACGCGACGCAAGTCGCGGATATCGCCGCCGAACTCGATACCGACGACGCGGTCGCGATGATCGAGGATATGGAGGCCGACGATCAGGCCGCCGTGCTCCGCGCGCTCGACCCCGACGATCGCGCCGCGATCGAGGCCGCGCTGAGTTACCCTGAGGAATCCGCCGGGCGCCTGATGCAGCGCGAGCTGATCGCGGTGCCCGAACATTGGACCGTCGGCCACACGATCGATTATCTGCGCGAAAATCAGGAACTGACGACCGATTTCTGGGAGATTTTCGTCGTCGATCCGGCGCATCGCCCGGTCGGCACCTGTGCGCTGAGCTGGATTTTGCGGACGCCGCGCGGCGTGCCGATCGTCGACGTCATGAAGCGCGAACAGACGCTGATCCCAGTCGATATGGATCAGGAAGAGGTCGCGCTGCGGTTTCAGAAATACGCGCTGATCTCCGCCGCCGTCACCGACGACAGCGAACGGCTGGTCGGCATGATTACCGTCGACGACATCGTCCACGTCATTCAGGAAGAGGCTGGCGAGGACATCACCCGCCTGTCCGGCGCGGGCGACGGCGACATTAACGAGCCCATCGGGCTGACCGTGCGGACCCGGCTGACCTGGCTGATCGTCAACCTCGGCACCGCCGTCATCGCCGCCAGCGTGGTCGGACTGTTCGAAGGCACGATTGCCCGCTTCGCATTGCTCGCGGTGTTGATGCCGATCGTGTCGGGCATGGGCGGCAATGCCGGGACACAGACGCTGGCGGTGGTCGTGCGCGCGCTGGCGACCAATCAACTGACCAGCTCGAACACCGTCCGCATGGTGTTTCGCGAGCTGCGCATCGCGCTGGCCAACGGCCTGTCGCTGGGCCTGCTGATCGGCACGGGGGTCGGGCTGGTCTACGGCAATCCGACGCTGGGTCTGGTGATCGGCGCGGCGATGGTCATCAACAATCTGGTCGCCGGGCTGGCAGGAATTGCTGTGCCGGTGCTGCTCGATCGTCAGGATGTGGACCCGGCGGTGTCTTCGGCCGTTTTCGTTACCATGGCGACCGACGTGATGGGATTTTTCAGCTTCCTCGGCCTCGCCACGCTCGCGGGACTGGGTCAATGACGTGCTGCATCTGACCAAAGTCGGTTACGGCGCACAGTCGCTGGAGGAAGTGATGGGCTGGTTCGCCAATCGCGAGCCCGAATATCATCACGTCACGCGCTACAAGCCCAAGCGCGCCGAAGAAATTGCCGGGCAGGGTTCGCTGTTCTGGATCGTCAAGCATCGCCTCGTCGCGCGCACGCCGATCCTGCGGTTCGAGGAAGCGGAGGGCGGCAAATGTGCCATCGTGCTCGACACGCGGATGGTGCCGGTGATCCCCAGCCCGAAACGCGCGCATCAGGGGTGGCGCTATCTGGAAGCTACGGACGCCCCGTCCGACGCATTTGGCGGAGACCTGGCGGAACTCCCACTCGCACTTGCGGGAGAGCTTCGCGTCCTGGGGCTGGTATAGCCGCGGCCAGCGCGACCGGCGTACCCGCCGCCTTGCCGCACAGCACGCTCGCCGATCCCTCGCGTTTCACGGTGCATGCCATGCGGCCATAGACCGTCGCGCTGCCCGTGCCCTTGGCGCTGACGGCGGCATCGCGCGAAGCGCTGGCGGTCAACGTCCCGCTGCCGTCGAGGGTGATTTTGGCATCGGCGATGGTCAGCCGCGTCGCATCGAGCGTGCCGCTGCCGCGTGTTTCGAGCGTGCCGTTACGGGCCGTGCCGGCCAGTGTCAGCGTCCCGGTGCCGGCCGCAATGGCGGTCAATTGATCGCTGGCGACAGCGCCAACCGAAATGCGTCCCGATCCGTCGAGGGTTACGCGCGTTTCCGGTCCGGTCATGCGATCGATGGTCAGCGTGCCCGGCCCCGCCAGTGCCGCGCGGGCTAGCGTTCGGGTGACGAGGGTCACGCGCGCGGGCCTGGCGTCATTGGCATCCTCGGTCGCGCGGATGACGGCAGTGCCGCCTTCGACATCGACCCGGACATGATCCAGCGCGCGCGTGTCACCGGTGATACGCCCGGACGTGCCGCGCGCGGTGGTGACCGCAACGATGAACGGCCCTTCGACGCGAACCCCGTCGAAATCGGTGATCGTCAGGGTGCGCTCGGCCGCCGCAACCGGCGCGGCGAGCATGAGCAGGACAAGGCATATGCGAAACATGCCTCGTCCTGACATGCTATGGTTAGCGCGACCTTAAGGCGCGCAATTCACGTCGCCCGATCCGCGCTTGTCGCTGGTGCAATTGCCCGTTCCGCGAATCGTGACGTTGCCCGATCCTTTCAGCACGACATTGGCCGACTTGGTCGCATGGGCGGAGACATCCCCCGATCCGCGCAGATTGACCTGCGCGGTTTCGGCCATCAGCTGCGCCGCATCGATACCGCCCGAGCCAGCCAGTTCGGCTTCGACACTGCGCGTCTGGCCACCCGCCTTGAGATCGCCCGATCCCATCAGCGACAGCTTCGCGGTCTGGGCGATGACCTTCGCGACGGTCAGATCGCCCGACCCCTTCAGCATGGCGTCGAACCGGTCGCCACCGCCCTGATCGACGTTGAGGTCGCCGCTGCCTTTCAACGTCGCGCCGCTGATCGGCTTGGCGACGGTCACCGTCACCGTGACGTCGTGACTGTTATGGCCCCAGCCGAACAGCTGGAAATGGGCACCACCGTCGCGCGTGACGAGCAAGTCGCTGCCCTTCAGCTCGATCTCGATCTTGTCGAGGTCGTCGTTGCGGCCGGTCGCGACGATCGACGGCGTGCCGCCGGTGACGACGCGGACATTGGCCGGACCGCCCAGCGTAACCGCATCGAAATTGCCGGGAATCGGAAAGCTCCGCGTGCCCGTGCTGGTGTCGCCCGCCGCCGTGCAGGCGGACAGAGCGAGAAGAGGAATCAGTACGCGCATATGACAAGGCCTCCGGCTGTATTACCTAAGCAATACAGCCGGAGGCCTATCAATGCAAACCCTGTTTTGAGCGGTTATGCCGCTTCGGCAGGCGCAGCCGTCTTGTTATAGATCGCGGCCGACGCACGAAGGATAGTGTGGATTTTCTCCAGCGCGGTCTTTTCGTCGGTCTGTTCCATCGCGCCCAATTCACGCGCCAACCGAGACGCCGCGGCTTCGAAGATCTGACGTTCCGAATAGCTTTGCTCGGGCTGGTCTTCGGCACGGAACAGATCCCGGGTCACTTCGGCGATCGACACCAGGTCGCCCGAATTGATCTTGGCTTCATATTCCTGCGCGCGGCGCGACCACATGGTCCGCTTGACCTTGGGCTTGCCCTTCAGCGTGGTCAGCGCATCGTCCATCTGCTTGTTGGACGACAGCTTGCGCATCCCCGCGCTTTCCGCCTTGTTGGTCGGAACGCGCAACGTCATTTTTTCTTTTTCGAAGCGCAGAACATAGAGTTCGAGCGGCATGCCCGCGATCTCGGATTTTTGCAGTTCGACCACGCGGCCAACGCCGTGCTTCGGATAAACAACATAATCGCCAACGTCGAAAAGGAGCGCCTTGGCAGCCATTGATGACCTTTCTATCGGGGTGCGACGTTACATCGTCGTGGCGGATCGACTCCGTCAGACGATATTCGGCACCCCTTCGTGTCAGACAGGACAGCGCAGATTCGCGCTGCTTGGCGTTGGTTATACACGCTTTGTCATAAAATTGCCAGACGACGGCCAATGTCCGGACAAGTCAGCTTTCCCGCTCCTCGGCGATCGTCGCCAGCAACCAGTCGCGAAAGCGCCTGACCTTGGGCAAATGCCGCCGCGTTTCGGGAACGACCAGCCAATAGCCGAAGCCGCGCGTCGAAACCTGGCCGAACAACTGCACCAGTCGGCCTTCGGCCAGGTCGGTTTTCCAGAAAAACGGCGTCAGCATCGCGACGCCTTGCCCGGCCATCGCGGCATGGCCTTCGCTCGCTTGCGAATCGAGACGGATGCCCGCGCGCATCTCACAAGGATCGACCGCGACACCGGCCTCGCCCAGCCAATAGGGCCACCACGGATCGTCCGCGCCGATCAGCGGCAGGTCGAGCAGGTCGGAGGGCGTTAGCTTGCCGCCGTGGCGCGCCAGAAACGCCGGGCTGCACATCGGGGTGAATTCGACGCCTAGCAACAAATCGGCATGCAGCCCGGGCCAGTCGCCATGCCCGCTGCGGATCGCCAGATCGGCATTGCTGCTCGCGAAATCGACCAGCAAATGATCGGCGTCGAGCCGCACCGCGAGCTCGGGATTGGCCAACTGGAACGACCCGATATGCCAGGCGAGCCAGGTGTTGGCGAAGGTCAGCGTCGTCGAAATCGTCAGTGTCGCGCCCAGATCGCGCCGCAACCGCCCGAACCCGCCGTCGATCAGATCGAACGCGCGCGTCACGTCTTCGGCGACGGCACGCCCGGCGTCGGTCAGCAACACGCGGCCCCGCTCGCGGCGGAACAGGGTGGTGCCGACGCGTTCCTCCAACAATTTGACCTGATAGCTCACCGCCGCCTGCGTCATGTTGAGCTCGGCCGCCGCATTGGTGAAGTTCTGGTGACGCGCCGCCGCTTCGAAGGCGCGCACGGCGGCGAGAGGCGGCAACTGGCGCATGCCCGGTAACATAAGGTGAGCTTATACCAGGCGTCCAGCCTTTGATTAGCGCGAGCGGCGTGGGGCGCACATATTCCTGTCACCAACCAGGCACAGGAGCTTCCCATGAACGAAGATTTTACCAGCCGCGAATGGGCCGAAAGCCATCAGCGTTTCAGCGACGATTTCGCTCGCGGTATGAAGGCATTGTGGCGCGGGTTCGAATTGTTGACGGCCGCGCAATTCGATGCGCCGTGGTCGCGCATGAGGCGCACTCCGTCAGCGTAGCTGGCGGGGAGACGCCGAATGCCTGCCGGCCTCGCAACGCGAGGACCGACGACGGCGAATTTACTTCGCCGTCCTGCTTCGCATTTCCATAGGTTCGTTACCAGCGCCGCACCAAAGCCGCGTCGTCGGTCGGGCTAAATCGCCCGCCGTCCGGACTGCGCCGTCTCGGCTTGTCAGTCCCCCTGACCCGGCTCGGGCGAGAAGAACTTGTCGTATTTGTCCTCTTCGCCCTTGTGATCGTCGGCATCGTCGGGGGTCTGATCGTTCTTGCGCGTGACGTTGGGCCATTGCGCGGAGAAGGTGTTGTTGAGCTCGAGCCATTTTTCCAGCCCGTTTTCGGTATCGGGCAGGATCGCTTCGGCGGGACATTCGGGTTCGCACACGCCGCAATCGATGCATTCGCTGGGGTTGATGACGAGCATGTTCTCGCCTTCGTAGAAGCAATCGACCGGGCACACTTCGACACAGTCCATATATTTGCATTTGATGCAGGCGTCGGTGACGACGTAGGTCATGGCTCGGTTCCCTGAAAATGCCCTCGGCCGGAGCGTTAAGAGTCGTCGCTGCCAGCGTCAATCGGGTCGCTTAGTCTTCGATCGGTGGCGCTACCGCTTCGGGAAAACCGTTTGCCGCCAGGCGGCGGCAGGCCTCGGCGTAAATTTCGGTGTCGAGATAGGCGTGAAGACTGACGACCTTGCCCCATTTCATTCGCACGACATGGACGCCGTCATTCACATAAGGCGAACCATCGGCCAGCGTCGCGGTATCGCGCCATTCGATCGTCACCGTCGTGTCGGCCGGCCAGCCGCTCACGGCGATGTGCTTGATCGTGAAGTTCAGATCGGGCGACAGCCGGTAAAGGCGCTCAAACCACGCGCGCATCGCCGCGGTGCTGTGGCGGGTGCCACCGAGTGCATGCGTGCCGGAGAAAATATGTTCGAAGCGTGGCGCCATGCCCGCCAGCGCCGTCTCGTAATTTCCCGCGCTGAGGTCGGCGAACAGTCCCGCGACGCGACGGCGAACGATGGCATGATACATCCCGAAAGCTCCAATCCCGATAGTTAGATAGGTAGCTATATGAAACCTATTCTGCAACAGGTTTGTTCAGGTCCTCGCACAGCAGTTGTGCCTCTTCGGGCGGGCCACGCCGCACGGGCAGAGTGAGGATGCGCAGCGCCTTGACCCCGACGGAATGCGGCATGGTCAACACCTGCCCCGGCACGACAGGATGTGCATCGCGTTCGATGCGCTTGCCATCGAGGCGGAGGTGTCCGGCGGCGACGAGCGCCTGCGCGGACGCGCGCGTTTTTGTAAGCCGCGCGAAATACAGGAATTTATCGATCCGCAATCAAGTCCCCAACGCCGCGAGTGCAGCAAATCGGTTGCCCGGCGCGGGCGTCACCGGGGCGGGACGCTTGGCCGGGCGATAGCGCCACCGCTGTCCTGCCAGGCGAAACCCCGCCGCGCGCAGCAGTGCGGCGAACGTCTCGGGGGTCACGCCCATCGACGTCGCCAGCGCCGGATCGGGCGCGAAGGCGGGATCGTTGCGGCGTTCGTGTAGCGCCCGAAGGATTTTCTCGGCGACGTCGACCCGCACCCATTGTGCACCGAACGCGCGAAAGCCGAGCCGCGGGTCCGCGGCCACCGTCGCCCCCGGCAGCGCGAGCGGGTCGGGTTTGCGACCGGCTGCGGTCAGCAAGGCGGACAGCAGCGGCAACACGCGCGCCTTGAGCAGATTCACGTCGAACAGATCGAGCTGGCCGATGGTTAGTCCGGCGCGGCGCAACGTGGCGCGATCGTCGGGCGTCAACGCGGCAATCGCGGTCGTGAGCTCTTCCCGTGCTACGAAGCCACCGTTCGCGGCAATCGGCGCGAGGACGGCGCGAATGCGTGGCGGGGTTGCCGGGTCGGTCGCGGCGCGGCTCATGTCGAGCAACGCCGACAGGCGACGCGCTATTTCCGCTTTAAGCCACAGGTCCAGCCGCGCGGCGATCCGATCGTGCTCGGCCTCGGACAGGGCATCGATGGCGCGATCGTTGATCAGGTGCGGCGTGGTGAGGGTTTTGCCGCGTGCGAGCGATGCGATGGCGTAATCGCGCCAGTGGAGCGCGGCTCCAACCAGCGCGAATTCGCTATCCGACGCCGCGACCAAGTCCGCCACCAGCGCCGAACGTGTCTTGCCCAGCGCGCGTTCGGCGGCCGCGAGCAATTGCTTGCGGTCGCTCGCCGGGGCGCTCGCATCGACGCGAAACGCAAAGCCGTCGAGATGGCCGAGCAATTGGCCCTCGACCACCACCGCGCCGTCGTCGCGGATCTGGACATCGAGCAGCGCCAGGTCGCGGCCGATCGCCTTCATCAACACGCTGGTGCGCCGGTCGACAAAGCGTTCGGTCAGCCGCGCATGAAGCGCATCCGACAACCTTTCTTCCAGCGCCGCGCTGACCCCCGCCCAATGTGCCGGATCGGCGAGCCAGTCGGCGCGCTGCGCGGCATAGGCCCATATCCGCGCGGCGGCGATGCGTCCGCCGATCGTGTCGATATCGCCGTCCACACGGTCGAGCCGAGCGAGTTCGTCGGCAATCCACCGCGCCGGGATGCGCCCGTCGCCTTCGCTCAAATGCTGGAACACCCGCTGGACCAGCCGCGAATGGTGTTCGGGCCCAGCCTTGCGGAAATCGGGCAGCGAGCACGCCGCCCACAACCGTGCGACCATCTGCTCGCCGCGCCCCCGGCTGCTGACCATGTCATCATCGGCGAGGCGTTTGAGCACCGCGAGATCGACCGCTTCGGGCGCGGCCCGCAATTCTGGGCGGTCGGGCGTCAGTTCGAGACTGGCGACGAGATCGGCGACACTGCCGAAATCCAAATCGCTGTTGCGCCAGTACAGCGCTTCGACGCGCGGTATGCGGTGCGCCTCGATCGCCTCGACCTCTTCGGGGCGGAAGACGTTGGCCGCATCTTCCCCGCCCAGCGAGCCGAAGGTGCCGTCGCGCTGATGCCGCCCGGCGCGCCCGGCAATCTGCGCCATCTCGGCTACCGTCAGCCGCCGTCGGCGCGTACCGTCGAATTTGGTGAGGCCCGCGAACGCGACATGCGTCACATCCATGTTGAGCCCCATGCCGATCGCGTCGGTGGCGACGAGGTAATCGACCTCGCCAGCCTGAAACATCGCCACCTGCGCATTGCGCGTGCGGGGCGAAAGCGCCCCCATCACCACCGCCGCACCACCCCGCGCGCGACGCAGCATTTCGGCGACGGCGTAGACTTCCTCGGCGCTGAACGCGACGATCGCCGATCGCTTGGGCAGCCGCGACAACTTCTTCGCCCCGGCATAGCTCAGCGTCGAAAAACGCGGGCGGCGGGTGATCTCGGCGTTCGGGACGAGCTTGCGGACCAATCCGGAAATGCTGTCGGAGCCGAGGATCATCGTTTCTTCATAGCCACGCGCGTGGAGCAAGCGGTCGGTGAACACATGCCCGCGTTCGGGATCGACGCCCAATTGCGCCTCGTCGATCGCGACGAACGCCGCATCACGATCGGTCGGCATGCTCTCGGCGGTACAAATCAGCCAGCGCGCGCCGGGCGGCATGATCCGCTCTTCACCGGTCAGCAGCCCGACTTCCTTCGGCCCTTTGATCGCGACTACGCGGTCGTAAACCTCGCGCGCCAACAGCCGCAGTGGAAAGCCCATGATGCCGCTGGCATGGCCGCAGAACCGCTCGACCGCCAAATGCGTCTTGCCGGTGTTGGTCGGCCCCAGCACGGCGGTGATCTTGGGGCCGGACATGCCCCCGAATGTCGTGGCTTGAACGCTTTCGCGCAAGTTCTAGGTTGCGGCAATATCTGGAGGATTTCCCATGAAGGCCGCACTCGCCACTTTCGCCGCATTGATCGCAATGCCCGCCATCGCGTCGCTCCCCGTCGGGGCCAAGGCCCCCGATTTTCAGACGATGAGCGCCAAGGCGGGCAAGACCGCGCCGCTCAAACTCAGCGACGCGCTCAAGCGCGGACCCGTCGTGCTGTATTTCTTCCCCGCCGCGTTCACGCCGGGCTGTACCATCGAAGCGCATGAATTCGCCGAAGCGACCGACGATTTCGTCAAGGCCGGCGCGACCGTCATCGGCATGGCGGGTGACAGCATCGACAAGCTCGCCAAATTTTCGGTCGAGGAGTGCCGCAACAAATTCGCGGTGGCGTCGGCGACGCCGGACATCATCAAGGGCTATGACGTGACGTTGCCGCAACTGTCGACACGGTCGAACCGCACGTCATATGTCATCGGCCGCAACGGGCGGATCGCCTACGTCTATTCGGACAAGGCGCCCGAGGCGCATATCACCAACACGCTGGCGGCGGTGAAGGCGCTGAAACGGTAACCTCATCCGCTAACCGTTGTTTAGCGGCAGGCGGTTACGGTCGCCGCATGTGGCCGTTCACCGGAAAGCGTATCTTTGCCAACCGCTGGTGGGCGCTCGCATTCGCGGCGTTCGTCTGCTGGCAGGCGGCAGATATGGCGGACAGCGCGAGCAGCGCGACAAATTCCGCGGCCAGTGTCGGGGGCGCGCTCGGTAATTCGAACTGAGCGCGCCCGCCGGGCTTACTTGACGTGCTTCGACAGATACTTGTTCATTTCGAACATCGAGCATTTGTCGACACCGAAGACCTTTTTCAGGTTCGCGTCGGCCAGAATCTCGCGCTTGTTGGCGGGGTTCTGAAGATTGTTCTTCTTGATATATTCCCACACCTTGCTGACCATCTGGCCGCGCGTGATCTGGCCCTTGCCGATCACCGCTTCCAGCTCGGGCGACGGGGTCATCGGCTGTTGCAGCGCGTTCGGCTTTTTCGTCGGGGTCGTGGCCATCAAATCCTCCCTGCTAGTCTCTGTTCGGCACCCTTAGGGGATGCGCTGTGACGGTGGATGTGCCGGAGAGCGCCCTGCGTCAAGCGTCGAGGTCCGATGCCACACCCATTTCAACGCGCACTTCCAGCCGGGGGCGCCCTCACTGCCGTCTCCGGCGCGGATATTGAGCTGGTTCGGGTCGGCCGCCAGCGCCAGCAAGGCGTCGCGGATCGACACGCTGCGTTCCTCCGCCAGGCTGCCCGGACCATTGGCGGTGATGGTGACGCGCGCTTGCGGATAGGCGGTCAGGATTTGTGACAGGACTTGCAGGAACGGGCGGTCCTCGTCGCGGATCGCCGCCGAACTGGGATCGAAGCCAAGTCGGTCGAACATGAACGTGCGCGGGCTGGTCGGCCCCGTAGCGAGCCATGTCGCCAGATCGTAATTGAGGATCGAACCGCGATCGATCGGCAGGCCGCTCGGCAAATTGACCGGCGCATAGGTCATGAATTCGGAACTGCGCTGTTTCGGCTTGGGTGCCTCGCGCTCGGCAACCGGGGTTGCGGCAATCACATCGGCAACATCGGGTTCGTTGAAGATCACGACCGCGACGACGATGACGAGCAACAGCGCCACTGCACCACCGATCCACAATCTGATACGACGGGGCGAAGGCTCGGCCAGTGCCCGTCTGCCTGTGACGGGCGTGCGCCATTCGGTCAGCGGCTCGAGCGACGATTTCCTGTCACGATCCGGTCCGGAACCGGCTGGTCCTTTGAAGCGCATATATCCCCCGCCACGAGGATGTCATGCGTTCCGGCGCAAGGCAATTCCGATCATGGCATCGCCAGCGTCTCGACAGCCCCGGCTTCGGGCGGCAGGAGGGGGCGCATGATCCATTCACCCGCTACGAACCGCCGCACCGCCGCGTTGCATCGCTTATGACGATCGGCTGGAAACTGCATCCGGAGGAGCGCGAGGTGCTGCTCGCGAAATTTCCCCCGGCTTACGACAATGTCGTGGCGGATCACGTGACGCTGCAATCCGATCACGGCGCGGGCACCCCCGAATTGCCGCCGCCGGCGCATGCCCGGATCATTGGCTGCGCCGATGACGGGTCGGGTTGTCAGGCAATGGTCGTGGAAGTTGCGGGAAGCAGCGCGCGTCCGACCGGCGGGACGTATCACATCACCTGGTCGCTTGGCGAAGGGCGCCGCGCCCGCGAATCGAACGATGTCATCGCGACGCACGGCTTTGCCGCGATCGACGACGACACGCGGATTACATTGGACCCCCGCGCCTGGTGATCGTTTCCTCCAAGGTCGCGACGACGATGCCCAGCTTCTTCACGGTCAGGCGGTTGTCGGCATAGGTCGTGTCGGGCGCGAGGCTCAGCCATTGCTCGACCGCCCCATCCTTTGACGGATAGCGAATGTGCAGCCGGTCGCCCTCGACCTCTGCCGTCACCGGGCCGGTCGCTTCGGTCAACGTGCCGCTATATTTCCCCGGACCGTCGCGCCGCAGCCGCCATTGACGGTCCTTCGAACTCTCGCCGCGCACTGAAATATGCTGGTCGATCACCAGCGTATCGCCATCGACCCGCCCGACACTGTCGACGCTGACCGACTTGTAATCTTTGGTGATGATCTTGAGCTGTGCGTCGCCATGCGACCGGCCGAGAAAGAATTTGAACGGGTCGAACACCGGCGAAGCATGCGCCGCGGGCGGGGTCATGCCGCACGCGGCCAGCGCCAGCGTGAAAGCGAGAGGGAGCGGGAGTTTCATCGCGCGGTGAACGGACGGCGCAGCGAAACGGGTGCAATCGCGCCTCATCCGCTGTTCCTCAGCGCGGTAGCGATGGCATTGATCGACAGCTGGATCCCCTCCGCAATGCGCGGATCGGTCTCGCCGGACCGATGGCGTTTGAGCAACTCGATCTGCAACAGGTTGAGCGGCTCGATATAAGGCAAACGCAAGCGGATCGAGGCGTCGAGCGCGGGGTTGTGTTCGAGCAGCCGCGACTGCCCCGTCACCTCGAGCAACTGGTCGCGCGTCCGCTCCCACCCTTCGCGGATGCGCGCGAAGATTGGCGCACCGTCGTCGCCCGCCAGTGCGGCGTAGCGCGCGGCAATGCCCATATCGGATTTGGCCAGCACCTGTTCCATATTGGCGAGTATGGCGGCAAGGAACGGCCAATCGGCCATCTCCTTCAGCAACGCGCGGTCTTCGAACCCCGCCAGCGCTGTCCCGACACCATACCAGCCCGGCAGCATCACCCGCGCCTGTGCCCAGCTGAACACCCACGGAATTGCGCGCAAATCCTCGATCGCGTCCGATTTGGTGCGGCTGGCCGGGCGCGAACCGATCTTCAGCGTCGCGATTTCCGCGACCGGGGTCATCGTGCGGAAGAACTGGCGGAAATTGGGCGTGTCGTAGACCAGCCCGCGATACGCCTTGAACGCCGCCGCGCTGATCGTGTCCATCGCCCCGGCAAAGCGCGCCCCATCTTTCGCGTGCAGGGCAGGCGGCTCGAGCGTGGCAAGCAACGTTGCCGCCGCCATCGCCTCCAAATTGGTCCGCGCCGCCTCCGCCGATCCGTATTTCGCGGCGATCACCTCTCCCTGTTCGGTGATGCGGATGCGGCCGCCGACGGTGCCCGGCGGCTGCGCAAGAATGGCGGCAAAACTCGATCCGCCGCCGCGCCCGACCGCGCCGCCTCGTCCGTGGAACAGCTGCATCGCGATGCCCGCGTCCGCGAACACCGCCGCCAGATCGAGGCTCGCGCCATACAGCCGCCAGGTCGAGGTGAGGTAGCCGCCGTCCTTGTTCGAATCCGAATAGCCGAGCATCACCTCCTGATGCCCGCGCGCTTTGGCGGCCTCGGCCACTTCGGACAGCCCCAGCCACTCGGTCATGATATTCGGCGCCGCGTCCAGATCGCCGATCGTCTCGAACAGGGGCACGGGCGTGACGGCGTCGAGCCCCGCCTCGCGCAGCAGCAGCGTCAGTTCAAGCAGGTCTGAAACGCTCGCCGCCTTGGAAATGATCGCCCGCTCGATCGCGCGCTCGCCATATTGGGTCCGCGCCGTCGCTGCAGCGGCGAAAATCGCCAGTTCGCCGGCGGTTTCCTCGGAATAACCATGGCGCGGCAGCATCGCCGGACGGGGGCTGGCCAGCACTTCGCGTAGCCGCTTGGTTCGCCCCGCTTCGTCGAGGCTCAGATAATCCGCTTCGACCCCCGCAACCGCCAGCAGTTCGGCCACCGTCCGCTCATGGACATCGCTGTTCTGGCGCAAATCGAGGCTGGCGAGGTGAAAGCCGAACAGCTCGACCGCGCGGATCAGCCGCGCCAGCGCGCCCTCGGTCCGCAAGGCCTTCGCCTGCCTCGAAATCCCACGCGCCAGCACGACCAAATCGGCGCGCAACGCTTCGGGTTTGGCGTAGGGCTCGGCGACCAGCCGCGACGGCTTGGGACACGGCTTGCCCGTCAGCGTGACGAACGTCGCGCACAGCCGCGCGTAAATCCCGGCGATGGCGCGGCGATACGGCTCGTCGGTGCGGCTGGGCGCATTGTCGCCGCTCGCCTCCGCCAGCGCCTGCACATCCGCGCCGACCGCCGCCAATTCGCTCGACACCGAGAGCTGCGCGCCGAGTGCATCGACCTCGGCCAGATAATGGCCGAGCACTGCTTCGCTCGCGCGGCCCAGCGCCATGCCGAGCGACTCCGCGACGACGTTGGGATTGCCGTCGCGATCCCCGCCGATCCAGCTGCCGACGCGCAAAAACGGCGCGACCCGCTGTCCCAAAGCGCGGTCCCAGTGCACGTACAGCGCGGGCAGCACGGGCAGGAACACGTCGCGCAACCAGGCAATGGCCGTATCGACCTCATCGGCGACGTACAGCCGCTCGCGCCTGAGCGAGCGCGTCAGCCACAGCAAGGCGATCTGCCGGGCGATCGCCTCGGTCACCGGCTCGCCCTCCGGAGTCTCCTGCGTCCCCGCATCGCGCAACAGCATCAAATCGGCGATGCGGTTGCGATGGTCGATCATGGACTTGCGCCGCACTTCGGTCGGATGTGCGGTCAGCACCGGCATGATCAAGGCGCGGCTCAGCGTCTCCGCGACCTTGTCCCGCCCGATGCCGCCTTGCTCCAGCCGCGCCAGCGCGTCGGCCACGCCGATCGCATTGTCGTTGGTCCCGCCCGCGCGATCCTCCGCCAGATTGGCGAGCATCGAAAACAGCATGAACCCGCGCGTGAAGGCGAGCGTGCTGTCGAGGTCGAGCGCGTCAAGCCCGGTGTCCGTCCCCTCCACGCCGCGCGCGCGGTCCACCGCCGCGCTGCGAATATATTCGGTGCGCCGGTACAGCGCCTCGCCGCCCTGATCCCGGATCACCTCGCCCAGCAACGCGCCGAGAAAGCGGATGTCCGGATTTTGCGAGAGGTTTTTCGATTCGGGCTGCATCATGGATGAGTGTGGCGGCTCGCAGGCCGTCCGCCTAGAGTGCTGCGATGCACTATGATGACAATCTGACCGCCGCCCGCCCGAGCTTCGTCACGCATCTCGAATGTTCGGAGACCGGCGAGGCCTACCAGGCCGACCAGATCCACGGGCTCAGCCGCGCGGGAAAACCGCTGCTGGTGCGCTACGATCTCGATGGCGTACGCGGCGCGCTGACCAAGGATATCCTCGCCGATCGTCCGCGCGACCTGTGGCGCTGGCGTGAATTGCTGCCGGTGCGCGATGCGGCGAATATCGTCAGCCTGGGTGGGGCGGAAACGCCGCTGATCCCGCTACCCCGGCTGGGCGCGCGGCATGGCGCCGCAGCCCCCATAGCCAAGGACGAAGGCCGTCTGCCGACCGGCAGTTTCAAGGCGCGCGGGCTGGTCATGGCGGTGAGTATGGCCAAGGCGCTGGGCATCACGCGCATCGCCATGCCGACCAACGGCAATGCCGGCGCGGCGCTCGCGGCCTATTGCGCGGCCGCCGGGATCGAGGCGTTCGTGTTCTGCCCCGACGACACGCCCGAAGTGAATGTCCGCGAAATCGCGTTGCAGGGTGCGAAGGTGTGGCGCGTTAACGGGCTGATCGGCGATTGCGGCGCCATCGTCGGCGCGGGCAAGGAGCCGATGGGCTGGTTCGACCTCTCGACGCTCAAGGAGCCGTACCGGATCGAAGGCAAGAAAACGATGGGCCTCGAACTGCTCGAACAGCTCGACTGGCAGGTGCCCGACGCGATTTTCTACCCAACTGGCGGCGGCACCGGACTGATCGGCATGTGGAAAGCCTTTACCGAACTCGAAGCGCTCGGCTTCATCGGCTCCGAACGCCCGCGCATGATCGCGGTGCAGGCATCGGGCTGCGCGCCCATCGTTCGCGCCTGGGAAGCCGGCGAACGCCACGCCGCCAAATGGGAAGACGCGCACACGGTGGCCGCGGGCATCCGCGTCCCCGCCGCGATCGGCGATTTCCTGATCCTGGACGCGGTGCGCGACAGCGGCGGCTTGGCGATGGCGGTGGACGATGCCGACATCATCGCCGCGCGCGACCGCATCGCCGCCGAGGATGGCCTGCTCCTCTGCCCCGAAGGTGCCGCCACCGCCGTGGCTTGGGAGCAAGCGGTCGATCAGGGCTTGGTCGGGAGGCAGGATCGCTGCGTGCTGTTCAATTGCGCCACCGGGCTGAAATACCCGATGCCCGCTGCCGACGCCTGGCTCGACCGGCACCAGCCGGCTGATTGGGCGGCGATCGCCGCGGCCTAACCGTTCCCGGCAATCGCCGCCGCCCGCCGCCGCTGGATGCTCGAACCGAGCCCGATCGCCTCGCGATATTTGGCGACCGTCCGCCGGGCGAGGTCGAAGCCCTGGGCCTTGAGCAGGTCGACCAACGTATCGTCACTTAGGATCGCATTGGGCTTCTCAGCGGCAATTAACACCTTGATCGCCGCCTTTACCGCCGTCGCCGATGCCGCTTCACCATCGTCCGTCGCGACGCCCGAAACGAAGAAATAGCGCAGCTCGAACGTCCCCAGCGGCGTCCCGAGATACTTGCCCGATGCCGCCCGGCTGACGGTCGATTCGTGCATTTCGACGACCTCCGCGACCCGCGTCATCGTCAGCGGGCGCAGCGACGCGACGCCGTGGCGAAAGAAATCCTGCTGGTGCTTCACCACTTCGCCCGCCACCGCGAGCAGGGTCTTACGTCGCTGCTCCAGCGCGCCGAGCAGCCAGCGCGCCCCCGTGGCGCATTCACTGAGCCACGCCTTGGTCTTGGCGTTATCGGGCAATCCCTTGCCGTAACGCTGGTCGAGCGTGATCGTCGGCAGCGTCGCCTGATTGATCTCGATCGTGAACTTCCCGCCGCGCTCGACGACGAACAGGTCGGGCTCAACCGTCTCGGTCCGCGTCGTGCCGAACCGCAGCCCCGGCTTGGGATCGTACCCGCGCAGCTCGCGGATCATGTCGGCCATGTCCTCGTCATCGGCGTTGCACAGCCGCTGCAGCTGCGCGATCCGCCCGGCGGCGAGCAAATCGAGATTGGCGATCAGCGTCGCCATGCACGGGTCGTAACGGTCCGCCGCTTTGGCCTGCAGCTCGAGACATTCGGCGAGGGTTCGTGCGCCGACGCCGACGGGGTCGAAGCCCTGAATGATTTCGAGCACTTTGTCCGCCTCGCGCGTCGAAATCTTCAGCCGCGCGGCGATGTCGCCCAGCGGCTCGGCCAGGTACCCCGCATCGTCGATGCAATCGATGATCTGGCGCGCGATGAGCAAATCCACGCCGTCGAGGATCTCGCCCGCCTGCGTGCCCAAATGGTCGCACAGGCTGCCTTCGGCACAGGCCAGCTGGTCGAAATCGAAGCCATCGTCGCCCGCGGGACTGTCGAGCCGCGAGGCGTGATCGACGGTCTCCTCCGACCAGCCGAGATCGAGCGGCGCGTCGGTGGCGGCGTCGCCATGATCGACCAGCGATTCGGTGCTTTCGGCCTGCGTGTCGTGGCGCGCCGCCGCCTCGCCCCCGCCGTCGTCGACGATCAGCATCGGGTTGCGCTCGATCTCCTCGGCCACCGCCGCGGCGAGCTCGACATTGGTCAGCGTCAGCAGGTGGATCGCCTGCTGCAACTGCGGCGTCATCGCCAGCGATTGCGTGGCGCGAATATCGAGGCGGGGGCCGAGGCTCACGCCCCGGTCTTACAGGGAGAAGCTCTCGCCGAGATAGAGGCGGCGGACATTTTCGTCGGCGACCAGCGCTTCGGGCGAGCCGGCGAACAGCACCTGGCCGTCGTAAATGATGCAGGCGCGGTCGCAGATGTCGAGCGTTTCGCGGACATTATGGTCGGTGATCAGCACCCCGATGCCGCGCTTTTTCAGCTGGCAGATCAGGTCGCGAATGTCCGAAATCGAAATCGGGTCGATGCCCGCGAACGGCTCGTCGAGCAGCATGATCGACGGGTCCGCCGCCAGGGCGCGGGCGATCTCGCAGCGGCGGCGTTCGCCCCCCGACAGCGCGGTCGCCACCGAATCGCGCAGGCCGTCGAGATGGAATTCGCCGAGCAATTGATCGAGCCGGGCATTGCGCGTCGCCTTGTCCGGCTCGGCCAGTTCGAGCACCGACATGATGTTCTGCGCGACCGTCATGCCGCGAAAGATCGAGGTTTCCTGCGGCAGATAACCCAGCCCGAGGATCGCGCGGCGATACATCGGCAGGCCGGTAATATCCTCGCCGTCGAGCAGGATGCGCCCCGAATCGGGTTTGACGAGCCCCATGATCGAATAAAAGCAAGTCGTCTTGCCCGCGCCGTTGGGGCCGAGCAGGCCCAGCACTTCGCCGCGCGCGATCGACAAGGATACGTCGGTCAGGACCTTGCGGCGGTCGTAACTTTTGGCGATCGACACCACCGACAGCCCGTCGGTGGCCGTTTCCGCGGCGTTGGCGCGGTCGATGGTTGCGGCGTCGGCCATTGCGGCGGCGCTAATTGCCGGTGCGTTGCGGCACGGTGAACCGGCCGGTGACGCGCCCGCCCTGACCCGTCACGGTCGCGCCCCCCGCGGCCGATCCGTCGATCACCGAACGGCCCGAATTCAGGTCGATGACCAACCGCCCGCCGCGCACGGTGTTGCCGCCCTGAACCAGGGTCACCCCGCCCAGCATGGTGATGATCCGGCGGTTGAGGTCGTAGATCGCGTTGTTGCCGCGCGCGGTCTGGTCCGCGCTTTTCACCGTCACGCCGCCCGTCGCATCGAGCCGCTGGATCGACGGATTGCCGCCGCCCGACGCGCTGGCATAAGCCACGGTCAGGCGCGACGCGTCCATGATCAGGCCTTCCTGCACGACATGGACATTCCCCGCGAAGACGGCACGGTTGGCGCGGTCCTGCACCTCGATACGGTCCGCCGCGACGTCGACCGGGGCATTGCTGTTATGGTTCTTGAGCGCCTGCGCGCCCGCCATTTGGGCGCTGCACAGGAGCATCACGGCGATAAGCTGGCGCATCACCGCCCCTTGGCCGCGCCCTGCACGATGTGCAAGCGCGCACCGCCGGACAGGATCACGGTCCGGCTGTTTAGGTCCGCGCTCATCCTGTTGCCCGAAAAGGCGCCCAGCGGCATCTTGCCCTGTACCGGCTTGTCGCTCGACAGGCTTTTTCCCGCCAAACTCGCCATCACGTCACGCGTTTCCAGGCGATAGCCGCCCTGCGACTGATAGGTCATCGGACCGTCAACCTGCAGCTGCCGTTGATCCATATTGTAATGGGCGGCGGGCGCGCGGAGCACACCGGGGCCGTCGTCGAGCACGATCCGCGCCGACAGATCGTTGAGCTGAACCACCGGCACTTTCGAACTGGCCTGCACCCCCGATCCGGCGTCGAGGCTGAACGGCCGTCCCTGATCGTCCTCCCCGCGATAAGTGGCGCGGGTCAGGCGCATGCGTTCCTTGGCCATATCGACCTTGTCCTTGGCGAGGACGAAACTGATCTCGTTGCGCTTGGCCAATGGCGCGACGACCAGAACCGCGACCAGCGCGCCGATGAACACCGGCAGGACGCGGTTCAGCGTGCGCACCATCCGGTCGTGGCTGCCCCCCGGCCGCGCCCAGACGCGGCGCGTATCGCGCGTCTGGATCGCCAGCTCAGACATGCGCGAAGATATCGACCTCGGGCCACCCGGCCAGATCGAGCGCGGCGCGCGCCGGCAGGAAATCGAAACACGCCTGCGCCAATTCCATGCGGTTTTCGCGGATCAACCGGATGTTCAGCGCGTCGCGCAAGCGGTGAAGGTAACGCACATCCGACGCGGCATAGTCGCGCTGGGCATCGCTCAGCTCGGGCGCGCCCCAGTCGGACGATTGCTGTGCCTTGGACAAATCGGTCTGCAGGATTTCGCGGACGATTTCCTTCAGCCCGTGGCGATCGGTATAGGTCCGCACCAATCGCGACGCGATCTTCGTGCAATAAGCCGGTGCCGCGACGACCCTGAGATAAGCCTGGATCGAAGCAATATCGAACCGCCCGAAATGATAGAGTTTGAGCCGCGCCGGATCGGCCAGCACCGCTTTCAGATTGGGCGCGGCGTAATCGCTGAGTGGGCCAAAGCGGACGAGATGCTCATCGCCGCCGCCGTCCGAAATCTGCACGACGCACAGCCGGTCGCGCGCCGGATGCAGGCCCATGGTTTCAGTGTCGACCGCCACCGGTCCGGGCGCGAGGACGCCTGCGGGCAGATCTTCTTCGTGAAAATGGACGGTCATGCGATGGTACCCTTGCGACGGCGCGCCCAGATGTTGAGCCCTTCGACCGCCCCGGAGAAGCCCATCGCGGTGTAGATATACCCTTTCGGCACATGCGCCCCGAACCCTTCGGCGATCAGCACCATCCCGATCATCAGCAAAAATCCGAGCGCCAGCATCACCACGCTGGGGTTTTTCGCAATGAAATCGCCCAGCGGATTGGCCGCGACCAGCATCAGCCCGACGGAGATCAGCACCGCCGTCACCATGACCGGCAGATGGTCGGTCATCCCCACCGCCGTCAGGATCGAGTCGATCGAAAACACGATGTCGAGCGCCACGATCTGTACGATCGCCGCGGTCAGGGTCAGCTGCACCACGCTTTTCTCGCCATGCGCGCCGTCGGTGCCGCCATCGACGCTGTGGTGGATTTCGCGTGTCGCTTTCCACAGCAGAAACAGCCCGCCGGCGATCAGGATCAGGTCGCGCCACGACAAGGCGGTCTCGAACGCCGGCTCGCCATGCGCGCCCAGGGGGCCGGTCAGGCCCAGATCGATCACCGGCGCGGTCAGCCCGACGATCCACGCAATGGCCGACAGCAGCACCAGCCGCATCACGAGCGCGAGGCCCAATCCCAAACGACGGACCCTGGCGCGGTCGGCCTCGGGCAGCTTGTTCGACAGGATCGAGATGAACACCAGATTGTCGATGCCGAGCACGACTTCCATCACCACCAGCGTGACGAGGGCAAGCCAGATCGCGGGATCGGTGGCGAGGGTCAGGATGTCGGTCATGTCCGGCGCCTAGTGGCACAGGCGGCGCATTCGGAAAAGGCTCGCAGCAAAGCGGTTTTTCCGTTACGCGCGAGTCTGGCGCACTGGGTTTTTGCGCTGCGAATCGATTCTGCCCCGCGTCCGGGGCAACGGTTCGTGAGATGGGACGCGGGCGAGCAGACGGGAATACGAGAACTAATATGAGTTTCAACAAGGGTGGCCGCGGCGATCGCGGTGGGCGTGGTCGTGACAAGCGCGATGGTTTCGGTGACGAAGGCGGCGGTGGCGGCTTTGGTGGCGGCGGCGGTGATTTCGGTGGCGGCGGCGGTGGCNANAGCGGCGGCGG